>JBLMWW010000093.1:0-42486 GCA_050257435.1 Rudaea sp.
TTCAGTCGCCGTACAGCTTCTGTACGCGTTCGCGGCGCTCCTGCGCTTCGATCGACAGCGTCGTCATCGGACGGGCGATGAGCCGCGGCACCCCGATGGGCTCGCCGGTTTCCTCGCAGTATCCGTACGTGCCGTCCTCGATCATGCGCAGCGATTTTTCGACCTTCTTCAAAAGCTTGCGTTCCCGGTCGCGCGTGCGCAGCTCGAGCGTGTATTCCTCTTCAAGCGTAGCACGGTCGGAGGGGTCGGTCGTGATTTCGTTCTCGCGCAAATGCTCGCCCGTGTCGTCGGCGTTGCGGAGGATCTGGTCGCGGATGTCCTCGAGCCGCTTCCTGAAGAAGGCGAGTTGCGCCTCGTTCATGTAGTCCTTCTCCGGGGCCTTCAGGATGTCCTCCTCCGTCAGCTCCCGCGGCTGTTTTTTCACTGCAATTGCAGTTTTGGCGGCCATGCTGTGTTCCGTCCTTGAAACTCGTACCGACGCGACGTCAGGCATTGCAATCCCCTTGCCACCGCGCCCGCACTAAATTGCGCATTATAGCCCGCACGCGCGCGTCAAGCGAATTCGCCATGCCGCCCGCGCCGCCGGGCCACGCACCGAGGGGGCGCCGGTATAATGGTTGAAAATCAAAGGCTTCCGAATGACCGCTCACCACGTCCGACTCCTGCGTCCCGACGACTGGCACCTGCACTTGCGCGATGGTGCCGCGCTTCGTGCCGTGGCGCCGGTAACGGCCCAGGTCTTCGGCAGAGCAATCGTCATGCCGAATCTCCGGCCGCCGATCACGACGGCGGCGATGGCCGCCGCGTACCGGGAGCGCATCCTCGCGACGCTCCCGCAAGGCGCCGGGTTCGAGCCGCTGATGACGCTCTACCTCACCGATGACACGTCCCCCGACGAGATCGCGCGCGCGAAGGCGAGCGGCGTCGTGCATGCGGTGAAGTATTACCCCGCGGGGGCCACGACAAATTCCCAATCCGGCGTCACCGACCTCGCGCGCGCCTACCCGGCGCTGGCCGCGATGGAGAGGCATGGCCTCGTGCTGGCCTTGCACGGCGAGGTCACCGATCCCGACGTCGACGTCTTCGACCGCGAGCGCGTGTTCGTCGAGCGGCATCTCGCCGCGATCGTGCGCGACTTCCCGGGATTGCGCGTCGTGCTCGAGCACGTCACCACGCGCGAGGGCGTCGATTTCGTCTCGGCCGCACCGCCGAACGTCGCCGCGACGATCACGCCGCAGCATTTGCTCTACTCGCGCAACGCGCTCTTCGCCGGCGGCTTGCGTCCCCACCTGTACTGCCTGCCGGTGCTGAAGCGCGAGACGCACCGACAGGCGCTCGTCGCGGCGGCGACCTCCGGTAATCGCAAGTTCTTCCTCGGCACCGACTCGGCGCCGCACGCCAAGGCGGACAAGGAGGGCGCATGCGGCTGCGCCGGGTGCTATTCCGCGCCGGTGGCGCTGCCGCTTTATGCCGAGGCATTCGAGACTGCGGGTGCGCTCGATCGCCTCGAGGCATTCGCGAGCATTCACGGCGCGGCGTTCTATGGACTGCCCGTGAACACCGATTCGATCACGCTGATACGTGAGGCATGGCGCGCGCCCGAGACGCTCCCGTTCGGCGACGCGACGGTCGTGCCGTTGCGCGCCGGAGAGGCGCTGCGCTGGCGGGTGAGCGAACCTGACATCCCGGTCTGACCGGCGGGGCCGGCAGGACCTCGTTTGCGCCTGTGTCGACTATAATTGCATCGCGAAGCCGGCCAGATCGTCGCTGCCCTGGGATACGTTTCCAGGGGAGAGGAAAGTCCGGGCTCCACAGAGCGGGATGCCGGGTAACGCCCGGCCGCAATAGCAGCGGCTTCGGCCGCCGCGAAGGCGAGGAACAGGGCCACAGAGACGAGTCGCTTCCTTTTCGGAAGCGGGTGAAACGCGGCAACCTCCATCCGGAGCAACGCCAAATAGGCGGACGACGACGCTGCTCGCCGAGTCCGCGGGTAGGCGGCTCGAGCCCGTCGGCAACGACGGGCCTAGAGGAATGACGGTCATAGCGCGCACCGCGCGCCGTAACAGAACCCGGCTTATCGGCCGGCTTCGCTTGAATTCAAGGGCATGCTCGCGTCGCGCAGCATGCGGGGACGCAGCCACCGCTCTGCCTTCCGCGGCAGCGGGGAAGGTGTGCGAAGCGCGACTGGGGTAATGGAGCGCGGAGCGCGCCTTCCCCGCTGCCGCGGAAGGCAAGCGATGGTACTCAATCGCGTCGCTTGTGCCTGGCATCCCGCAGGATCTCCCGCGCCGCGTTGCGGCCGGGTATCCCCGTGACGCCGCCTCCCGGATGCGCGCCCGCGCCGCACAGATAAAGGTTTCGGATCGGCATCCGGTAGTCCGCATGCCCGAGCACCGGCCGCGCGGAAAAGAGCTGGTCGAGCGCGAGCGCGCCGTGAAAGATGTCGCCGCCGGTCAAGCCGAACTCGCGCTCGAGGTCGAGGGGCGTGAGGACGCGGCGGCCGAGGACGCTGCGCGCAAAATTCGGGGCCACCGAATCGACGGTCGCGATCATCAGGTCGGCCACTTCCTCGCGATGGTCGTCCCACGTGTGCCCGGGCAGCACGTCGCCGATGCGCGGATGCGCGTGCTGGCAGAAGAGGCTCGCGACGTGCCGGCCCTGCGGCGCGAGCGAGGGATCGACGACGGACGGGATCAGCATCTCGACGATGGGCGCGCGCGACCATCCACGAAGACGCGCGTCGAAATACGCGCGCTCCATGTACGCGAGCGACGGCGCGACGATGATGCCGCTGCCGTGATGCGGCTGGGCGTTCGCGCCGGGTAACGCTCGAAAGTCGGGCAATTCCGAGAGTGCGACGTTCATGCGGAACGTGCCAGAGCCGCAGCGATAGCCGTCGACGCGCGCACGGAAATCCGCGTCGAGATGCTCGGCCGCGACCAGCTTCTCGAACAGCAGCCTGGGGTTGACGTTGGCGACGACGCGGCGTGCGGCGATCGTCTCCCCGCTTTCGAGCGTGACACCGTTCGCGCGTCCGCCCTCGACGCGCACGGCGCGGACCGGCGCCGACGTGCGAATCGCCACGCCGCGCGCGAGGCACTCCTTCGCCATCGCCTGCGTGATCGCGCCCATGCCGCCTTGCGCATGTCCCCACTGGCCGCGCTCGCCGTTCACCTCGCCGAACACGTGGTGCAGCAGCACGTACGCCGAGCCGGGCGCGTACGGGCTCTGGAAATTGCCGACGACCGCATCGAAGCCGAACGCCGCCTTGATCGGCTCGGACTCGAACCAGCGATCGAGGATCTCGCCCGCGCCTTTGGTGAAAAGATCGAGCACGTCGCGCTGTCCCGCGCGGTCGAGCGCGCGGAACGGCTTCGCCGTCCTCCAGACCTCGAGCGCGAACGCGAGGCGCTCCCCGCGGCGGACGCCGACATTGGGCGGCGTGACGTGGAGCAGCGCGCGCAGGACGTCCGCGACGCGTGCCAGCATCCTGTAATAGGCAGGCAGGCGCTCGGCGTCGCGCACCGAAAAACGTGCGACCTCCGCCTGCGTTGCGGCGAGACCGCCGCCCACCTTGAGATAGGCGTTCCCTTCGAGGGGCAGGAAGTTCGCCAGCGGCCGCTTGACGATGGCGAGCCCGTGCTCGGCGAGGCGCAGGTCGCGGATCACCTGCGGATCGAGCAGGCTGACCGTGTAACTTGCCGTCGAATTGCGAAAACCCGGATGAAACGCTTCGGTGACCGCCGCACCGCCGACGACGTCGCGCCGCTCCACGATGCACACGGAAAGGCCCGCGCGCGCAAGGTAGGCGGCGCACACGAGGCCGTTGTGGCCGGCGCCGATCACGACCGCGTCGTACCGACGCGCGCTCATCGGGATACCGTTCGGGCGCGTCGCGCGCTACTCTCCGAGCCCCGCGGCAACGCTCGAGAAGCCGCCGTCGACGTAGGTGATCTCGCCGGTGATGCCCGACGATAGCGGCGAGAAGTAGAAGGCGGCGACGTTGCCCACCTCGTCGATCGTGACGTTTCGCCGCAGCGGTGCGGTCTGCTCGACGAAGTGCAGCATCTTCGAGAAGCCGCCGATGCCTGCCGCCGCCAGCGTCTTGATCGGGCCGGCCGAGATGGCGTTGACGCGCGTCCCCTCGGGACCGAGCGCCGCGGCGAGATAGCGTACGCTCGCCTCGAGGCTCGCCTTCGCAAGCCCCATGACGTTGTAGTTCGCGACGGCGCGTGCCGCGCCCAGGTAGGTGAGCGTGAGGAGCGACGCGTTGCGCCCGCCGAGCAGCGGCCGCGCCGCCTTGGCGAGCGCCGCGAAGCTGTAACTCGAGACATCGTGTGCGGTCGCGAACGCCGTGCGCGACAGCCCCTCGAGGAAATCCCCGGAAAGCGTCTCGCGCGGCGCGAAGGCAACGGAGTGCAGCAGCCCGTCGAGTCCGTTCCACTCGGTGCGCAGGGCGTCGAAAAGGCCCGCGATCTGCGCGTCCGAGGTGACATCGCACGGCAGGATCGGACAGTTGCCGAACTCGCGCGCGATGCGGACGACACGGTCCCTGAGCTCGTCGTTCGCGTACGTGAAGGCGAGCGTGGCGCCTTCGCGGTGACACGCCCTGGCCACGCCGTAGGCGATCGAGCGATTCGAGAGAACGCCCGTGATGAGGATCTTGCGGTCGGTGAGGAGCCCCATGGGAACGAGGATCGCGCGGACGGGCGAAGATCAGAACGAGATCGGTCTCGCCGGACGGAAAACGCCGCAGGCGATCGCCTCGTTGCGTACGCCCGGGCGAATCGGCTCGATCTTCGCCCCCGCATAGACGATGACGCTGCGGCCGGCCACGCCGTCGGCGCCGTTCGCATGCAGGCCGCGCACGCGCTCCGTCACCTCGACATGGCCTTCGGAATTGGCATGCTGGAGCGGCACCAGGTCCTCGGGGCGCCGGCCCGCCGGTGCCCAGGCCGGGCCCGCCGAGAATCCGTTCGGCGACGAGCAATTGGGCTCGGCGTGGAACGCGATCCGGAAGTCGCCGACGGAAACGTTCATCAACGAGACGAGCAAGAGGGCGCCGTCGCCACGGTCGACGACGCGAATCTTGCCGGACATCGCGGAGCCGCCTATCGCACGCAGTTCCGCCTCCTGTCCGAGGCGACCGGCGTCGGCTTCATCGCCGCGAGCGGGCGCTTCGGGTCGTTCGGCGCCGAAGCGAAACGACCCGCATGCACCGACGCAAAGCGTCACGACGAGCGCGAGAACGGTCCCCCTCCCCGGCAGCGCGAGAGTCAAGCGCGAATTTCCCTGGTGGCGACGCACGGACCGGCATTGTCGCACGGCGACCGGGAACGACGCCCGCGCTCGCCGAACGCACAACGGAGTTGAGCCATTGCCTCGCCTCGTTTTCGAATTTCGATAGCATCGCGGATCCGTGCAGGTCGCTGCACGGGGCGACGATCGACGAAGCAGCGCACCGGCAGCGGTAAAATGAGACGGCCGCCGACATCCCTCGGCGGCCGTTTCGTTTGAGGTCCGACGATGCCGCTGCCGATGATGCCCGAAGAAATCGTGTCCGAGCTCGACAAGCACATCGTCGGGCAGGACGCGGCGAAGCGCGCGGTGGCGATCGCGCTGCGCAACCGCTGGCGACGCCAGCAGGTGCCCGAGCCGCTGCGCCAGGAAATCACGCCGAAGAACATCCTTCTCATCGGCCCCACCGGCGTCGGCAAGACGGAGATCGCGCGGCGCCTCGCCCGCCTCGCCGACGCTCCGTTCGTGAAGGTCGAAGCCACGAAGTTCACCGAGGTCGGCTACGTGGGACGCGATGTCGACACCATCGTGCGCGATCTGGTCGAGGTGTCGATCAAGCAGACGCGGGAAGCGGCGACGCGCGTGGTGCGCGACAGGGCCGCCGACGCGGCGGAAGAGCGGGTACTCGACGTGCTGTTGCCGCCGGCGCGCGAGGTCAACTTCCACGACATGAAGCCGGCCGACTCGGGCACGCGCCAGAAGTTCCGCAAGATGCTGCGCGAGGGCCAGCTCGACGACAAGGACATCGAGATCGAGATCTCGGTCTCGCCGCCGCAGATGGACATCATGGCGCCGCCCGGGATGGAGGACCTCACGGCGCAGATCCAGGGAATGTTCCAGCAGATCGGCGGGGGCCGCCGCAAGGTGAAGCGGATGAAGGTGCCCGATGCGCTGAAGCAGCTCACCGACGAAGAGGCGGCGAAGCTCATCAACGACGACGACATCAAGTCGCGCGCGCTCGCCTCCGCCGAGCAGAACGGCATCGTGTTCCTCGACGAGATCGACAAGATCGCCGCGCGCACCGACACGCACGGCGCCGACGTGTCCAGGCAGGGCGTGCAGCGGGACCTGTTGCCGCTGGTCGAAGGAACGACCGTCTCGACCAAGTACGGGATGATCAAGACGGATCACATCCTGTTCATCGCCTCGGGCGCATTCCACCTCGCGAAACCCTCCGATCTCATTCCCGAGCTCCAGGGCCGGCTGCCGATCCGCGTCGAGCTCTCCCCGCTGTCCGTCGGGGATTTCGAGCGGATTCTCACGGCCACCGACGCGTGCCTCACCCGGCAGTACGAGGCGCTGCTCGGCACCGAGCAGGTGCACCTCGAATTCACCGCGGAGGGCATCCGGCGCATCGCCGAGATCGCCCACTCGGTCAACGAGCGCCAGGAGAACATCGGCGCCCGCCGCCTCTACACGGTGATGGAGCGGCTGCTCGAGGACGTCTCGTTCCACGCCGCGCGCCGTACCGGCGAGACGATCACGATCGATGCCGCGTTCGTCGACGAGCGACTGGCCGGGATTGCGGGAGACGATAACCTGGCGCAGTACATCCTCTAGGGACGAGGGGCGAGGGACGAGGGAGCATCCCTGGCGCGCCTGATCTGCTGGCTGCTAAGCGGTCAACAGATCTCGCACCAATCGCACGCGTCACCGACGCTCCCTCGCCCCGCTTCCCTCGTCCCTCGTCTCTCGCCCCTCGTCCCTCGTTCCTTTCATGCTCGAACGCATCGCCGGCATCATCCTGCCGGTCTTCTCGATCATCGCGCTCGGCTGGCTCTACGCGCGGCGCACCAAGCCGGACATGAGCGTCGTGAACCGGATCAGCATGAGCATGCTGGCGCCGGCGCTCGTGTTCTCCGCGCTCGCCAGCAAGGATTTCGACGTCGCCGCGAATCGCTGGCTGCTCGTCGGCAGCATCGGCGTCGTGCTCGGCTCGGGCCTTCTTGCGTGGCCTTTCGCACGCCTGCTGCACACCAGCGCGCGCACGTTCGTGCCACCGATGATGTTCAACAACTGCGGCAACATGGGGCTGCCGCTCGCCGTCCTCGCCTACGGCAGCGCGGGCTTCTCGCCGATGGTGGCCCTGTTCACGATCTCGAACCTGCTCCACTTCACCCTCGGGGTGTGGATCATCGACCACCATGCGCGCTTCGGGAATCTCGTCCGGAACCCGATGGTCGTCGCGACGGTGCTCGGGTTTGCGTTCGCGATCGTGCATCCGCCGCTGCCCGAATGGCTGTCCGTCGCGATCAAGCTCGTCGGCGACGCGCTCATTCCGATGATGCTGATCTCCCTCGGCGTGCGCCTCTACGAGGTGAGCTTCGACGACTGGCGCATCGGGATCGTCGGCGGCCTCGTCTGTCCGCTGACCGGCCTCGCGATCGCGGCGCTCCTCGCGTCGGTGCTCGATCTCGACCGCACGCAGCAGGGCCTGCTGATCCTCTTCGGCAGCCTGCCCCCCGCCGTGCTGAACTTCATGGTGGCCGAGCAATTCCGCCAGGAGCCGGGCAAGGTCGCGTCGATCGTCCTCGTCGGCAACCTGCTCGCCGTCGTGTTCATCCCGATCGGCCTGTCGCTCGCGCTGCGTCCGTAGCGGCAAGGCGTGCGCGCAGCCGCGGCAGCGACCAGTCGACGAATGCCCGCACGGTCGCGGACAGAAGGCGCGCGCCGGGATAGATCACGTGGATCGGCAGGGGCGCGGGTTCGAACTCGCGCAGCACGCGCCGCAGCCGTCCCGCGTCGAGCGGCGCGCGCACTTGGTAGCAAAGGAACTGGCCGAGCCCCAACCCGCGCTCGCAGGCATCCAGGACCGGATCGATCTGATTGGAGGCGAGGATCGGGGCGACCGCTACGCGCTCGACGGCGCGGCCGGTCGCGAGCGTCCATTCCGACGCCGGCGCCAGCCCGGCGAAATTGACGCAGCGATGCGACGCCAGGTCCTCGGCCGTCCGCGGCACACCGTGACGGCGGAGGTATCCGGGGCTCGCGCACACGACGCGCCGCGTTTGCCCGACGTTGATCGCGACGAGCGACGAATCGGGCAGCTCGCCGATGCGCACGCCGACGTCGATGCCCTCCTCGAGCAGGTCGACGACGCGGTCGAGCAGCACCAGGTCGACCACGACGCCGGAATGCCGGACGACGAACTCCCTTGCGACCGGTGCGACATGCAAACGGCCGAAAACCACCGGCGCCGTCAATCGCAGCCGGCCCTTCGGGGCGACGCGGCGCGCCGACAACGCGGCCGCCGCTTCCTCGACCTGCGCCAGGATCCGCTTGCAGCGCTCGTAGTATTCGCGGCCCTCGTCGGTCAACGCCATGCGGCGCGTGGTGCGGTTGAGAAGCCGCACGTCGAGCATCGCCTCGAGCGCCGCCAGCGTTCGCACGACCCCGGGCAGCGAGACGCCCATCGCCTCGGCCGCCGCGGTCAGGCTCCCGCGCTCGACGATGCGCACGAACGTCTCGATGGCGCGGAGCCGGTCCATTCCGGACATTATTCCACATACAGCAGTAATCTTCTGCTTGTTGCAGCATTTATTCCGATCGTCGCAGGAGTCATGCTCCGCGTCGCTGACCAAGTCCGGCAGCCTCGACCCCGACGAAAGGAAAACCATGTCCCGCATCCCCGCAATCGATCCCGCCACCGCGACCGGCCGCGCGCGCCAACTGCTCGATGCCGTTCGTGCGCAACTCGGGATCGCTCCGAATTTCACGCGTGTGCTCGCGCATTCCCCGCAGGCGCTGGAAGGCTTCCTCGGGCTCTACGGCGCCACGGCCGGTTTCGCCATCGACAAGGCGACGCAGGAGCGCATCGCGCTCGCGGTCGCCGAGGGCAATGCCTGCCCGTACTGTCTCTCGGCGCATACGGCCATCGGCCGGGCGGCCGGGCTCACGAACGACGAGATGTCGCGCAACCGGCGCGGAACGTCGGTCGATGCCAGGCCCGCCGCCATCGTCGCCTTCGCCAAGGCGCTGAACGAGGGGACCGGCGACGTGAGTGCCACCGAGTTCGACGCGGTGCGCGCCGCCGGCGTGTCGGACGGCGAGATCGTCGAGATCATCGCCCTGGTCGCGCTGAATCTCTTCACCAACGTCCTCAACAAGGCCGTCCAAGTGAATGTCGACTTCCCGCGCGTGGAGCCGTTCGCGGCCGCGGTACCGCTCGCCGCCTGACGCGCGGGCGAGGCGAATGCGCGCGCCGTTGCGCAATGGATGCTCGATGAGCCACCGATACGCCGACGTTGCGTTCACGCCTGCCGTGCAGGACCGGCAGGCGTGGTACGGCTCGCGCGAACTGTGTGCGCGCCTGCAGGCTAGCGCGGGCCCGAACGATTCGTTGGGCGAGCGCGAGCGAGCGTTCCTCGCGCGTGCGGACAGCCTCTATCTCGCGACGGTGAGCGAGACCGGCTGGCCGTACGTGCAGCATCGCGGCGGCCCGTCGGGCTTCGTGAGCGTGATATCCGAAACGCGTATCGCCTTCGCCGATTTCCGCGGCAACCGCCAGTACGTCAGCGTCGGCAACGCGGCGCGCGACGCGCGGGCGTCGATCATCGTCGTCGATTACACCGAGGGGCGCCGCCTCAAGCTTTTCGGCCGCTTGTGCTTCATCGACCTGGCCCGAGCAGACCCCGCGCTCGTGCGCCGGGTCGAGCCGCCCGCGACGCATCGTGCGCGCGTCGAGCGCGTCGCGCAATTCGACGTGGCCGCGTTCGACTGGAACTGCCCGCAACACATACCGCAGCGGTTTTCGGCGGCGCAGATGGCCGACATCGCAAGACCGCTGCGCGAGCGTATCGACACCCTCGAGCGGCGGCTGCGAGACGCCGGGATCGCGGGCCTCGATTGAATGCGCGGAGCGGCGCGCCTGGCCTTGCCCACCTCTCGCCTGCGCCGGGTTGACGCGGACATTGCACCGAGGGCGCACATTGCGCCGGGCGCGGGCGTTCGGCGAGCGAGGACGGCATCGATGCGGTCCCGATCCAGTGAAGTGTGCCGGCTAGAAGGCGTACTTCGCGGACAGCTGGACGCGGTCGAGGTGCCCGCTCGACCCGTCCTCCGTTTCGCGGTCCGCGCGGATGTACTCCATGCCCAGGTCGGTGTTTTCGACCGGGCTCCAGATCAGGTTGACGTGCGCCGAGCGCGTTCGCTTGTTCGTATCGGCGGGGGCACCCGCGGGATTGTTTTCGCTCGCCATCGAGACGACGAGCGACGAGCGCAGGCTGTCCGTCCAGAAATGCCGATACCCCGTGTAGAACAGCCATTGCGTCGGCAGCCCGAGCCGGCCGCGATCGTCGAGGACGGCATCCGGAAAGAAGCCGTTCGCATAGCGTCCGATGCCGTTACCCACGCTCGCCGTGAAGCGGACGTCGTCCTTGCCGATCGTGGGAACCGACCCTGCCAACGCCAATGCGCCGCCCCATTTCTGGTCCGTGAGCGCAGGGACCGCGGTGTCGACACGGATCTGCCGCAGCAGGCCGTGCACGGAGAACTTGCCGCGCGCCGTGTCGAACGCGACCTGCCCGGTGAAATCGGGAACGTGGTCGTCGTCGGCACGCAGGCTCCCGGCGCTCGTCTGCACGACGGTTTCCGGGTTTTCGAGCGCGATCGACCACTGCGTCGGCGCCTGCAACCCGGCGAACGATTCCGTCCACCGGATCTGCGTCTGCCGTTCGAATACCTGACCGGCGGGACCGCCGAAGTCGAGCGTCTCCGGCAGCGCGCCCGGATTCATGAACGTCGTCCAGGTCTGGCCGGCGAGAAACTTCCCGAGCTTCGCGTACGCGTGCCGCAGCCGCAGGCCATGCGAGTTGCTGACGCTCTCGTTTCCGTCGGCGCCGTAGAAGTCGAATTCCACATGCGTATCCAGGTCGCCGAACGCGGTCGGCGTGTTCGTCTTGACGAAGAGCCGCGTCTCGCGCGCGCCGAACTTGACCTGGTTGCGTTCGTGCTGGCCCGCGGCGGGACCCACCGGGATGCTGGAGGGGTCGAGCTGCAGATCGGCGCGGTTGTCGACGCCCGCGCTGGGGTTGCTGAACACCGCGTCGAGTTTCGCATAGCCGCCGAGCGTGACCGACGTGTTCGATCCGGGGAGGCGGAACGAGCCCTTGGTCGCGCCTCCGGTGACGACATTGCCGGGGACGGGCGCGCGCTCGCGCGCGCCCTGCTTTTGCTCGAGTTCGACGACTTTCCTTTGCAGCGCCTCGATCTGCGCCTTCAGGTCGTCGAGCGCGGCGGCGTGGGCGCCGACCGATACGCCGCCCACGCCCATCGCGACGACGAGCGTCTTCCTTCCGAGCGCCCTACGGAACGCCCGGCCCCCCTTCGCGTCCTTTCGCAGCGAACGCGCCATGGCGTCACGCCCCCGTGTCGTCGCGGAACGGTGACGGCACCCACACGCGCGGAGCGGGCGTCGCGCGCTCACGCGGCGGCTGCATCGCGCCTTCCGACGACGATCCCGGATTGCGCCGAGCACCCACCCGATCGGGCATCGGGCCGGCGAGCAGCACGCGAGGGAAGGTTCTGCCCTGCGCGTTGGCGGGTTGCGCGGCGGGATCGCCGGCCGCCATCGTTTTCGCGTGCGGCACGTTGAACTGGCCGAGACGGAATTCGAGTCCGTTGAAGTAGGCATACGAGTCGCCGGTGAGGACGCTCATGCTGTTGTCGTCGGCGCTCGCGGCAAACGAGACGAGCGTGAGCCCGGTCGCGACGATGAGCCGTTTTGCGAGGGATGCATTGCGTTTCATGCTGTGCTCCTGATCGTTGGGGTAGACATGCGTCGGCCGCGTTCGCCGGCGACGGGTGCGTTGCACGTGGCCACGCTGCCGTGCTCGACGAGAGCGAACGTTCGCTCATGCCGAGCGATGGCGCTTCGCGGAAAGGCTCGTCATCGATGCTTGCGCCGGCCCGCGATGCGACATCGCTTACCGTGCCCGACCGGCTGCCGGCGCCCGTTATGCCCGCGGGAATAACGCCGGGCGTCCGGGAGTCAACGCGCGCTCGAGGTCCGCCGCTCGACGGCGCACCGCCGGCGCGACGGTCCACCGAATCCGTGCGCGTCGCGCGTCGTGCGCGAGCGCTCTACGCGTGTGTCCGCGCAGAACGCAGAGGAGGCCCGCAAACGGGCCGGGAGGTCAGGCGTCGCGCCGCTTCAAGGGGAAGGCGCTTCGCGGGCGAGCTGCTTCACGAAGGCCATCAGCACGTCCGAGCTCACGTCGGAGACGGCGAGCCAGTCCCATCCGCGCGCGTTGGCGTGAGCGCAGTTGAAACCGCGGAGCGACCGAAGCGGCGGCGCGTCCGAGGACTCCGGTCGCACGAACACGTCGATGACGTGATTGCGGTACCGGTAGACGAGCGTCGCCACCGGACGGCCGTCGAGCGTCGCCAGACGACCTCCGAGCAGCGGGAAGCCGTCGACCGCGAGATCCATCACGGGCGGTGAATAGTCGAGCCGCGCCGACAGCCACGGCTTGACGGTGTGCCGGTCCGACGATGCGACCTGGATCGAATCGCCGTCGAGCGTGGCGCGCACATGCGTCGCCACGGCCTCGACCGCGATGTCGTGATCGCGGCGCCAATCGAGGAGCGTCGTACCGAGGACGAAGGCGAGCACGGTCGCCGCGCATCCGGCCAGCGCTCCGCCGCCAACGAGCCGCAAGCGCTCGCCCGTCGCGAGCGCCGCTGCTCCGCCGAGCGCGCGTTCGACGAGCCGATGCAAGCGCAGTCCCTTACGCCTGCCGGCGGGCGGCGTATCGGCCACGGCGGCGCGTATGCGCTCGCGCAATCCCGCGGGTGCAGCGAAGTACGGCACTTCCGCGCGCATGCGGGCGCGCAGGGCAAGGAGGCTCGCATGCTTCGCCGCGCACTTGGTGCATTCGCGCAGGTGCCTCTCGACCAAGTACTTTTCGAGCCCGTGCACCTCTGCGTCGGCGTAGCGCACGACCAGGGCGTCGGCATCGTTGCAATTCATGCGTCGCCTCCCAGTGCGCGTTCGCCGATTGCGCGCAGCCGCGGCGAGCCCTGCAGCAGTGCGCGCGCCCGCGCGAGCCGCGACATGACCGTGCCGATGGGGATGTCGGCGATGCGCGCGATTTCCTTGTACGAGAGGTCCTCCATTTCCCGCAGTATGAGAACTTCGCGGAAGGCGAGCGGCAACTCGGCGATCGCATCGGCGAGGAGCTTCGCCTCCGAACGGCGCAGTGCCGCCTGCTCCGGGTCGACTCCGGCGGTATCGACGGCGGTCTCGATCGCCGTTCCGTCGTCGTGCGCGATCTCGGCCGGCCGGTTGCGCCCGCACCAATCGTAGAACGCGTGCCGCACGATCGTGAGGAACCACGCGCGCGCGTCGCGCTTGTCGAGCGAGCCGATGTACTTGAGCGCCCGCACGCACGCGTCCTGCACCACGTCCTCCGCGTCGTGCGCGTCGCGCGCGAGCCACCGCGCGAGGTTGTAGCCGGCGTTCACATGCGGCATTACGAGCTCTTCGAAACGTGCGTGATCGGACAAGCGACGCTCCATCCGTTACCCGGCATACCCCCGTGCAGCCGGACAAATTCCCGGCACGGCGCGCGGATCCCCCTTTGGAAATCACATACCGGCCCCGCGAGCGAATTATTCCCCCGGGCGTGGGCGGCGTCGCGGAGGAATTTCCGCGCGCGGCCGGCAGTAGGGCATGGCGTAGGTCTTCAACCCGATACGTGAAAGGGGATGGCGATGCGTCGTGGAATCGATCGAAGGGAGTTTCTGAAGCTCGCGGGGCTTGGCGGCGTCGTGTTCGCCTCGGGCCGCGCCGCCGCGCGCGAGGGCGGCATGGCGATGCGCGAGACGGTCAAGGCCGGCATGTCAATGGGGTCGGGCATGCCGGCCGCGGGTGCAGCCGACGCGGACGAATTCTATTTCGTCCAGATGTCGGACACCCATTGGGGTTTCGAGGGCCCGCCCAACCCGGATGCGAAGGGCACGCTGCGGAAGGCGATCGCCGCGGTGAACGGCCTTTCCGAGCCGCCGGACTTCGTCGTCTTCACCGGCGATCTCACGCACACGACCGACGACCCCAAGGAACGCCGCCGGCGTCTCGCCGAGTTCAAGGCCATCGTCGGCGAGCTCGAGGTGAAGGACGTCCGCTTCATGCCCGGCGAGCACGACGCCTCGCTCGATTGGGGCGAGGCGTATCGGGAGCTCTTCGGAGAGACGCATTACACGTTCGATCACAAGGGCGTGCACTTCATCATCCTCGACAACGTGTCCGATCCGCGCGCCTCGATCGGCGACCGGCAGATGCAATGGCTCGCCGCCGACCTCGAGCGGCAGCCGGCGGAGGCGAACATCGTCGTGCTCACGCACCGTCCCCTGTTCGATCTCTATCCGCAATGGGACTGGGCGACACGCGACGGCGCGCGGGCGATCGAGCTCCTGATGCCGCACCGGAACGTGACGGTCTTCTACGGCCACATCCATCAGGAGCATCACCGGATGACGGGCCACATCGCGCATCACGCGGCGAAGGGCCTGATGTTCGCGCTGCCGGTCGCCGGCTCGCAGCCGAAGCGCGTGCCCGTGCCGTGGGACCCGGCGCATCCCTACAAGGGCCTCGGCTTCCGCGACATCGAGGCGGAGCTCGAGCAGGCCGCGTTCAAGCTGAACGAGCTGCCGGTGCGGGAGGGCTGAGCCATGCGAACCCAGAGAAGGCGCTTCACGCTGGCACTCGGCGGGCTGCTGCTCGGCGGTGCATCGCTCGGCATGCAGGCGCTCGCGCAGCCGAAGGAGCAGGTGATCAAGGTCGTCGCACGGCGCTTCACCTACTCGCCCAACGTGATCACGCTGAAGAAGGGCGTGCCGGTCGTGCTCGAGCTGACCACGGCAGACGTGCTGATGGGCTTCGACGCACCGGACTTCAACGCGCGCGCCGACATCGTCCCCGGTCAGACGGCACGGCTTCGACTCGTGCCCGACAAGCTCGGCACGTTCACGTTTCTTTGCGACATCTTCTGCGGTTCCGGCCACGAGACGATGAGCGGCACGATCAACGTGATCGCGTAAGGTCCGAAAGTCTTCCCGGCGTGCATCACGCGTGACCGCCGGCGCGCCGCGAGCGCGCCGGCGGCATTTCGCCTGCCGCCGCATCAAGTCCCCGGGACTCGGGAGGCATCCCTGCGCAGCTCGCTTGCTTGCGCCGTCAGCCCACGCGCGCCGGGCGGCGCCGAATCCCGATCCCTTCGCCGATCACGACGCGACCGCGTCGAGCACCGTCTTTCGCTGCAGCACTTCGGGGAGAAGCTGCGGCGCGCGGTCCTTGCGATAGAGCACGTAGACCGGGACGCCGCTGCGGCCGAGCGCGGCGAGCGCCTCGGTGATCGCCGGGTCGCGCCGCGTCCAGTCGGCGCGAACGAGCGCGACGCGGCTCCGCGCGAACGCCTCGCGCACGCCCGCGTCGTTCAGCACGAGGCGCTCGTTCACCTGACACGTGATGCACCACGCGGCGGTGAACTCGACGAACACGGTGCGTCCCTCCGCTGTCAGCGCCGCAACCCGCTCCGCCGAATAGGGCTCCCACCCGTCCCCCTTGCGCGTCGCCCTCTCGATGTCCGGTTGCGCAGCGACGCGCTCGCCGGCAAACAGGGGCCATGCGACGAGCGCGCCGGCAATGGCGCCGAGGAGCGCGACGGCGCTCCAGACCCGGCGCGCCGCGTGCGCCCAGGCGCGCCACGCCCACAGCGCGAAGGCGATCAGCACGAGGACGAGGCCGATGCGGATGACCGCGTCGTTGCCGACCTGGGCGCCGAGCACCCAGACGAGCCATGCGACGGTCGCATACAGCGGGAACGCGAGGAATTGCTTGAGCCGCACCATCCACGGGCCGGGACGCGGGAGCGCGCGCCGCCACTGCGGGAACCACGCAAGGAGCATGTATGGCAACGCCATCCCGGCGCCGAGCGCCACGAACACCGCGAGCGTCACGTGCGCCCGCTCGCCGAGCGCGTAGCCGAGCGCGGCGCCCATGAACGGGGCGGTGCACGGCGACGCGATCGCGACGGCGAGGAGCCCGGATGCGAATGCGTTGACGTGGCGGTTGGCGTGCGACCACGTGGCCAGTCGCGATGGCACGAGCGAGCCGAATTCGAAGACGCCCGACAGATTGAGCGCCATCACGAAAAACAGCAGCGCGAGGGCCGTGACCACCGCGGGCGACTGGAGCTGGAACCCCCAGCCGAGCTCCTCGCCCGCGGCGCGTAGCGCGACCAGGACGGCGCCGAGCGCCGCGAAGGCCACGACGACGCCCGCGCCAAAGGCCAGGCCTTCGTTGCGCAGCGCGCGTCGATCGTGCACCGCCGAGGCGAGCCCGAGCGCCTTCAACGACAGCACGGGGAACACGCAGGGCATCAGGTTGAGCAGCAGCCCGCCGACGAGCGCGAACGCGACGGCAAGCGGCAACGACAGGCCCGCGACGCCGCTGCCCGCGTCGAGCGCCGCGGCCGCCGGGATGGGCTTCGGACCCGCGACCGGCGTGCCCGAAAGCGCCACGTCGAGCGCGGCGGCCTTGACGGTGCGTCCGTCGTCGGCCCAGCCGCGCTCCGCCGTGAGCACGCCCTGCAGGCGCGGAAAGGCGCCGGCGAGCTCGTGCGAAACGGGCAGCGTGAGGACGTAGCCGCCGTCGCGCGCCGCCCCGAGTCGCTGCGGCGTCGAGGCCTCGATCCGGCGTTCGTCGTTCGCAAAGAACCGCAGCCGCCCGGGATCCCGCGCCCCGGGCGGCGGCACGAGCTCGAGCGCGATCGTGGGGCCGGTCGCCGTCGCGCTCACCCGCCAGCCCGTCGGCAGCGGACGCGGGAGCGCGGCCATCGTCTCGTCGATCGCTTCGTGCCACTTCGACGCCGGCGCCTGGGTCGCAACGGGAAGCTCGAGCGATAGATCCGCGCCCTCGGGAATGCATGTTTCCTTGCAGACCAGCCAGTCGGCACGCGCGGCCAACGTGGCGTCGGTTCCCGGCTTTGCGCCGGCCGGCACGGTGAGCGGCACGAGGTGGAATACCTCGCCCTCGTAGCCGTAGTTCATCAGCGGCCCGGCGGGGAGCGCCCGCGGCGCGGGCCACACGATGCCGCCCGCCTGGTAGCCGGGCGGCAAACGCCACGCGAGCGTCGTGGGCAGCCCGGATTCACCGGGGTTGCGCCAGTAGGTGTGCCAGCCGGGATCGATCGCGAGGCGGAGCGCCACGGTAACCGTCGCGCCGGGAACGAGCGCCGCGCGATCGGCGACGAGCTCGGCCGTGACGTGGCCGGTGCGCACCGCTGCCGCGTGTGCGAGCGACGTCCCCGCGGCGAGGACGAGCGCGGCGAGAACCGATCCGAGGCGGCGAGGACGATGCATCGATCGAACGGCAGGCGACGGTGTCGTCGCAGTCGAACACATAATTGTGCCACCGGGAGACATTTCGAGCGGCACGCGGGTGCCGGCCGGTATAATCAATGACTTAAGTCAATAACAGCGCGCTCGCCCCGCGCATTCCCCCGAAAAGCCGATGAATCCGTTCGAGCCCGCGGCGATCGAAAGCGCCGCCCAGGCCGCCTGGAATGCCGCGGACGTCTACCGCGCGGTCGAGAACGACCCGCGGTTCCCGCGCGGCAAGTATTACTGCGTGTCGATGCTGCCGTACCCGTCGGGCAAGCTGCACATGGGGCACGTGCGCAATTACACGATCAACGACGTCATGTACCGGCACCTGCGCATGCGTGGATACAACGTGCTGATGCCGATGGGGTGGGATGCGTTCGGCCTGCCGGCCGAGAACGCGGCGATGAAGAGCGGCGAGGCTCCCGCGCGCTGGACCTACGAGAACATCGCCTACATGAAGCGCCAGCTCCGGGCCATGGGTTTCGCCATCGACTGGTCGCGCGAGCTCGCGACGTGCGATCCCGCCTACTACCGCTGGAACCAGTGGCTGTTCCTGAGGATGCTCGAAGCGGGGATCGCCTACCGCAAGAGCGGGACGGTCAACTGGGATCCGGTCGACCAGACGGTGCTCGCCAACGAGCAGGTGATCGACGGGCGCGGGTGGCGCTCGGGCGCCCCCGTCGAGAAGCGCGAGATCCCGATGTACTACCTGCGGATCACGCGCTACGCCGAGGAGCTCTTGGCCGAGCTCGAGCGCATGCCCGGCTGGCCGGACCGCGTGAAGACGATGCAGGCCAACTGGATCGGGAAGAGCCAGGGCGTGCGCTTCGCGTTCCCGCACGACGTGCGCGACGCGCACGGCGCGCCGATCGGTGATGGCCGCCTCTTCGTCTTCACGACGCGCGCCGACACGATCATGGGCGTCACGTTCTGCGCGGTCGCGCCCGAGCACCCGCTCGCCACGCATGCCGCGCGCGGCAACGCGGCGCTCGCCGCCTTCGTCGACGAATGCAAGCGCGGCCCGGTGATGGAAGCCGATCTCGCGACGATGGAAAAGAAGGGCATGCCGACCGGGCTCACCGTCACCCATCCGCTGACGGGCGCGCGCATCGACGTGTGGGTCGGCAACTACGTGCTGATGAGCTACGGCGACGGCGCGGTCATGGGCGTCCCGGCGCACGACGAGCGCGATTTCGCATTCGCGAAGAAGTATGGCCTGTTCATCCGCCAGGTGATTGCGCCCGCCGATCCCGCCACGGTGCCGGCGTTCACGACCGATCGCTGGCAGCCGTGGTACGAGGACAAGGCGATCGGCGTCTGCGTCAACTCCGGCAAGTACGACGGGCTCGCATACCAGGCAGCCGTCGACGCGATCGCCGCCGACCTCGCAGCGCTTCGCCTCGGCGAGAAGCGCACCACGTTCCGCTTGCGCGACTGGGGCATCTCGCGCCAGCGCTACTGGGGCACGCCGATTCCGATCGTCCATTGCGACGCGTGCGGCGAAGTGCCGGTGCCCGAGGACCAGTTGCCCGTCGTGCTGCCCGAGGACTGCGTTCCCGACGGCACCGGCAACCCGCTCGCGCGGCGCGAGGACTTCCTTCGCGTCCCCTGCCCGCGCTGCCACGCGCCGGCACGCCGCGAGACGGACACGATGGACACGTTCGTCGACTCGTCGTGGTACTTCATGCGCTACACATGCCCCGATGCGCCGACGATGATCGACGCGCGCGACCGCTACTGGATGCCGATGGACCAATACATCGGCGGCATCACGCACGCGATCCTGCACCTGCTGTACGCGCGCTTCTGGACGAAGGTGATGCGCGACCTCGGGATGGTCAAGTACGACGAGCCGTTCACGCGGCTCCTCACGCAGGGCATGGTGCTCGCGCACGCATTCTTCCGCCGCAACGCGAAGGGGGGCATCGACTACGTGCCGCCGTCCGAGGTCGAGATCGCGCGCAATGCGCAGGGCGCGATCATCGGGGGCATCTGGAAGAAGGACGGCCAGCCCGTCGAGTACGACGGTCTCGGCACGATGTCGAAGTCGAAGCTCAACGGCGTCGACCCGCAGGACATGATCGAGCGCTACGGCGCCGACGCGGCGCGCCTCTTCGTCATGTTCGCCAGTCCGCCCGAGTCGACGATCGAGTGGTCCGATACCGGCGTGGAGGGCGCGCACCGGTTCCTGAAGCGCGTCTGGCATTACGCGCAGTCGCAGCGCGACACCGTCGGCTTGGGGGGTGAAGGCTTCGACTTCCGCGGTGCCGGCGAGACGGTGCGCGCGGCACGCCGGGAAATCCATCTCGCGCTGCGGCAGGCCGATTACGACTACGAGCGAATCCAGTACAACACCGTCGTCTCCGCGGCGATGAAGATGCTGAACACGCTGGAAGGCGTGGCGCCCGACGCCGCGGGGGCCGCGCCGTTCGCGCGCGAGGCGCTGTCGATCCTGCTTCGCGTGCTCTATCCCGTCGCGCCGCACACGACGTGGGTGCTGTGGCGCGATCTCGGGTATGCCGACGTTCATGGCGACCTGATCGACGCGCCCTGGCCGGCGGTCGACGAGCGCGCCCTCGTGCGCGACGAGATCGAGCTCGTGCTGCAGGTGAACGGCAAGCTCCGGGGCAAGCTCGTCGTGCCGGCCGGCGCCGACAAGGCGGCGATCGAAGCCGCGGCGCGCATCGCGCCCGAGGTCGCGCGTCATGGCAGCGGCGCACCGGTGCGCAAGGTGGTCGTCGTGCCGGGGCGGCTCGTGAACGTCGTGGTGTAGGAAAACGAGATCGGGGATCGAGGATAGGGCGGTGACGATGACGCCAATCCGTGACAGCCGCGCGCTGCGCACGTTCGTCGTCTTGGCGGGCATCGCGCTCGTGCTGGCGGGCTGCGGGTTCCGTTTGCGCGGCGCGGCCAACTACACCTTTTCGTCGATCGCGCTCAACGCGCCGGCGGCGCCGGGCATGGCGACCGAGCTCAAGCGCGCGCTGGAGGCGACGGGCAGTGCGCAGGTGGTCGACGACCCGAAGAAGGCGCAGGTGATCCTCGACGTGCCGCTCGTCGCCGACGACAAGGAGGTGCTCTCGCTGTCCGGCGGAGGCAGCGTGCGCGAGTACCTGCTCATCAAGCGTGTCAGCTTTCGCCTCCACGACGCCGACGGCAACGAATGGCTGGCGCCGGGGCAGATCACGCTGCGTCGCAGCTACACGTTCAACGAGTCCGAAGTGCTCGCACGCGACACGCAGGAGCAGCGGCTGCTGAAGGAGATGCAGACCGACGCCGTCCACCAGCTCGTGCGTCGCCTGCAAGCGGCGAAGAAGCCGGCCTGATCGGCGCGCGCATCCCGCGGAAGTCGCCTTTGCAGCTTCGTCCCCAGGACCTCGCCGCGCACCTGTCGCGCACGCTCGCGCCGCTCTACGTGGTTCACGGCGACGAGCCGCTTGGCGCGATCGAAGCGGGCGATGCCATCCGCGCCGCGGCGCGGCGCGCGGGCTGCGAGGAGCGCGAGGTCTACATCGTCGAGCAGCATTTCCGCTGGGACGCCTTCGTCGCGGCGAATGCGAACCTCGGCCTGTTCGGCGCGCGCAAGCTGATCGACCTGCGCATCCCGTCGGGCAGGCCCGGCGTCGAAGGCGCCGCCGTGCTCGAGCGCCATGCGCGCAACCCGAACGCCGACGACGTGACGCTGGTGACACTGCCGCGGATCGACCGGGCCACGCAGTCGTCGGCCTGGTTCACGGCTCTCGTCGAGCAAGGCGTCGCGATCGCCGTTGCCCCCGTCGAGCGCCGGGCGCTGCCGGCGTGGATTGCCGAGCGCCTGGCGCGAAACGGCCAGCGCGCGACGCGCGAAACCCTCGCGTTCCTGGCCGACCACTGCGAAGGCAACCTCCTCGCCGCGCGGCAGGAAATCGACAAGCTGGCACTGCTGCTTCCGGCGGGATCGCTCGCGCAGGAGGCCGTGGAGCGCGCGGTCGCGGACGTGGCGCGCTTCGACATCCAGGAACTCTCCGAAGCCTGGCTTGCGGGCGACGCCGCACGCACGCTGCGCATCGTCTCGGCGCTGCGAAGCGAAGGCGAGCCGATCACGCTCGCCGTATGGCAGCTCGGCGAGGACCTGCACGCGCTTTGCGCCGTCCACGAAGCAGTGGCGCGGGGCCAGGCGCTGGCCGGCGCGGTGCGCAGCGTGCGGGTGTGGGGCAAGCGCCAGGCGGCGCTCGAGCTTGCAGCGCGGCGCCTGCGGCCGGACGACGCCGCGCCGCTCTTGCGTATGCTCGCGCGCCTCGACGCGCTCGCGAAGGGGCTCGGCCGCGGCGATCCATGGGATGCGCTCGTGGCGATCGCGCTTGCGTTTTGCGGCCGGCCGGTGCCGGCCGCTGCGTGAGCTCATTGCGCCAACTCCGCGACGCCATCGGCGTCAACCTCCTCGCGATCGTCCTCGAATGGCGCTCGGGCGCGGCGGGCGCCGCCCACCCGGCCAGACCCTTCCACGAATGCCTCGTGATCGTTACCCTAGCGTTTGCCTTCGCGATCGTCCCGGCCCGGGCGACCCGCAGGCGCTGACTCCGGAGGAGACAACCGGAGCAAACGACATGAAGGAGGAAGCCGATGTACAGGAGGATCCTGGTCGCGTTCGACGGCTCGCCCGAGAGCCGGCTTGCGGTCGACGAATGCTCGCACCTGATGCAGGTGTCGGGGCGCGAGATCCATCTCGTGTGCGTGCTCCACGATCCATCGCCCTACCTGCTCGCCGGCGAGTTCGTGCCCGAGCCGGCGCTTGCGATCGATCGCTCGCGGATGGAGGCCGACCTCAAGGGCGCAGCGGCGCGGCTGACCGAGCGCGGGTTCTCGGTGACGACGCATCTGCAGGATGGCGAGCCCGTCGACGTCATCACGCGCCTCGTCGAATCGCTCGGCATCGACCTCGTGATCGTCGGGCATCGGCGCAGCAAGAAATTCGCGCTGCGCTGGTGGCGCGGCTCGGTCGATTCGCTGCTGATGGAGCGCGTGCATTGCAGCATCCTGGTCGCCGGGGACCGGCCGCCGGCGTAGCGGGCACACGCTCGAAGCCCGCCGCGGCGCGACGTGCCCGGGACGTCAGGAATCGGCGCTTGCCGGGGTGAGCGCCGACGTCATCGCTCGGAGCACTTCGAGCCGATCGAGCGCGCGGAACACCTGATCGTCGAGTTGCGCGTAGGCGCCGTTGCGAAAGCGCAAGAGCGCGCCGACGGCGCCGTCGGCGAGCCGCACGACGCCTACCGCCATCGCGCCGGCGGGCATCTCGCGCGCGTAAAGATGCGCCGGCCCGCCGACCTCGACGTAAAGGATGTTCCCCATGGCGAGGCTCCCCCGGTAGCGCGTATCTCCGCGCTTATGGGGCGGGCGAAAAGCAGGAACGGGGCCAAGGACGAACAACCGCGCTGCGTCAGTGACTTGCCGGGCAAACGTCGATTCGCTCGACGCGGGCGTGTAAAACCGACCGACAAGGCGGTCCGATATGCGCTTCGCCCGGCTTGCAATCGAGCATTCATGCCTGCCGTGCATGGATGAACGGATCGCGTGCCCGGCCGGTCAGACATTCGCCGCGCGGAACTCGCCGCTTCGGCGTTCAAGGGAGGATCCGATGCCGGAGATCGGCGCCAACGTCATGCGGGGCGCGAACGCGCAAGCGTCGTCGAACCGCCCCGGGTCTGTCGCGGCCGGCACGTTTTCGCGCCGGCTGCCGATCGGTGCCGAGGTCGTCGGCGACGGGCGCGTGCATTTTCGCGTATGGGCGCCCGGGCGCACTCGTGTCGAGGTCGTGATCGAGCGGTCGGGCGGCGCCTCGGACGCGCGACACGCGGGCGAGCACGACATCCGTGCATGCGATCTCGCGCGCGAGGACGACGGCCACTTCTCGGGGCTCGTCGACGGAGCGAGCGCCGGCACGCTGTATCGCTATCGCCTCGATGGCGGCGACGCCTTGCCCGATCCCGCGGCGCGCTATCAGCCGCTCGGGCCGCACGGCCCGTCGTGCGTCGTCGATCCATCCACGTTCGCGTGGCACGACCAGGACTGGAAAGGCGCGAAGCTGCGCGGCCAGGTCATCTACGAGATGCACGTCGGCACCTATACGCGCGAAGGCACCTTCGCTGCAGCGATGACGCGGCTCGACGAACTCGCCGATCTCGGCGTGACCGTCGTCGAGGTCATGCCGATCGCGGACTTCGTCGGCGAGTTTGGCTGGGGCTACGACGGCGTGTGCCTCTACGCCCCCACACGGCTCTACGGAACGCCCGACGATTTCCGCCGGTTCGTCGATGCCGCGCACGCGCGCGGACTCGCGGTGATCCTCGACGTCGTCTACAACCACCTGGGCGCCGAGGGCAACTGGCTCCCCCGCTTCTCGCCGCACTACTTTCGGCGCGACGAGCCGACCGCATGGGGCGACGCGATCGACTTCGACGGCCCGAACTCGCGGGCGGTGCGCGAGTACTTCGTCAGCAACGCCGGCTACTGGATCGACGAATTCCACCTCGACGGGCTGCGCCTCGATGCGACCCACAGCATCCGCGACCGCAGTCAAACGCACGTGCTGCAGGAGATCGGCGCGCGCGCACGCGCCGCGGCGAACGGCCGGGACGTCCTCCTGATCGCGGAGAACGAGCCCCAGGACATCGGCCACGTGCGCACGCCCGCGGCCGGCGGATACGGCCTCGACGCGATGTGGAACGACGACTTCCATCATAGTTCGCGCGTCGCGCTCACGGGCCGCGACGAGGCGTATTACACCGACTATCGGGGCCGTGCGCAGGAGTTCGTCTCGATGGCGAAGTACGGCTTCCTGTACCAGGGGCAGTGGTGCCGATGGCAACAGCAGCATCGCGGCACGTCGTCGCTGCGCGTTGCGCCTGCGCACTTCGTCGCGTTCATCGAGAACCACGACCAGGTCGCCAATTCGGCGCGCGGGCAACGCCTGCACGCGTTGACGAGCCCGGGCCGCATGCGCGCGATGACGGCGCTGCTGCTCCTCGCGCCGCAGACGCCCCTGCTCTTCCAGGGACAGGAGTTCGCCGCCTCCGCGCCGTTCCTCTTTTTTGCCGATCATCGCGGTGAGCTCGCCGAAGCGGTGCGCAAGGGCCGCGCGCAGTTCCTGTCGCAGTTCCCGAGCGCCGCGACGCCGGAAGTGAAGGCGATCCTCGCCGCCCCGGACGCGCGCGACACGTTCGAGCGCTGCGTGCTCGACCACGCGGAGCGTGAGCGCAACGCGCACGTCCTCGCGCTGCACCGCGACCTGCTGAAATTGCGCCGGAGCGAGCCCTGCTTTCGTGCGCAGCGGCCAGGCGGCGTCGACGGCGCGGTGTTGGACGACGCGGCATTCGTGCTGCGCTACTTAGACCAGCACGGCGACGACCGACTGCTGTGCGTCAATCTCGGAACGACGGTCCATCTCGATCCGGCGCCCGAGCCGCTGCTGGCCCCTCCCGCGGGCGCGCGCTGGAACGTCGTGTGGTCGAGCGAAGATCCGCGCTACGGCGGGCAGGGGCTGGGCGCGGTCGACGCGGCGGAGGCCGATCGGGGCGTGCCGACCGGCACGCCGACGGGGGTGCGGCCCCGGGAGAACTGGTGCCTTCCCGGCGAATGCGCGGTCGTGCTGGCGCCATCGCCTTCCGGTCGATGAGCGAGCTCCGCGTCCGCCATCGCGAGCTCCTCGACCGGCTCGTGCGGGACGTCCGCTTCGAGGCCAGCGACCCGAACGATGTCATCGGCCGCGAGTGGATCGTCACGAACGGCCTCGGCGGCTATGCGTCCGGCACGATCTGCGGCCTCAATACGCGCCGCTATCACGGCTGGCTCGTCGCCGCGCTGCCCAATCCGCTCGGCCGCGTCGTCATGCTCGAGCGCGTCGCGGAAACGCTCTTCGTCGGGGACGAAGCGGCGGCTCGCCTCGATGTGGAGGAGACGGTCCGGGGGCTTGCGGCCGGGCCGATCGCGCATCTCGCCGCCTTCCGTCTCGAAGCGGGCCTGCCGGTCTGGCACTACGCGGTCCGCGGGCGCACGCTGGAAAAGCGCGTGTTGCTCGCCCGCGGCCAGAACACCGTGTACGTCCGCTATGCGCTGCTATCGGGCGAAGGTCCCGTGCGGCTCGGACTGCGCCCGGCCGTGCACTTTCGCTCCTACGAGGCACCGGTGAACCTGCCGCTGCAGCCACGCTATCTGCTCGTCGACGAGATCGACCACGTCACGCTCTCGGTCGACGGCGACGCCTTCGGGCTGCGCCTCCGCGTGGAGGGACCCGAGAGCACGTTCGAGCTGCACCGCGAGCGGATCGACGACGTCGTGTATCGCGTGGAGCGTGCGCGCGGTTACGACGCCGTCGGTTCCCTCGCGTGCCCGGGGCATTTCGATACATTGCTCGAGCGCGGACACCCCGTGACGTTGATCGCATCCGCGGAGCCGTGGGAGACCGCGAGCGCCATCGCCCCCGACGAGGCGCCGCTGATCGAGCGCGAGCGCAGGCGCCGGCTGCTGACGCTTGCGCCCTTCGTCGCGAACGACGCCGCCGCCGCGGAGCTGTTGTTGCGCAGCGACGATTTCGTGATCGCGCCGGTAGGGCGCCAGCGCGAAGCCACGCGCGCGCGCGCCCTCGGCGATCAGGTGCGCACGGTGATCGCGGGGTACCACTGGTTCACCGACTGGGGTCGCGACACGATGATCAGCCTCGAGGGGCTCGCGCTCGTGACCGGCCGCCATCACGAGGCCGCATCGATCCTCGGCACCTTCGCGCGCTACGTTCGCGACGGCCTCATCCCGAACATGTTCCCCGACGGAAGCAACGAGGGGCGATACAACACTGCGGACGCGACGCTCTGGTTCTTCCACGCGCTCGACCGGTATCTCGCGGCCACCGGCGACGAGGACGTGCTCGCGCTGTTGCTGCCGACGCTGCGCACGATCGTCGAGCACCACGTCCGTGGGACGCATTTCGGCATCGGCGTCGACCCGGGCGACGGCCTCCTGCGTCAGGGCGCCGAGCATTACGCGCTCACGTGGATGGACGCGAAAGTCGACGACTGGGTCGTGACGCCGCGCCGCGGCAAGGCGGTCGAGATCAACGCCCTCTGGTACAACGCGCTGCGCCTCTTCGCCCAGTGGCTCGAGGCGCTTCATTGCCCGGAGGAAGCGCGCGCCATCGCCGAACGCGCCGATGCCGTCGCGCGCGCATTCAATCGGCGCTTCTGGTATGCGCAGGGCGGCTACTTATACGACGTGGTCGACGGCCCGGAAGGCGACAGCTGCGAGTTCCGGCCGAACCAGCTCTTCGCTTTCACGCTGCGGCATCCGGTCCTCGAGCGCTCGCGCTGGAAGTCCGTGCTCGACAAGGTGCAGGAACGGCTGGTCACGCCGGTCGGACTGCGCTCGCTGGCGCCGGGGAGCAACGGCTACTGCGCGCGCTACGACGGCGACCTGCGCACCCGCGACGCCGCGTATCACCAGGGTACCGTGTGGGGATGGCTCATCGGTCCGTGGATCGACGCCTGGCTGCGCGTTCACCCCGGCGACCGGTCGGGCGCGCAGCGCTTTCTCGACGGACTCCTCGCCACGCTCTCGGATTTCGGGATCGGCACGCTCGCAGAGATCTTCGATGCCGAGGCGCCTTTCACCCCGCGCGGCTGCATCGCGCAGGCATGGAGCGTCGCCGAGGCGCTGCGCTGCCTCGCGAAGTTGCGCGAGGAAGCGAGCTCGGCTTAGGGTGCGCGACGGCCTCCGCGGCCCGGTCCCGCGGGCCGCTCTCGGTGCGGGATGTCGCGCCGCTGCGCTCGTCGGCGTCTTCGTGTGGTCCCGGTTCCGCTGAGGTCAATGGACGTGAAGCCGCCGCGCCATCCGCACGCGCTGACCGCCGACGAGGCGATGCGTGAGCTGGCCACGGGACCGGCCGGGCTCGACGCACCGGAGGCGACGGCACGTCTGCGGACGTTCGGGCGCAACGCCCTGCCGCGTGCGAAGCCGCCGCGCCTGGGCGTCGTATTCCTGCGCCAGTTCAAAAGTCCGCTGATCTACGTGCTGCTGGCGGCGGCGCTGGTTTCGCTCTTGCTGCGTGACTGGTCGGACGCCGCCTTCATCCTCGCCGTGTTGCTCGTCAACGCGGCGATCGGCACGTATCAGGAGTACTCCGCCGAGCGCTCGGCCGACGCGCTGCGCAGCCTGGTATCGCCGCGCGCGCGCGTCGTGCGCGGCGGCACGGCGCACGACGTGGACGCCGAGTTGCTCGTCCCCGGCGACGTCGCGCTCCTGGAGTCCGGCGCGAAGGTACCGGCGGACTTGCGGCTCGTCACCGCCCACAACTTCGCGGTCGACGAATCGCTCCTCACCGGCGAGTCCCTGCCGCTGACGAAAAGCGCCGACGCGGTGCTCGAGTCGGAGGTCCCGCTCAGCGAACGGCTTACCATGGTGTTCGCCGGCAGCATCGTAACGAGCGGCCGCGCACGCGGCGTGGTGGTCGCGACGGGGACCGGCACTCAGCTCGGGCGCATCGCGACCACCGTGCTCGAGCGGCCCGCCCCCAAGCCACCGCTCATCGTGCGGATGGAGCGATTCACGCGCGTCATCGCCGTCGGCGTCGCCGTCGCGGCGGTCGTCGTTGGCGCGGTGGCGCTCGCGCGCGGCGCCACCGTCGCCGAAGTCTTCGTGCTTGCCGTCGCGCTCGCGGTTTCGGCGATCCCGGAGGGCCTGCCGGTCGCGCTCACCGTGGCGCTTGCCGTGGGCATGCAGCGCATGGCACGCAGGAACGTGATCGTGCGGCGGCTCGTCGCGGTCGAGGCGCTCGGGTCATGCACGCTGATCGCCTCCGACAAGACCGGCACGCTGACCGTCAATCAGCTCACGGTGCGCAAGATTCAATTTCCGGGGGAACCGCCGTGGGAGGTCACCGGCGAGGGCCTCGATCCGCGCGGCACGTTGGTCCTGCCCCAAGGCGCGGACCGCGCGCGCCACGAGGCGCAGCTCGCGCGCATGGCGCACGCCGCCGCGCTCGCCAACGAGGGAGTGCTCGTCGAGCGCGACGGCCGCTTCGTCGGCTACGGCGATACCGTCGACGTCGCCCTGCTCGCGTTTGCGCGCAAGGCGGGTGTGGGCGAAGAGCGGGCGGCCCGGATCGACGACATTCCCTACGAATCCGAGCAACGCTTCAGTGCCAGTCTCAATCGCTGCGAGGACGGCGATCGCGTCTCGGTGAAAGGCGCGGTCCAGTCCGTGCTCGAAATGTGTGTCGGCGTCGACGCCGACGGCATTCGCGCCCAGGAGCACGCGCTCGCCGGCGAAGGCTACCGCGTGCTCGCCATCGCGCAGGGTCCGCTTGCGCTTCAGCCGGGAGAATCGCTGTCGCGGGAGCGCCTGCGAAACCTCGCCTTCCTCGGGCTGGTCGCGATGAGCGACCCGCCGCGACCGGAGGCGCGCGACGCGGTGGCCGCCTGCCGCCGCGCCGGCATCACCGTCGCGATGCTGACGGGCGACCATCCCGTTACGGCGCTCTCCGTCGCGCGCGACCTGGGACTCGCGCAAGATCCCGCCGAAGTGGTGACCGGCGCCGACGTCGCGCAGGCCAGCGCCGAGGGCGACCCCGCGCTCGATGCCCTGACGGCCAGCGCGCGCGTCTTCGCTCGGATCGAGCCGCAGCAGAAGCTCGCCGTCGTGCAATCGATGCAGCGCAACGGCCACTTCGTCGCCGTCACCGGCGACGGGGTGAACGACGCGCCCGCGCTGCGCGCGGCGCAGGTCGGCGTCGCGATGGGCGCGGCCGGCACCGACGTCGCACGCGAGACGGCCGATCTGGTGCTCGCCGACGACAACTTCGCGTCCATCGTGGCCGGCGTCGAAGAAGGGCGCGTCGCCTATGCCAACGTGCGCAAGGTGATCTTCCTGCTGGTCTCCACGGGAGCGGCCGAGATCGTGCTGTTTGCCCTCGCGCTCGCGGCCGACCTGCCGCTGCCGCTCCTGGCGGTGCAGCTCCTTTGGCTCAACCTCGTCACCAACGGCATCCAGGACGTGGCGCTCGCCTTCGAGCCGGCCGAAGGGGGCGAGCTCGGCCGGCCGCCGCGGTCGCCGCGCGAGCGCATCTTCGACCGGCTGATGATCGAGCGCGTCGCGCTCTCGGCGCTCATCATCGGCGGGCTCGCCTTCGCCGCCTACCAGTGGCTGCTCATTCGCGGCTTTGCCGTGGACGAAGCGCGTAACGCCACGCTGCTTCTCATGGTGCTCTTCGAGAACGTCCAGGCGTTCAACAGCCGCTCCGAAACGCTTTCGGTCTTCCAACACAACCCGATGCGCAACAAGCTGCTCTTCTACGGCACGCTGGCCGCGCAGCTCGTTCACGTCGGAGCGCTGTACACGCCCGGCCTCTCCGACGTGCTCGCCCTGCAGCCTGTGTCTTTCCGAACGTGGATCGAGCTGCTCGGCGTCGCGCTCGTCATGCTCGTCGCCATGGAAGCGCACAAATGGCTGCTTCGCACCCGTCCCGACGCGCCCAGACACCGGCGTGATGCGCGACCGGCGCGCTAGCCCGGATATTTCACCGGACCGGCCTTCCTTCGATGACCTATCTCATTCGATCAATGCCTTTGCTTTCTCGGTCGTCGGTACCGTTTGGATATCTGGGCCTGCGCGGTTTTTGGCGGCCGCTTTGCGCCTGGCTCGGGCTTGCTCTCCTCGCCAATAGCGCCTGCTATTGGCTTCGTCGGCTGCACCCGATCCAGGACGCAAATCGCCACGCCAAATTCCCGCGCCCCGGTGAAATATCCGGGCTAGCCCGCATCGCCTGCGAGCGCCCCGATCGTGACGAGCGCCGCGATGGCGGCGGTCTCGGCGCGGAGCACGCGCGGGCCCAGGTGGGCGGGCACCGCCCCGCGCGCCTGCGCACGTTCGCGCTCCTCCTGGGTGAAGCCGCCCTCGGGCCCGACGAGAACGATGCGCGGCGGATGCGCGTACGCGAGCGACGCGAGCGACTGCGACGCGGCCGCGTCGAGCATCGCCGTCCCCTCCTCCATCGCAGACGACGCGATCCAGTCGGCGAAGGAAACGAGCTCGCCGATCGGCGGCACGCGGTTGCGCCCGCATTGCTCGCAGGCGGCGATCGCGACCTGGCGCCAGTGCTCGACGCGTCGCCGCGCGCGCTCGCGGGGCAATCCCTGGCTGCGTGCGCTTTGCAGCGGCACGATCGCCGCGACGCCGAGCTCGACGGCCTTGCGCACCGCGACGTCCATCATGTCCGCGGCAATCAGCGACTGCGCGAGCGTGACCGGCAAGGGACTTTCGCGCTCGATCGCATCGTGGCGCTCGACGCGCGCCAGGACCTCGCCGCGCCCGACGCGTACGAGATCCGCAACGTACTCGCCGCCGCGTCCGGTGAAGAGCGCGAGCGTTTCGCCCGCACGCAGCCGCAGCACCTGCGCGACGTGGCGCGCGGCGGGAGGCGGCAGCGAATATTCGGCGCCGGGCGTGAGCGCGGCGACGTCGTCGCCGACGTAGATGCGAGGCGTCATCGGCAGCCCGTGCAGGCGAGCACCGGAATGCTACGATTCTGACACGCTTCGCTCGAAACCTCGGGAGACCACGCCATGGCACGCAGCGTCGAAGGACCGGTCGCACTCGGCTGGCCCGCCCCGCAATTCGACCTGCCCGGCATCGACGGACGCCGGCACACGCTCGAGACGGCGCGGGGACCGAACGGCCTCCTCGTCATGTTCATCTGCAACCACTGCCCCTACGTGCGCGCCGTCGCCGACAAGATCGCGCGCGACGCCGACGACCTGGCCAGGCTGGGCATCGGGAGCATCGCCATCATGAGCAACGACGCGAAGACCTACCCCGAGGACTCGTTCGACAACATGAAGCTCTTCGCCGCGAAGCATCGCTTCGCGTTTCCCTACGTGATCGACGAGTCGCAGGAAGTCGCACGCGCCTACGACGCGGTCTGCACGCCGGATTTCTTCGGCTTCGATCGCGACCTCACGCTCGCCTATCGGGGGCGGCTCGATGCCTCGGGCAAGAGCGCCGATCCCACCGCGCGCCGCGAGCTCTACGAGGCGATGGCGCAGGTGGCGCGAACCGGCCGCGCGCCCGTCGAGCAGGCGCCGTCGATCGGCTGCTCGATCAAGTGGCGGGCGGAGCCCACGTAGCGCGTTGCGTCATTGCCTCGCCTCGCGAAGCGTTCGTTACCTCATCCAACGGCGTTCCGTCGAGGCAGTGGGGAAGGCGCGCGCCGCGCTCCATTACCCCAGTCGCGCGGCGCACGCCTTCCCCACTGCCTGGCAACAGCGGTGGCATGCGCGCCTAACCCGTGGCGTCCGCCACCGACGCGTCCGGCCACTGCCCCGACCCATTTGGCCACCGTGCGTTACGGCGCGATGGGCATCAGGAACGAACGCAATGCGTCGAGCACCGCGTCGGGACGTTCGGCCATCAGCGCGTGGCCGGTCTCGGGCAGGCTCACCGTGCGCACGTCGCGCAGGGTCGCGATCAGCGCCTGCGCGTTGCGCGGCGGCGCCATGATGTCGCGAGTCCCGAGCATGACGAGCACCGGGCATTGAACGTTGCCCGCCGCCGCGACGCCGTTCGCGTAGTCGTTGCAGGCGACGAGATCGGTCCACAAGACGCCTGGACGCGAGCGCTCGAGCAGGCGCATCGCATTGCCGAGCATCCACATCCCGGGCACCGGGTTGGCGCCGAGCTGCGCGGGCGGCGCGAACGACCACCCATTGATCAACTCGAAGGCCACGTGATCGTCGCGCTGCGCCGCGGCGAGCAGATCGTCGCTGACGGGCATCGGCGCGGCCGGGCCGAGCAGCGCCAGCCGCGTGACGCGCGCGGGATGACGCGCGGTGCACTCGAGCGCCGCGAGCGCGCCCATCGAATGCCCGACCACCGCGCACGCGCGCACGCCAAGCGCGTCGAGCGCCCGGGGCAGCCAGTCGGCGAGCGCCTCGACGCTGCGCAACGGCGCGCCGCCCGAGCGGCCGTGTCCGGGAAGGTCGATCGCGACGGCGTTCATGCCGTGCCAGGCGAAATAGCGCGATTGCAGCGCGAAGACACCGTGGTCGTTCCCCGCGCCGTGCACGAAGAGCACGCTCGGCAGATCCGGCGCGAACGGCCGCGAGCCGGTGTAGGCATAGACGCGATCGCCGCCGACGTCGAAGAGCATCAGCGCTTGCTCGCGGCGTAGAGCGCGCGCGAGAGGTCCTCGATCAGATCGGATGCGTCCTCGAGCCCGATCGACAGCCGGATCGTTCCCTCGGTGATGCCTGCACGCAGAAGATCCTCGGTCGACATGCGGAAGTGCGTCGTCGACGCCGGATGGATGACCAGTGATTTCGCGTCGCCGACGTTGGCGAGATGCGAGAAGAGCCGCAGTGACTCGATGAAGCGCCGCCCCTGCTCGCGGTTGCCGCGCAGGTTGAAGCTGAACACCGCGCCGCATCCGCGCGGCAACAGGCGCGCGGCCAAGGCGTGATCGGGATGACCGGGCAGCTCGGGATAGCCGATGTCGTCGACGAACGCATGCTCGCGCAGGAACGCGACGATGGCGCGCGCATTCTCGACGTGGCGCGCCATCCGCAGCGGCAGCGTCTCCACGCCCTGCAGGATGTGAAACGCCGTCATCGGCGCCATGCAGGCGCCGAAATCGCGCAATCCCTCGCGCCGCCCGCGCAGCAGGAACCCGGCCGTCGACGATTCCTCGGCGAAGACCATGTCGTGAAAACCCGCGTAGGGCGTCGTGAGCGTCGGGAATTTCTCGCGCGAGGCATCGGCGTTCCAGTCGAAGCGACCCGAATCGACGAGAAGCCCGCCGATCACGACGCCGTGGCCGGAAAGAAACTTGGTCGCCGAGTGATAAACGAGGTCGGCGCCATGATCGAACGGCCGCATCAGCCAGGGCGTCGTGAACGTCGAGTCGACGAGCAGCGGCAGCCCGTGCTCGTGCGCGAGGTCGGCGACGCGCGGCACGTCGAGGACTTCGAGGCCCGGGTTGCCGAGCGTCTCGCCGAAGAGGAGCCGCGTGTTCGGCCGGATGGCCGCGCGCCAGGCGTCGAGGTCGCGCGGATTCACGAACGTCGTGTCGATGCCGAAGCGCGGCAGCGTGTAGTCGAGCAGGTTGTGCGAGCCGCCGTAGAGCGAGCGCGACGCGACGACGTGCGAACCGCCCGACATCAGCGTCACGATCGCGAGATGCAGCGCCGCCTGGCCGCTCGACGTGGCAATCGCGCCGACGCCGCCTTCGAGCGCGGCGATGCGCTCCTCGAGGACGGCGCACGTGGGGTTCGAAAGCCGCGAATACACGTGGCCGGCGCGCTCCATGTTGAAGAGCGCCGCCGCGTGATCGGTGTCGGGGAAGACGAACGACGACGTCTGGTAGATGGGCGTCGCGCGCGCGCCGGTCGCCAGGTCGGGACGCGCGCCGGCGTGCAGCGACAGCGTGTCGAACCGGTGGGTCTTCGGCTTCGTCGTCACTTGGCGGCGGGGGCGATCGAAAGCATCTGATGCGGCGTGCGCGACGGCGGCGGGAAGCGCTCCGGACGACGATCGGGAACGAAGCCCTCGCGATTGGGCATCGCGACCTGCGGCAGCGTCACGCGGTTCATGATCGCGTCCTCGCCCACGATCGACGCGCGAAAGAAGATGTAGGCGGTGAGCGCGTACACCTCGTCGTTCGTGAGACTCCCCGGCGCAGCGAGAGGCATCGCGCGCTTGACGTAATCGAAGAGTGTCGTCGCATAGGGCCAATAGCTCTCGACGGTCTTCACCGGCGCCTTCTTCGGATCGTCGTTGACGAGCGTGTCACGCCCGCCGATCAGGCGGTCGCCGGTTCCGCCCTGGAGGTTCTCGCCGTGGCACGACGCGCATTGCTGCTCGTAGATCGAGCGGCCCTCGAGCACCGACCCGGACCCTTGCGGCAGGCCGCGGCCGTCGGGAAGCGGCGAGACGAAGCGCGCGAGGTCGGCGTCGGTCGGCGTCGTGCCGAAGCCGTAGGGCTCGGCGAACGCGCTCGATACGCCCACGGCGGCGGCGACCATGATGCACGCGACGATCGCGCCGCGGCAGCGAACGGGGACGGCGCGCAGCGATCGACGCGGCGTTGCGTGCATGCTGACTCGCGTGTGACACGCGTGCCGCCCGTGCCGCCAACGTGGCGCATCAGTAATCGTGCACATTCGTCACCTTCCCGTCGCTCGCAACGTGCCAGCTCTGGATCGCGTTGAGATGGTAGATGGAGCCGAGCGGGCCGTTCAGGCCGCGCACGGCGATGAGCTGGCCGAGCGTGGGCTGCACGTAACCGGTATCGTCGACGCAGCGGCTCTGCAGGATCGCTTCGCGCCCGTCCCAGTTCCACGGCATGCGAAAGCGCGTGTGGCAGATTGGCAGGACCGGTCCCTGCAGGGCGACGCGGCGCCACGTGCGGCCACCGTCGGTCGACACGTCGACCCGGCGGATCGCCCCGCGCCCGGACCACGCGAGGCCGGTGATCTCGTGGAAGCCGGGACCGCCGAGCGTCATCCCGCCCGACGGCGAGGTGATGACCGACTTCGCCTCCATCTCGAACGAGAACTGCACGGCCTTGCCGTTCGGCAGGATGTCCGTGTACTTCGACGTTTCCTCGCGCGTCATGAACGGCGCGTCCGACACCTCGATCCGGCGCAGCCACTTGATGTTGATGTTGCCTTCGTAGCCGGGGACGATCAGTCGCAGCGGGTAGCCCTGCTCGGGACGGATCGCCTCGCCATTCTGCCCATACGCGAGGAAGCAATCCTTGAGCGCCTTCGCGATCGGGATGCTGCGCGTCATCGCCGCCGCGTCGCCGCCCTCCGCGAGGAGCCATTTGGCGCCGGACCGCAATCCCGCCTCACCGAGGATGGTCGCGAGCGGCACGCCGGTCCATTCGGACGTCGACGTGAGGCCGTGCGTGAACTGCACCGTGGGCATCGTCGGCTTCGACCACTCGGTGAGGCCGTTGCCGGAGCATTCGAGGAACATGATGCGCGACAGCGACGGGAAGCGCCGGATGTCGGCCATCGAGAATTTCTTCGGCGAGCGCACCATGCCGTGCACGTAAAGCGTGTGCCGCGCCGGGTCGATGACGGCCGTGCCGCCGTGGCTGCGCTCGAAGTGCAGGCCCGACGGCGTGATGATTCCCATGCCCTGCGCGAGCGGCGTCATCGTCCACGACGACTGCGCGGTGGGCGTCTTGAAGCGCCGGCGCACCTCGGTCTCGAACTGCGGGCGCGTGCCGTAGCTTTCGTCGGCGAGCGGGTAGCCCTGCACCTTGCTCGCGTCGACCGGCACGTCGTGCTCGGTGGCGCCGAGCGGCACGGTCGCGCGGCTTGCGCGCACGACACCGCCCGCCGCGCCCACGGCCGCCATCGACTGCAGCACGAAACGCCGTCGTCCGGAACGATCCGGACCCGTCTTCGCCATGTCCCCCCCTTGCATGACGCGCCGCCGACACGCGCGATGCGCGGCTCAATCGGCCGGTGTCGCATTCTCCGCTGATCGTCTCGACGCTGGCAAGGCGGCCGGCGCCGCCGGATAAAGCGCCTGCAGGACGTCGCGCGCGATGTCGGCGAGCTTCGCGCAGAGCGGGGGCGCGAGCGCGTCGGCGTCGCAACCGTCGCTGCCGCGCATGCGCACGATGGACGCGACGCCGCCCTGCCGTTCCACCGCCGCAGCGACCGCATCGCGCCAGAACGGCGGGTACTCGCTCATCGCGTAGTCGCCGCGGCCGCGACCGTAGTGCGCCACCGCGAGGTAGCGCAGGATCGCGGCGGGCACGAGCGCAGCGACGAATTCGTCGCCCCAGCGCACGCTCGCCTCGGTCTTGCCGCGCACGAGATTGAAGCCACGCGCGAGGCCCGCGGCCCCCGCCGCGCCGAGCACGCCGCCGGCGAGAAGCCCGGCGCCGAACGTCAGTCCGCCGGCCGCGAGATCGGCGGCGAGGCCGGTCAAGGCACCCGAGACGAAGCCGCCGATCACCGCGGCCTTGCGCGCATTCACGGGCGTGTCGGTCGTGACGTCCTGCGCAAGCCGCGCCGTCACTTCCGCGGCCGCGCGTCCGCCGAGCCGGTGGATCTCGATCAGGCGGTCGGTGCTCGCGCGGATGTCGGCGTCGAGGCGCTCCGACAGCACGCGCATCGCCGCCTGCTTCGCGCCATCGGGGCGCTCGCCGCCAAGGCCGACCGCCTTGCCCATGTCGAGGAGCGATTCGCGCAGCCCCGTTTCCGGCAGCACGGCCCGGTCGCACGCGGCGCGCGCGATCGGCCCGGCGATCGCCGCCATCGCGGCATCGAATTGCGCCTCGCGCCCCGCCCGCCACGCGGATACGATGCGCGCGAACGCGGCCTGCCGCGACAGGGGCAGCGCCTTGGCGACCTCCTGCAGCAGCACGCCTTCCTGCACCCAGCAGCGGGCGAACGCATCGAGCGGCAACACGCCGTGGACGAACGGGTGCGGACCGAGGGCGCCGCGCCAGCGCGCGAGGTCGGCGGCCTCCTCGCGCGGCGCGCGCGGCCGACCGAGCTGGTTCAGCAGAACGACGACGGGCTTGCCGATCCACTCGAGGATCGTGAGCTCGGGCGCGATGTAGCCGGCGTCGGCCGGAGATTCCGACGCGTTGACCATGTACAACACGACGTCGGCGTCGTCGCGCACGTTGCGTACGGCCTGCTGGCTCGACCACAGCGGGCGGTCGCGCCACCGATCCCACGTCATCGCGAGGAAGCGCACGATCGGTCGGTCGTACGTCGCCAGGCGCCGCGCGAGCCTTGCGCTGTCGCCGAAGCCCGGCGTGTCCCACAGATAAAGCACGTCGCCCCGCGCGGTTTCGACGAGCGCGTGACGCTCGGCGATCGCCGTCACGTGCGGGGCGTCGCGCACCTCGCCGATGTCGCGGCCGAGCAGCGTGCGCGCCAGCGCCGTCTTGCCGATGTTGGTATGCGCGATGAGGCTGAGCGCGATGGCCTGCCCGCTTTCCGCGCCCGCTTCGCCTTCCGCGGGATGGCGCAGCGCATCGGCGACGGTCGCCGGTTCCCGGGGATCGACGTTCGTCACGTCGCGTGGGCGAGGCGTTGCGCGAGCGCGGGCCCCGATGCGCGAAGGTCCGGATCGGCGAGACGGACGAACAGGGGCGCGATCGCGAGCGGCTCCAGCGCCTCCCGCCACGCCGCCTCGCGCTCCGCGACGCGTCCGGGATGATCGCCAAAGCGCCCCGTGAAGTCGGTCGTGTCGACGACGACGACCGGCGCGGCGCCGAGACGCTGCGCGAGCGCCGCGACGAACGCGACGTGCGTTTCCGCTTCGGGCGTTGCGGTCAGGTTGAACACGACGACCGTGCCCGAGGGCGCCCCCGCAGGCACGTCGGGGAGCGCATCGTCACCGTACGCGACGGCGTGCGACCAGGCGATGTCGACCGGCGATTCGAAGGCACGCGCGAGAAGCCGCGCGAGCCCTTCGCGTTGGGCGGGCGGAACGTCGTAGCTGTACGGCAATGCGACGACCTGCGCGGTGCCTTCGCGGAAAACGCGCAGCAGGCGCTCGAAATGCGGCTCGCGAAGCGGGAGCGGGAAATGTCGGGCAAGGCGCCGCGCCCGAAATGCGGCGATGCCGGCGAGGGCGAGCCGCGGCAGGATGACGACGAGCAGTAGCGTCGCGCCGTGCAGATGGATCCAGCGTGCCGCGTTCTCGCCGGCGCTGTCGCCGGCGATCGTCGCGAGATGCCGGGCGTCCGGAATCGCAAGGCCGGTGAGCCAGGACCCGGGCGCGAGCACGACGTGCAGAAGGCGCGCGACGTCGTTCGCATCCAGGAACGTGCTCTGCCAGCTCACGCGGTATTCGAGCGCGATGCCGCGCACGTAGAGCCCGGCGATCGCACCCGCGGCGAGCGTCGCGGCGCAAAGGTGCAGGAGCGTGGCGGCGCGTTCCTTCCAAAGCGGCGCCGCGAGCGTCGGCCACTCGGTGCCGAACGACGCGAGCCCCGCGGCGAGTGCCGGCGCTACGCGACCCTTCGGCGCGGAAGGCGCGGCAAGCCTGGCGCGCCATGCGATCAACCATTGCCGGAGCGGCCCGGCGTGCCGCGCGCCGGGCACCAGCGCGGCGACCACGAGAGCCACGTACACGGCGACGTTCCATGCGAGGAGCGCGAGCACCGGCGGCGCGAGCAGGTTGATCCGATGCGCCGCGCCGATGTCGACACCGGCCGCGCCGACGACGAACGTCACCGCGCAGGCGACCGGCACGATCCAGCCGCGCGCCGGCAGCGGCCGTGTGAGCCGTTCGAGCCGAGAGTGCTTCCGCGCGAGCCGCTCGACGATCAGCGCGGCGCGGCGCGCGATGAACGCGTCGTCCGTCGCCGTCTCGCCCACGTCTTGCGCCGCCGCGCGCGTAGCCTGCGCGCGGTCGGCATCGCTTACGAGTTCGCGCCCGCCATCCGCGGTCTCGAGCGCGCGGGCGAGAACGACCTCGCGGGCGTGCCGCTCATCCATGAGCGCCGCCGGGTCGCCACAAGGGCGAACATCTGAGTGCGGAGCACGAACGGCGTCCGTCAAGCCGCAAGTGCGGCGGGAACACACGAGCGCTGCGGCGCCAACGCGCGTGCGTTCCGCCGCCCGACGGCGAGCGTCCAGCGCCGGCGACTTCCACCGGCGCATACGACGCACTATGATGACTGGTGCAGCGTGTTCCGCTGCCCATCGAATGGAGGTGAATGATGACGACACCGGCGTGGGAGGTCAGCGGCCAATATTATGAGACCTGCAGTTGCGACTTCGTCTGCCCGTGCGTCCCCGGCCGCATGGCCGTGCGGCCGACCAAGGGCGCCTGCACGTTCTCGATGGCATTCAAGATCGAGCGCGGGCATTACGGCGACGTGTCGCTCGACGGACTCGGGTTTCTCGTCCTCGGGCGCACGCCGGAGGCGATGGACAAGGGCAATTGGACGGTCGGCGTCGTGGCCGACGAGCGGGCGAACGGCGCGCAGCGCGAAGCGATCCAGGCGATCGCGAGCGGCGCCGCCGGGGGCCCGATGGCGGCGCTTTCGGGACTCGTCGGTTCGTTCGCGGGCGTCGAGTCGGCGCCGATTCGCTTCGAGCGCGACGGCGTGAGGTGGTCCGTCAGCGCGCCGGGACTCGTCGACATGGCGGCCGAAGGCGTGTTCGGCATCGATCCCAACGCAACCGAGCCCATGTGCCTCGACAACACCGGCCACCCGGCGGCGAATCGCTTCGCGCTCGCGAATGCCACGCGCAGCCACGTGCACGCGCTCGGCTTCGACTGGGACGACGACAGCGGACGCAACAACGGGCAGTACGCGCCGTTCGCCTGGCGCGGCGCGTAGCATGAACACGACCGCGGCGTCCGCGGCGTCGCCGCTCGCGGCGGTATCCCCACGCGATCGGATCGTCATCGTCGGCTGCATCCTCGCGATCGCCGCGCTCGCCTGGGCCTACCTCGTTCGCCTCGGCGCCGGCATGGCGCCGATGGCGATGCCCGGATCGGCGATGCCGATGGAGATGCCGGGCGCGTCGAGCTTCCCCTACCTGTTCGGCATGTGGTCGGTGATGATGATCGGGATGATGGCAGGGCCGGCCGCGCCGATGCTCCTGCTGTTCGCCGCTGCGCATGCCAGGCGCCAACGCGGGCGCCTACCGCTTCCGCTGCTCACGTTCGCTTCGGGCTATGCGCTGGTGTGGATCGCGTTCAGCGCGGGCGCGGCGCTCGCGCAATGGGCGCTGCATCGCGGCGCGATGCTGTCGTTGGAAATGGCCGCGGCGACGCCGTGGCTCGGCGGGACGGTGCTCGTCGCCTCCGGCGTCTACCAGCTCACGCCGCTCAAGCGCGCCTGCCTCGACCAGTGCCGCGGCCCGCTCGGTTTCCTGATGACGCATTGGCGCAACGGCGCGCTCGGTGCGCTGCAGATGGGCTTGCGCCACGGTGCGTATTGCGTCGGCTGCTGTTGGGCGTTGATGCTGGTGCTGTTCGCCGTCGGCGTGATGAACCTGCTGTGGGTCGCGGCGCTCATGCTCTTCGTGCTGCTGGAGAAGGTCGGGCCGGGCGGCATCGTCGTCGCGCGCGTCGCGGGCGTCGCGATGGTGGTCGCCGGCATCGCCGTGATGGCCGGCTTGGCGTGAGCAGCGGCGAGTCGCACAACGCGCCGGTCAAGGGACGCGGCGCGACGTTCAATCCGGCGAACCGCTTCCGGCGCGACGTGCGCGACGGGTGCGACGACGGTTGGACGGCGGCGGCCGATACGGGGAAGACGCCGCCCCCGGTGAGGACGATCGTCACGATCCAGAAGGCGCGCACGATCATCGCGCGCAACGACTTGCCCGACATACCGTTCACGCAGTCGATCAACCCGTACCAGGGTTGCGAGCATGGCTGCATCTATTGCTACGCGCGACCCTCGCACGCGTACCTCGATCTCTCGCCCGGCGTCGACTTCGAGACGCGCCTGTTCGCCAAGCCCGACGCCGCGCGGCTGCTGCGTGCGGAGCTCGCGAGGCCGGGATACCGCTGCGATCCGATCGCGCTCGGCAGCAACACCGATCCGTACCAGCCGATCGAGCGCGAATGGAAGGTGACGCGCGGCGTTCTCGAAGTGCTCGCCTCGCACGAGCATCCGTTCACGATCGTCACCAAGTCCGCGCTCGTCGAGCGCGACATCGACCTGATCGCGCCGATGGCGGCGAAGCGCATGGCGCGCGTGTACTTCTCGATCACGACGCTCGACCGCGAGCTCGCGCGCCGGCTGGAGCCGCGTGCGACGGCCCCGCCGCGGCGGCTGCAGGCAGTGAGGACGCTCGCGGACGCCGGGATTCCCGTCGGCGTCATGGTCGCGCCGGTGATCCCCCAGTTGAACGACCGCGATCTGGAGGCGATCCTCGAAGCCGCCGCGGCCCACGGCGCGCGCAGTGCCGGATGGATCCTGCTGCGGCTGCCGCACGAGGTCGCACCGCTCTTTCGTGCATGGCTCGAGGCGCACTATCCGCTGCGCGCTGCGCACGTGATGAGCCTCGTGCAGCAGATGCGCGGCGGCCGCGATTACGACGCGACGTTCGGGACGCGCATGCGCGGCAGCGGGACCTTCGCCGAACAGATCGGGAAACGGTTCGAGATCGCGTGCAAGCGGCTCGGCCTGAACCACGGACGCCGCGATCACGACGGACTCGATACGTCGCGCTTTCGCGCACCCGCCAGCGACGACGGACGGCAGGCGCGGTTGTTCTGACGGCTGGGGTCGGAGCAATAACCGCCAATCGCGGTCAGAGCAAAGAGTCGGCTGCATCGCGCCGGCGCCCTGCGGAGAGACCGGGGTCAGACTCGAATCTCGCTGAGATTCGAGTCTGACCCAGATCTCTCCGGCACGAATTCCCCGGACCCCATTTTCCCTTCCCGCTCCGACGCCTACTTGAACGCGTACGTCACGCTTCCGTAGACGAAGCGCCCGCGCGGATCGTAGTACGACGGATCGAATCCCGAGATGAAGGACGTGACCTGGTTCGACACCGGCGGGTTGCGGTCGAACAGGTTCTTCACGCCGAGCGTGAGCCGCCAGTTCTTGAAGCCCGTGTAGCTCCCCTGCACGTCCCAGAGGCTCAGCGAGCCCACCGTGCGCTTGATACTGGGAACCTCCGCGAAGAAAGCATCCACGAACTGCTGGTCGGTATACGACGTCTGGTACGTCTGCGCGAGGGTCGCCGACCATGGGCCCCGGTCCCACGTCAACGATGCGTAATGCTTCCAGCGCGGGATGACGCCGGTCGTGGCCGTGTTTCCGAGCGCGCTGCCTAC
>JBLMWW010000094.1:0-14631 GCA_050257435.1 Rudaea sp.
GCGTGCACATCCGCCATGCGCTCGGTCGCGTGCTGGCGACGGACGTGACCTCGCCCTTCGACGTCCCGGGCCACGACAACTCGGCGATGGACGGATGGGCGATCCGCTTCGCCGACCTCGACCCCGGGAACGAAACGCGGCTTGCGCGCGTTGGCGAGTCGTTCGCGGGCAAGCCGTTCGCGGGCGAGCTCGGACCGGGACAGGCCGTGCGCATCTTCACGGGCGGCGTGATGCCGCAAGGCGCCGACACCGTCGTGATGCAGGAGCGCGCGCGCGAAACGCCCGACGGCGTCGCGATCGCCGTCGGCGCGGTGACCAAGGCGGGCCAGAATCGGCGCTTCGCCGGCGAGGATCTCAAGCGTGGCGCGGTCGTGTTTCGCGCGGGACAGCCCGTGCGGCCCGCCGAGCTCGGCATGCTGGCGTCGCTCGGCATCAACGAGGTGAGCGTATACCGGCGCCTGCGCGTCGCGTTCTTCTCCACCGGCGACGAGCTGCGCTCGATCGGCGAGCCGCTTGCGACGGGCGAGATCTACGACAGCAACCGATATACGCTCTACGGGATGTTGACGCGCCTCGGCTGCGAGGTCCTCGACATGGGGGTCGTGCCGGACGTGCCCGAGCGCCTCGAGCAGGCCTTCCGCACGGCGGCCGCGAGCGCCGACGTCGTCATCACTTCCGGCGGCGTCTCGGTCGGCGAGGCGGACTTCGTCAAGGCGCTGCTGGACAAGCTCGGCGAAGTGGTGTTCTGGAAGATCGCGATGAAGCCGGGCCGGCCGCTCGCTTACGGCCGCGTTGCCAACGCGCACTTCTTCGGGCTGCCGGGCAATCCCGTCTCCGTCATGGTGACGTTCTACGAATTCGTCCGTGACGCACTGCTCGTCCTGCAAGGACGACGCGACGCCGGTCCCATGCCCACGTTCAAGGCGACGCTTTCGGCGCCGATCCGCAAGGCGCCGGGCCGCACCGAGTTTCAGCGCGGCATCCTGTCGTCCGACGGCGCCGGCCGCTGGCAGGTGAAGACCACCGGCGACCAGGGCTCGGGAATACTGTCGTCGATGTCGCAGGCGAACTGCTTCATCGTCCTGCCGGCCGAGACCGGCAACGTCGATGCCGGCGCCCAGGTCGACGTGCAGTTGCTCGAAGGGTTGGTCTGATCCCCGTAAGGTATCCGGCGCGAAGCGCGACAGATCGTTTGCCAATCCCCTAGGAACGATCGCGGGAGTGACGCCATCCAATCCTGCAAACCCCTCGTTCGGAGGTCAGCGCGATGAACCGTCGTCAACTCCTTCAAGCCGCCGCCGCCACTTTCGCTGCGGGAACTTACGCCGCTTCCGCACAATTCATGTCCACGACCACGCCGAAGACGAAAAGCGTCGAGGAGCTCCAACGCGACTGGAAGCGGCTTCTGGCCCCGAACGCCAAGGTCGCGACCGACACTGCGCCGATCGCGAAGACGGATGAGGAATGGCGGCGCGTGTTGTCGCCCGCCGCGTACGACGTCCTGCGCCACGAGGGGACGGAGCGCCCGTTCACGAGTCCGCTCAACGACGAGCACCGCCCCGGCGTTTTCGTGTGCGCCGGCTGCTCGCTGCCGTTATTCACGTCGGCGATGAAGTTCGACAGCGGCACCGGGTGGCCGAGCTACTTCACCACGATACCCGGCGTGTTCGCCACGAAGACGGATCGCAAGCTCATCATGGCGCGCACCGAATACCACTGCGCGAAGTGCGGCGGCCACCACGGACACGTTTTCGACGACGGCCCCGCGCCGACCGGCCTGCGCTACTGCAACAACGGCGTGGCGCTGCGGTTCATTCCCCTGGACGTATAGCGGTATAGCGCATTACCCGGCCCGCGACGCTGCAGGGCCGGTCAAAGGGTTGATCGATCGTCCCGCCTTGGCTGGGGCTCGCGCGCCGATCTCGGCGCGCACCATGTCTGCGGTACGCCGCACCGCTGACGACACGTACGGCAGCCGGCCGCTTGCGGCGACCGCCCGAGGGGGCGGTATGACCGAGTGCAGAACGCCATCGTCGCGTCGATCGCCTCCGCGGAAACGGGTGACGGGCTTGACGCGGGTCGCGACTTGAGATGAGAATGCGAACCGTTCTCATTCTCATTTATGCCCTCATGTTGCGCACACTCGTACCCATCCTCCGCGCGCGCGTCCTTGCTTTTCCGGCGCTCGCCCTCGCGCTCGCCACCGCTCCCGCGTGGGGCCTCGAATACTCCATTGCGAAACCGCACACGAGGCGGGCATGGAGATCGCCGCCGTCTATCTGCAGTCGGTGGATATGGAAAGCGGCATGCCGATGCGCAAGGCCGCGGAATCGGACGTGCACCTCGAGGCCGACATCCACGCGCTTGCGGACAACGCGAACGGCTTTTCCGAAGGAGGACGGGTTCCGTTCCTCCAGATCCGCTACGAGATCACGAAGCAGCCCTCCGGCGCGAAGATCATCGGCGAATTGATGCCGATGGTCGCGAGCGACGGCCCGCACTATGGCGACAACGTGAAGCCCGCGGGGCCCGGCAAGTACCGGGGCCGCTACACGGTCTACCCGCCGAACGCGTCCGGAAACGCGGTCGGGCACCATTTTGGTCGGCACACCGATCGCGCCGCCGGCGTCGCGCCATGGTTCGAGCCGTTCGGCGTCGAATGGGAGTTCACCTATGCGGGCGTCGGCAAGAAGGGCGGGTACTGATGGCGGCGTGCGCGGGAAGAACCGGTATCGATCGTGCGCGATTGGTGGCGGCCGGCGCCGCCTGGCTCGTCACCCTCGCGCTGGCGTTCGGGGAGGTGGCTGCGAATCCGCTCGAAGGGGAACAGCCGGCCAGGAAGGATGAAGCACGCGAAGGGATCGACCTCGAAGCGACCCTTACCGGCGTCGCGCAAGGGACCCACGCGAGCGCGGCGGCGGAGGGCGAGCGCGAAACGCGGGGAACCTACCGGGGCGATGTAGCCGTAACGCTCCCCGGGGGTAGTGCGGGTGAAGCCAGGGGAAAGATCTTCGCGCACGTGCGGTTTGGTCGGGGAAGCGGCGTGGCGCTGCGACCGACTTACACCGGCACGCCGAACTCGACGGCATTCCAGACACCCGGCACAAACGATCGTTACGGCATCCTGGCGCAGGCCTGGTACCAGCTTACCTTTCCGGCCGGCGCGAGCGACGCGCAAGCGCGGCCGCAAGTCGACATCACCGCCGGAAAGATCGACCCCTTCGTGTTCTTCGATCAGAACGCCGTCGCGGACGACGAGACCCGGCGCTTCCTGAACAACGCCTTCGTGCACAACCCGTTGCTCGATTCCGGTGGCGATGTCGGCGCCGATCGTCATGGCTTTGCTCCCGGCGCGCGCGTCGCATACACCTCCATGCAAGACGACAGCGGCTTTGCGCTTTCGCTCGGCGTGTTCGGCTCGGGACCCGACACGGATCTGACCGGCTCGCTGCGCGACGCGTTCCTCGTCGCGCAGGCCGAGACGGCCGGGCGTGCCGTCGCGGGGCAACGCGGGACCCTGCGCGTGTATGCGTGGAGAAACGGCCGGGCGGCCGACTTCGCCGAGGCTTGGCAGCGCCATGCGGGCTGGGGCATTTCGGCCGAACAGCAGATCGGTAAAGCGATCATGCTCTTCACCCGCCTGGGCGCCGAGACGCAGGGCCAGGTGCGTTTCGATCGTGCACTGACGCTCGGCGCCGAGATCGCTGCCACGCCATTCGGCCGCGGCTCCGATGCGCTCGGCGTCGCGGTCGGCTTCCTGCGCACGAGCCCCGACTATCGCGCTGCGACGGCGGACGCGACGCTCGCCGGGTATGCAGCATCGGGTACCGAGCGGGTCGCCGAGATCTTCTACCGCATTCGGGTCGGGGAGCACCTCGAGATCACGCCCGACCTGCAATGGATCGCTCGCCCTGGCGGGGACGCAGCGGCGCCGACGATCGTCATCGGCGGCCTGCGCGCGCGCATCGGGAACCTAGAGCGCTGATCGAGATCGCCTTGGCGCGGCGCTCGACGCCTCCCGAGCGCAAGGCGGCGAGCCGGCAGGGCGAGCGTCGCGACGGGCGTCACCGTTTTGTCACTTCGCAATCACCCGCAGGTCCGGCGCCTTAGGGTGGAACTCGTCGAAGAAGCGGTACGTCCCGGGCTCGAGCGGAGGAAGCACCACGAACGACTCCGCGCCGGGTCCCAGCACCTTTTCCACGCGCACCTCGCGGCCCTCGAACTCGGCGGCGCCACCGCTGGTGTTGCGCAGGACGATCTCGATCCGCGTGTTCGCCGGCACTTGGAGGTGGGCGGGAACGATGCGCTGACTCTCGAGCGCGACTAAGAACGGCGGCAACTCGGTGGCGCGTGCGCGCATCACCGTTGCGACCGCTGCGACGAACGCGAAGGCCTCGCGCAGAAGGGCGGTGCGCCTTCGGAGCGAACCGCCAATCGGTCCGCGTGGCTTGGCACGCGCATCTTCCTGCGCGGTCTCTGGCGGCCGCTTTGCACCCGGCTCGGGCTTGCAATCCTCGCCAATAGTGCCTGCTATTGGCTTCATCGGCTGCACCCGATCCAGGCGCAAAGCGCCTCGCCAAATTCCCGCGCTCCGGTGAAACATCCGGGCTAGACTCTCGCGGTGATCGAGCTTCGCGGCGTCGCCAAAGTCTTTCCGGGACCCTCGTCGCGCCGCCTGTTTTCCGATCTGTCGCTGTCGGTCGCGTCCGGCGAGTACGTCGCGATCGTCGGCGCGTCGGGGATCGGCAAATCCACGCTGCTCAACATCATTGCGGGCCTCGAGCCGGTCGACGCGGGCCGCGTGATCGTCGACGGCGTCGATTATGCGGCGCTCGACGACGGCGCGCTCACCACCTTCCGGCGCGACCGCATGGGTTTCGTGTTCCAGGCATTCCACGTGCTGCCTTATCTGTCGGTTGCGCAGAACGTCGCGCTGCCGCTGGCGCTGCAGGGACGCGGGGAGCGCGACGCGAACCGCGTCGAGGCGATGCTGCGCGCCGTGGGCCTCGAGACGCGGGGCGCGAGCTGGCCGCGCGAGCTGTCGGGGGGCGAGCTGCAGCGGGTCGCGATCGCACGCGCGCTCGTGCACCGGCCGTCGGTCGTCCTCGCCGACGAGCCCACCGGCAATCTCGACCCCGCGACCGGACGGCAGGTGATCGCGCTCCTGCGCGACGCGGTCGCGCAAAGCGGCGCGGCAGCGGTGCTCGTCACCCACTCCCGCGCCGCCGCAACCTCCGCCGACCGGATCTATCGGCTCGCCGTCGATGGCCTTCGCGAAGCTGCAGCGGAGGACCTCGATACATGAACACGCGCCCCAAACGGAGGCCCGAAGCGCGCAGCGCGGGCAGTGCAATGCGCGCGCGCGCGCCGCACACCGCGCGGCCATGGCGCGCCTTGCATCTTCGCGCGCCGCTTGCGGATCGGCTCGCCGTCGGCCGCGCCGTGATCGGCGGCGCGCGCGTGGCGCTGCGCGGCCGCACGCTGCTCGCGGTGCTGGCGATTGCGTTCGGCATCGCGCTCGGCTTCGCGGTCGAGCTCATCAACCGCGCGGCCGTGGGCGAGCTGACGGCGGGGCTCGCGCTCCTCGCCGGCGATGCGGACCTCGAGGTGCGCGGCGCTCGCGACGGCTTCGACGAGTCGGTGTACCCGGTTTTGGCGCGCGATGCCGACGTGGCGGTGGCGAGCCCGGTCGTCGAGGTCGACGCGAAGGTGGCGGACCGGCGCGAGCCCCTCGCGATCATCGGCGTCGACGTTTTCCGCGCCGCCACCGTCAATCCCGCACTCGTCGCGCCAGGCGCCGATCGCCTCGATGCGTTGCGGCCCGATACGGTGTTCGTGAGCCCGGCGGCGCTGCGATGGCTCGGTGCGAGCGTGGGCGACACGCTGGTCGTGCAAAGCGGCCTGCGCGACCTGCCGTTGCGCATCGCGGGAGCGGCGGGACCCACCGGGGCGACGCGCTACGCGGTGATGGACATCGCGGCGGTGCAGGACCGCTTTGCTCGCGACGGCCGATTGACCCGGATCGATCTCCGCCTGCGGCCAGGCGTCGACCAGGACCGTGCGCAGCGTCGCTTGCAGGCCTTGCTGCCCGCCGGCGTCCACGTCGCCGCACCGAGCGCGAACGCCGCCGCGACGGCGCGGTTCTCGCGCGCGTACCGCGTGAACCTCGACGTCCTCGCGCTCGTCGCGCTCTTTACCGGCACGCTGCTCGTCTATGCGACGCAAACGCTGTCGGTCGCGCGGCGAAGGCCGCAATTCGCCTTGTTGCGAACCCTCGGTCTTGGGCGCGGGACGCTCGTCGGCTGGGTCGTCGTCGAGGCGGCGCTCCTCGGCGTCGTCGGCGCGACGATCGGCCTCGCGGCCGGTTACGCGATCGCCGCCTTGGCACTCGCGCGCTTCGGCCCCGACCTCGGCGCCGGGTTCTTTCGCGGTCAGGCGGCGACGCCGACGATCGAGGTCGCGGCAGTCCTGGCGTTCGCCGCGCTCGGCATCGTCGCGGCGGTGCTCGGCAGCATCGTGCCGGCGCGTGAGGCGGCGCGCGCCGCTCCCGCCGCTGCGTTGAAGGCGCTCGATGCCGACGTTGCCGCGCCGGTGCACGGCTCGGCCAGCGCCTGGGCCACGATCCTCGCCGGCGTGGTCGCCGCATCGCTGCCCCCGGTCGACGACCTGCCGCTCTTCGGCTATCTGGCGATCGCGCTGATCCTGATCGGCGGCATCCTCGCCCTGCCCGCGCTCGGCGCGCGGGCGCTGCGCGCCATGCGGCTGCCGCGTGCCGTCCCCGCGTTCCTCGCGCTCGCGCATCTGCGCGCGACCCCCGGGCGCTTCGCCGCGACGCTGGCCGCCGTCGTCGCGAGCATCTCGCTCATGGTGTCGATGGGGATCATGGTCGCGTCGTTCCGCGATTCGCTCGACGCGTGGCTTCGCGTGATGCTTCCCGCCGATCTCTACGTTCGTGTCAACGCCGACAGCGCGTATTTCTCGCCCGCGGACCGCAGCGCGATCGCCAGTGTGCAAGGCGTCGCGCGTGCGGAGTTCATGCGCGTCACCTCGCTGATGCTCGATCCCGCGCGCCCGCGCGTCGTGCTGCTCGCGCGCGACGTCGATCCGCGCGATCCGGGCGCGCGCCTCGCGCTCGTCGACGCGCCCCTCGTGCCGGCGCCGGGCGCTCCGCCGCCCGCCTGGATCAGCGAATCGCTCGCCGACATCCGGTCGCTCGCGCCCGGAATGACGCTCACGCTGCCTCTCGGCGGCCGCGAGGCGGCGTTCACCGTGGCGGGTATCTGGCGCGACTACGCGCGCCAGCAGGGCGCGGTCGTGATCGAGCGCGCGCACTACCGCGCGCTCACCGGCGACGATCGCGTGAACGAGGCGGCGCTGTGGCTCGCGCCGGGCGCGAGCGTGGCCAGCGTGCGCGACGCCGTCGCAACCTACGCCGGCGGCGAGGCGCGGCTCTCGATCGGGACGCCCGCGGACCTGCGTAGGCTGTCGCTCGCGACCTTCGACCGCACGTTCGCAGTGACCTACGCGCTCGAAGCGGCGGCGGTCCTGATCGGCCTGGTCGGATTGTCGGCCTCGCTCGTCGCACAGACGCTCGCGCGAAGCCGCGAGTTCGGCGCGCTGCGTCACATCGGCATGACGCGCCGGCAGATCGGCGCGATGCTCGCCGTCGAAGGCGCAGTGCTGGCGATGCTCGGCGTGATCGCCGGCCTCGGGCTCGGCTTCGCCATCAGCCTGATCCTGATCCGTGTCGTGAACCGACAGTCGTTCCACTGGAGCATGGACCTCCACGTGCCGTGGCTTTCCCTGACGGCGCTCGCGCTCGTGCTGCTCTTGCTCGCCACGCTTACGGCGCGCGCGAGCGCGCGCGGCGCGACGAGCATCGGGGCGGTGCGCGCCGTGCGGGAGGACTGGTAATGCCCGGCGAGAAGGCGTCGGGACACCACGCGATCGGCGTGGACCGCCTGCGACGACGCGTGCTGGCGCTTCCGCTCGCTGCCGCATGCCCCGCGGCGCGCGCCGTCGACTACCCCGACGTGCGCGCCGGCGGTGCGCTCGCATTCCCCGCCGACGAAGGCGCGCACCCGGCGTTTCGCAACGAATGGTGGTACGTGACCGGCTGGCTGGACGACGCGCGGTCGCGTCGGTACGGGTTCCAGGTGACGTTCTTCCGCAACCGTCCCGGCGTCGCCGAGACGAGCACAAGCCGCTTCGCGCCGAAGCAGCTGCTCTTCGCGCACGCGGCGCTCGCCGATCCGGCGCTTGGACGATTGCGCGTCGACCAGCGCGCGGCGCGCGCAGGGTTCGATCTCGCCGAGGCGGCCGTGGGCAGGTGTGACGTCCATATCGGGACATGGTCGCTGGCGCAAGCCGGCGAGCGGTATTTCGCGCAGGTGAGCGCGCGCGAATTCGCGCTGGCGCTCGTGCTCTCGGCACGCACGCCGCCGATGCTGCAGGGCGAAGCGGGCGTGAGTCGCAAGGGTCCCGCGCCGGTCGACGCGAGCTTCTATTACAGCCGGCCGCAGCTCGCGGTCAACGGAACGCTGATGATCGACGGGGACGCGCGCGACGTTTCCGGCATCGCCTGGCTCGATCACGAGTGGTCGAGCCGCTATCTGCCGAAGAACGGCGTCGGCTGGGACTGGACGGGCATCAACTTCGACGACGGAGGCGCGCTGATGGCGTTTCGCATCCGCGACGCACACGGCGGCGCGCTGTGGGCCGGCGGCAGCGTGCGCGACGCGCGCGGCGACACCCGTACACTCGCGCCCGGCGACGTCGCGTTCGTCACAAAGCGCGAATGGCGTTCGCCGCGCACGGGCATCGCGTATCCCGTCGCATTTCGCGTGCGAGCCGGGGCCGTCGATGTCTCGCTCGAGCCGCTGTTCCCCGATCAGGAGCTCGATGCGCGTGCCGGCGTCGGCATCGTCTATTGGGAGGGCGCGGTGCGCGCGATCACCGGCGGCCGCGCGGCCGGCCGCGGCTACCTCGAGCTGACGGGGTACGGCGAGCCGCTGCGCATCTGACGGTGCAGGCGGTCCGGATCGGGGGCCAGACTCGAATTTGCCGGCGCGGATGCAACGGATTGGGGATCAGATTGGGGTTAGACTCGAATCTGACCCCGATCCGTTGGCTCCGACCCTGAGACGCCTAACGTCGCTCCGCGGAAAAGACGCCGGGAATGTCGCGCGCGAGCTGCAGCGCGCGCTTCAACTGTCCGACGCTTTCCACTTCGAGCGTGAACGCCATGCGCGCCTGATGCTGGCGCGTCTGCGTGTTGACCGCGGTCACGTTGATCTTCTCGCGCGCCAGCAGCTCCGAGATGTCGCGCAGCAGCCCCTGCCGATCGGTGGCGTCGACGACGATGTCGACGGGAAAGAGCTCCTCGCGGGACGCGCCCCAGTCGGCTTCGATCAGCCGCTCGGGCTCGCGTGCGCGGATGCGCGCGACGTTCGGACACGACGCGCGATGGATCGTGATCCCCTTGCCGCGCGTGACGAAACCGGCGATCGGGTCGGGCGGCGCCGGCTTGCAGCAACGTGCGAGGCCGGTCAGCAAGCGATCCACGCCGACGACGAGGATGCCGTGGCCCGTTCCCGCGGCACGGCTTCGCCGCGTGACGACTTCCGGCTCGGCCGGCGGCGCGGGCGCGGCCGGTTGCGCCACGGCAGCAATCGCCGTCTGCACCTGACGGCTGTTGATCTCGTCGCGCGCGAACGCCGCGAAGAATTCGTCCGTGCGCGCGAACCCCGCCTTGGCGGCGACCGCCTCGAGCTTGAGCGCGGTCTGGCCGAGCCGCGCCAGCTCGCGCTCGACCATCATGCGGCCCTGCGCGACGGTCTGGTCGTGCTGCTGCGCCTTGAACCACTGCCGCACCTTGGCGCGCGCGCGATGGCTCTGGACGTAGCCCAGGTCGGGGTTCAACCAGTCGCGCGACGGGCCGCCCTGCTTCGCCGCGATGATCTCGACCCGCTGGCCGTTGCGCAGCACGTAGTCGAGCGGCACCATCTGGCCGTCGACGCGCGCGCCGCGGCAGCGATGGCCGAGGCTCGTGTGCACGGCGTACGCGAAGTCGATCGGCGTCGCGCCCTTCGGCAGGTCGATCACCTTGCCCTGCGGCGTCAGCACGTAGATCGAGTCGGTGAACAGGCTGCTCTTGAACGCCGACAGCCATTCGCCGGTGTCCGCGACCGCGTCCTTCCACGCGAGGATCTGCCGCAGCCAGGCGATCTTGTCGTCGAAACGCGCATCGCGTTGCGGGCGCGCGTCGCCCTCCTTGTACCTCCAGTGTGCGGCAACGCCGTACTCGGAATGGCGATGCATCTCGTGCGTGCGGATCTGCACCTCGAGCGCCTTGCCCTCGGGGCCGATCACCGCCGTGTGGAGCGACCGGTAGTTGTTCGCCTTCGGCTTCGCGATGTAATCGTCGAACTCGCCGGGCAGCGGCGTCCACAGGTGATGCACGATGCCGAGCGCGGAGTAGCAGTCGCGCACGGAATCGACGAGGATGCGCACGGCGCGGATGTCGTAGAGCGCATCGATGCCGATGTGCTTGCGGCGCATCTTCTTCACGATGCTGTAGATGTGCTTCGGCCGGCCGCTCACGTCGGCGGCAAGTCCCGCCGCACGCAGCTCGCGCGACAGCGTCGCCGCCACCTCGCGGATGTAGCGCTCGCGGTCGAGCCGGCGCTCGTCGAGTAGGCGCGCGACGCGCCGGTACTCGTCGGGCTCGAGCGCGCGCAGCGACAGGTCCTCGAGCTCCCACTTGAGCTGCCACAGCCCGAGTCGATTGGCGAGCGGCGCGTACACGTCCAGCGCCTCCCGCGCGATCGTGCCGCGCGCCGCGTCGTCGCGCCCGATCGCATGGCGCAGCGCCTGCGTGCGCTCGGCGAGCTTGATCAGCACGACGCGTATGTCCTCGACCATCGCGAGGAGCATCTTGCGCAGGTTCTCCGCCTGCAGGGCGCGCTGCTGCGCGTCGGTGCCGGCGGCGAGCGCCTGCACGGCGTTCATCCGTGCGACGCCCTCGATCAGTGCGGCGACCTCGGCTCCGAAGGCGCCGACGACGGCGTCGTGCTCGTAACCGGACGCCGCCGGCAATCCGACGAGGATCGCGGCGACGAGCGAATCGGGATCGAAGCGCTGCGCCGCGAGGATGCCGGCGGTGCCGAGCGCACGGGCGATGAGAGGCTCCCCATCCGCGCCGCGCGCGTCGTCGAGGCGCGCGTGCGCCATTTCGTAGGCCGCCGCGAAGCGCTCGCGATCGCCCTGCGTGTAAATCGCCGAGAGGGATTCGAGCCACGCGCCCACCGCCTGCGGCGCGGCGTGCGGCGCGGCGTGCGTGACGGCGACCATCGATCGATTATAGCGACCCGCTGTCGACGGCGTGCGCGCGCACGACGCTTTCGAAATCGTCGTCGGAGCGCATGCCCAGCGCGCGGCCGGCGTCGGCGGTGAAGCGCGCGGGCCAGGTCGAGACGATGCGGTCGATCACCGGGTCGTACTCCCAGCGCACCAGCGACGCGACGGCGTCGCCGGCGACCCGGCGCAGTGCGGCCACCATCTCCTCCACCGAAACGCACAGACCGGGCACGTTGATCGCCCGCGACGCCGGAAGCCGCCCGGCGTCCGCCTCGTGGCCGATCAGGAAATTGTCGATGACCGCGCGCGGTGACTGGACCCACATGCGCGTTGCGGGCGCGACGGGGCACGGCGCCGCCACGCCGGCGAGCGGCTCGCGAATGATGCCGCTCGCGAACGACGACGCCGCGCGGTTCGGCTTGCCCGGCCGCACGACGATCGTGGGAAGCCGCAGCGACCGGCCGTCGAGGAAACCCTTGCGGCTCATGTCCGCGACGAGCAGCTCGCCGATCGCCTTCTGCGTGCCGTAGGACGATTGCGGCGTGAGCCGCGCGTCGTCGGGCACCGGATCGGGAAGTTCGCCGCCGAACACCGCGAGCGAGCTCGCGAACACGACCTTGGGCGGCGTGGCGCACGCGCGGCAGCGCTCGAGCACGTTGCGCGTGCCGTCGAGGTTCACGCGCATGCCGATGTCGAAATCGGCCTCGGCCTGTCCGCTCACGACCGCGGCGAGATGGAACACGCTGTCCGTTTCCGGCGTGATCGCGGACTCGACCACCGCCGGGTCATCGAGGCTGCCCGTGAGCGCGCGAACGCGCGAATCGTCGTGACCCGCTGGCGCGACGACGTCGACGAGCACGAGCTCGCGCAACGGCCGCGTGCGCCCCTGCGCATCGTTAAGCGTGCCGCGCGCGAGGATCGCGCGGGCAAGGCGGCTGCCGAGAAAGCCGGCGCCGCCGGTGATTACGATGCGCATCGATGCATTCCGTTCAAGGGTTGAGGCGACCGCGGCCAACGGAGGCGGATCCGGATCGCTCGGTTACATCGGCTGCGCCGCCGCCACGGCGATCGCGTGCGCCAGCGATTCGGCGTGCGTGTCGGCGAGCATGCGCTCGCGCGCCTCGACCATGACCCGCAGCACGGGCTCGGTGCCCGAGGGGCGCAACAACACGCGTCCCGCGGCGCCGAGTGACGAGACCGCGCTCCGCTCGGCCTCGAGCACGGCAGCGCTCGCGCGCCAGTCCCAATCGCGGCGCAGCGGCACGTTGATCAGCCGCTGCGGGAACAGCGTCACCGGGGACGCCGCTTCCGCAAGCGTCGTCTTCTGCTCGATCAGCGCGCGCAGCACGGCGAGCGCCGCGATGATCGCGTCGCCGGTCGTATGCTTGTCGAGGCAGATCATATGGCCCGAATTCTCGCCGCCGAGCTGCCACCCGCGCTCGACGAGCAGCTCGAGCACGTAGCGATCGCCGACCTTCGCGCGCAAAAGCTCGATGCCCGCGGCCGCGAGCGCGTGCTCGAAGCCGAGGTTGCTCATCAGCGTGCCGACGATGCCGCCGACGAGCGCGCCGCGGCGCTGGTAGTCGCGCGCGATCACGTAGAGAAGCTGGTCGCCGTCGTAAAGGCGACCTTCCGCGTCCGCCATCGCAAGCCGGTCCCCGTCGCCATCCAGCGCAATGCCGAAATCGGCGCCATGCGCGAGGACCTGCTCGGCGAGGTACTCGGGATGCGTGGCGCCGACGTCCTGGTTGATGTTGATGCCGTTCGGCGCGTCGCCGACGGCGATCACGTCGGCGCCGAGCTCGTGAAAAACCGGCGGCGCCACGTGATACGCGGCGCCGTGCGCGCAATCCACGACGATCTTGAGACCCCGCAGGTCGCGTTCGTTGGGAAACGTGCTCTTGCAGAACTCGATGTAGCGCCCGGCGGCGTCGCCGACGCGAAACGCCTTGCCGAGATCCGCCGACGGCGCGCAAACGAGCGGCTGCTCCATCTGGGCTTCGATGGCGAGCTCGACGTCGTCGGGAAGCTTCGTCCCGCCCGCCGAGAAGAACTTGATCCCGTTGTCGTCGAATGGGTTGTGCGACGCGCTGATGACGATGCCGGCGGAAAGACGCAGCGCGCGCGTCAGGTACGCGATCGCGGGCGTGGGCAGCGGGCCGCAGAGATAGACGTCGACGCCCGCGGCCGACATTCCGGCCTCGAGCGTCGCCTCGAGCAGATAGCCCGAGATGCGCGTGTCCTTGCCGATCAGCACGGCTGGACGCTCGCCGCGCGCACCGTCCGTGCTCGCCAGCGTGCGTCCCGCGGCCCAGCCGAGCTTCAGGATGAGGTCGGGCGTGATCGGCGCGTCGCCGACGCGTCCGCGCACACCGTCGGTGCCGAAATAGCGGCGTTGCCGCACCGTCGTCTTTTTCATCGTTTCTTCCCAGCGTGCGAGAGGTTGCCGGGCCAGCGATCGAGCGCACTCCATACGGCGAGCGCATCGACGGTTTCCTGCACGTCATGGACGCGCAGGATCCGGGCGCCGTGCGCGGCGGCCGCCAACGCGGCCGCGACGCTGCCGGCGAGGCGTTCACCGGCGTCGCGGCCGGTGATCGCGCCGATCATCGATTTGCGCGACAGCCCGGCGAGAACGGGATAGCCCAATTGCGCGATGTCATCCAGGTTTCGCAACAGTTCGAGATTATGCGCGAGGGTCTTGCCGAAGCCAAAGCCGGGGTCGACGACGATACGCTCGGCGGCGATGCCGGCGTCGCGACACGCCTGCGCGCGCTCACGCAGGAACTCGCGCACCTCCGCGACGACGTCGACGTAGCGCGGGTGCGCCTGCATCGTGCGCGGCTCGCCCTGCATGTGCATGAGGCAAACTGCCGCAGTGCTCGCCGCCACGACGTCGAGCGCACCCGGCGCCCGCAAGGCGCGCACGTCGTTGATCATCGCGGCGCCGGCGGCGAGCGCGGCGCGCATCACCGCCGGCTTCATCGTATCCACCGACACGCACACGCCGGCGCGGGCGAGCGCTTCGACGATGGGGATCACGCGCGCGAGCTCGGCGGCCTCATCGACCGGCGTTGCGCCCGGCCGCGTCGACTCCCCGCCGACATCGACGATACGCGCCCCGTCCGCCAGCATCCGGCGCGCGTGCGCGAGCGCCGCGTCGCGATCGACACGCCCGCCGTCGTAGAAAGAATCCGCCGTGACGTTGAGAATGCCCATCACGCACGGCGACGACACGTCGATGGCGTGCTCTCCGGCTTGGAGCGCCGTCAT
>JBLMWW010000095.1:0-18344 GCA_050257435.1 Rudaea sp.
TGCGGCGTCAAGAACCTCGAGGTGCGCATCAAGGGCCCGGGGCCCGGCCGCGAGTCGGCGGTGCGCGCGCTGAACGCGCTGGGCTTGAAGATCAGCAGCATCTCGGACGTGACGCCGGTGCCGCACAACGGATGCCGCCCGCCGAAGCGCCGCCGAATTTAATGCCGGACAAAAGTGGACCCCTACTTTTGTCCGATTGGCTACCTGGAAATCGCAGGCGAAGCCTGACGATTTCCAGCCGGAAAGGCAGGAGATAAAACGTGGCTCGTTACAACGGACCGAAGTGCAAGCTCGCGCGGCGGGAAGGGACCGACCTCTTCCTGAAGAGCGCGCGCCGCTCGCTCGACTCGAAGTGCAAGCTCGACACGAAGCCGGGACAGCACGGCGTGAAGTCCGGCGCCCGCACGTCCGATTACGGCCATCAGCTGCGCGAGAAGCAGAAGCTGCGCCGCATCTACGGCGTGCTCGAGCGGCAGTTCCGGCGCTACTTCGCGGAAGCGACGAAGGGCAAGAGTTCCACCGGCACGAACCTGCTGCAGATCCTCGAGTCGCGGCTCGACAACGTCGTCTACCGGATGGGCCTGGGCTCGACGCGCGCCGAGGCGCGCCAGCTCGTGTCGCACCGCGCGATCACGGTGAACGGCAAGGTCGTCAACGTGCCGTCGGCGCTGCTCAGGGCGGGCGACGTCGTCTCGACGACGGAGCGCGCGAAGTCGCAGCTCCGCATCCAGGACGCGCTGCAGCTCGCCGAGAAGGTCGGCTTCCCGTCGTGGGTCGAGGTCGATCCCAAGAAGATGACGGGCACGTTCAAGGGCGCGCCCGACCGCTCGGAGTTCGCGCAGGACATCAACGAGAGCCTGGTAGTGGAACTCTACTCGAAGTGATCAGCACATGTACGACGGCGGCGGCGTGAGCCGCTCGCCGTCGTGCTCATCAGAAGTTTTCCGAGGCCAACGCATGCAGAGCAACGTTCTGTTGAAACCCCGCATCATCGACGTGCAGAGCATGTCGCCGTTCCACGCCAAAGTGGTGATGGAGCCGTTCGAGCGCGGGTACGGACATACGCTGGGCAACGCGCTGCGCCGCGTGCTGCTCTCGTCGATGCCCGGCTACGCTCCGACGGAGGTCCGCATCACCGGCGTGCTGCACGAGTATTCGGCCCTCGACGGCGTGCAGGAGGACGTGGTCGACGTCCTGCTCAATCTCAAGGGCGTCGTGCTGAAGCTGCACAACCGCGACAGCGTGATGCTGAAGCTCGCGAAGACCGGCGAGGGCCCGGTCACCGCGGCCGATATCGAGCCGAACCACGACGTCGAGATCATCAACCCCGAGCACGTGATCGCGCACCTCACCGCGGGCGGCAAGATCGAGATGGAGATCAAGGTCGAGCGCGGGCGCGGATACCAGCCGGCGACGGCGCGCACGAAGCCGGAGGGCGGGCGTACGATCGGCAGCATCCTGCTCGATGCATCGTTCTCGCCGGTGCGCCGCGTGAGCTACGCGGTCGAATCCGCGCGCGTCGAGCAACGGACCGACCTCGACAAGCTCGTCCTCGACATCGAGACGAACGGCGTCGTCGAGCCCGAGCAGGCGGTGCGCTATGCGGCCAGCGTGCTGGTCGAGCAGCTGTCGGTGTTCGCCGATCTGAAGGGCAGCGAGCAGCCGTCGGCGGAACGCGCGTCGCCGCAGGTCGATCCGATCCTGCTGCGGCCGGTCGACGACCTCGAGCTCACCGTGCGCTCGGCGAATTGCCTCAAGGCCGAGAACATCTACTACATCGGCGACCTGATCCAGCGTTCGGAGACCGAGCTCCTCAAGACGCCGAACCTCGGGCGCAAGTCGTTGAACGAGATCAAGGAAGTGCTCGCCTCGCGCGGGCTTTCGCTCGGCATGCGGCTCGAGAACTGGCCGCCGGCGGGGTTGGATCGACCGTGAAAAGTGAAAACCTGCTTTTCACGGAGGGAGCCAGCTGAAAATCGCGGGCGGAGCCCGACGATTTTCAGCGGAAAAGACAGGAAAGAACGATGAGACACAGACACGGATTGCGAAAGCTGAACCGCACGAGCGCCCACCGCCTCGCGATGCTGCGCAACATGACGAACTCGCTCTTCACGCACGAGGCGATCCGCACGACGCTGCCGAAGGCGAAGGAATTGCGGCGCGTGGCCGAGCCGCTCATCACCCTCGGCAAGACCCCGACGCTGGCCAACCGGCGGCTCGCGTTCGACCGCTTGCGCGACCGCGCCGTCGTCACGAAGCTCTTCGACGAGCTCGGGCCCCGCTTCAAGGCGCGTCCGGGTGGCTACCTGCGCATCCTCAAGTTCGGCTACCGGCAGGGCGACGCTGCGCCGATGGCGCTGGTCGAGCTCGTCGATCGCCCCGAGGCGGTCGACGAGGCGCAGGCCGCGTAGATCAACTTCCGTCGTAATCGGCAAAGCCGGGCCGAGCGCCCGGCTTTTTCACGTTCGCGCCCGCCGCATGCGGAATGCGCGCGAAACCGTGTAGCATCGCGCTGTCATGCACGACAGCATTCTCGTGACCGGTGGGGCGGGCTTCGTGGGCTCGCATGTCGTCGTCGAGCTCGCGCGCGCGGGCTTCGCGCCGGTCGTGCTCGACAACTTCAGCAACAGCACGCCCGCGGTGCGCACGCGGCTCGAAGCGCTCGCCGGGCGCCCCGTGCCCTGCGTCACCGCCGATGTGCGCGACATCGCGGCGGTGCGTTCGGCCTTCCACGACCACCCGATCACCGCCGTCGTCCATTGCGCGGGATTGAAGGACGTCGCCGAGTCGGAGACGCGCCCGCTCGCGTATTACGACGTGAACGTCGGCGGCACGCTCGCGCTCGTCGAGGTGATGGGCGAGGCCGGCGTCGCGACGCTCGTCTTCAGCTCGTCGGCGGCGGTGTACGGCGAGGCGGACGACTTCGTCGGCCTGGACGAGGAGGCGCCGCTACGGCCCGCGAGCGTCTACGGGCGCACCAAGCGGATCGTCGAGGACTTCCTGCGCGATCTCGCGCGCGCGAACCCGAACTGGCGCATCGCGATCGTGCGCAAGTTCAACGTCGCCGGCGGGCACGCGTCGGGGATGATGGGCGAGGCTCCGCGCGGACGCACGACGCATCTCATTCCACAGCTATGCCGTGTCGCCTCCGGCGAGGCGGGCGAGATCCTCGTGCACGGCGACGATTGGGACACGCCGGACGGCACCGCCGTGCGCGACTACGTACACGTGCAGGATCTCGCCGACGGCTTCGTGCGGGCACTGCAGAAGGTCACGGCGAGCCCGGGCCTTCTCACGGTGAACCTCGGCGGGGGCAAGCGGCATTCGGTGCTCGGCGTGCTGGCGGCTTTCGAGCGCGCGTGCGGCCGCTCGATTCCGCGTGCCGTCGGCCCACGCCGGCCGGGGGACGTTGCAACGAGCGGCGCGGACATCTCGCGCGCCGCCGCGATGCTGGGATGGACACCGACGCGCGATCTCGACGCGATCTGCGCCGATGCGTGGAGATGGCAGAAAATGGGCGGCCGATACTGACCGCGCATTCGTAAGCCTGCGCGGGCCGACGCCGGGCCGCCCAGCCCTCAGTGCGCGACGCGCTGCAGGTGCGGCTGCTTGCGGTAGCGATTGAGCTCCGCGGTCAGCCACTTCCCCGAGAACTCGTCGGTCTGCCCGCAGCGCACGTGATAAGGCTCGCCCGACATGCTGCTGCCGGTCGCGAGGTACTTGATGAAGTCCTCGGCAGTCGCGATGCGGCTCCCGACGAAGCGGTACTTGGTCGCGAGATGATCCCGCGCCTCGGCCGCCGGGTATTCCGTGCCGTTGCGCACGAACGTGCAAGATGACGCCGCGACGTACTGGAGGAGATGGTCGATTTCGTCCCTGGCGGTCGCCTGTGGCGATGCCGAAGCGGGGCCCGCCGCGGCGAACACGCACGACGCGACGGCTGCAAGGAAGACGGGGCGGAGGCGGCTCGGGGTCATCGAAGTTTCCAGCGATAGTCGGCGCCTGTCCGACAGGCTCACGGACGTAGGGTTCCCATATGGCCCTGCACCCCGGCGGGCACAGGCCAGTCACGGCTCCTGGCCGAATGTGCGAACCCGGCTCGTGCGCGAGTCGAGCAGGCGTTCAACCCGCGATCGCCGTGCTGCGGATGGCCTCGACGCGAATTTCCTCGGTGAGCCGCGCCTTCAATGCCGAGAACTCGGGTGATGTCTTGATCGTGTAATGGCGTGGATGGGCAAGCGGCACCGTCACGTCCGCCTTGATGCGGCCTGGACGCGCCGTCATCACGACGACGCGGTTCGCCATGAAGATCGCCTCCTCGATGTCGTGCGTAACGAACAGCACGGTCTTGCGCTCGGTTTCCCAGATCGAGAGCAAAAGCTCCTGCATCAGCGAGCGCGTCTGGTTGTCGAGCGCGCCGAACGGCTCGTCGAGGAGCAGGATGCGCGGCTCGTTGGCGAGCGCGCGCGCGATCGCGGTGCGCTGCTGCATGCCGCCCGAAAGCATCTTCGGGTAGTGATGCTCGAAGCCGCGCAGGCCGACCTTCTCGACGTAATGCGCGGCGATCTCGGCCTGCCGCGCCTGCGGCACGCCCTTCTCGCGCAGACCGAAGCAGATGTTCTCCCGCACCGTGAGCCAGGGAAAGAGCGTGTAGCTCTGGAACACCATCCCACGGTCGGCGCCGGGGCCCGCGACCCTGCGCCCGTCGAGCCGCACCTCTCCGGTGGTCGGGAAGTCGAGGCCCGCGACGATGCGAAGCAGCGTGCTCTTGCCGCAACCCGACGGTCCGAGAATGGTGATGAAGTCGTTGTCGGCGACGGCGAGCGACGTGGGCAGCAGCGCCTGCGTCGGCGTGCCGCCGCGCACGCCCGGGAACGTGCGCGACACCTCGTCGATTGCCAGCGCGCTCATCGTCGTCGCCCGCTGGGCCGGCGGGGAATGCCAGCGAAGCGGGACGGGTCCGGCGCGATATCCCGGCTAGGCCGCATACCAGCGGAAGAGCGCGCGATTCGACTCCTTGAACGCGAGGTCCGAAACGAGCCCGATGATGCCGATCAGGATGATGCCGAAGATGATCTGCCCGGTGTTGAGCAGCGCCTGGCTGTCGGTGATCATGTGCCCGATCCCGCTCGACGCGCCGATCAATTCCGCCACGATCACGTAGGTCCATGCCCAGCCGAGGACGAGCCGCAGCGTCTCGGCGATCGCCGGCGCCGAATTGGGCAGCAATACCCGACGCACGATGCCGCTCGCCCTGGCGCCGAGCGTGTAGGCGGCCTCCACGAGATCGCGTCGCGTCGCGCCCACGGTGACCGCCACCATCAGCACGATCTGGAAGAACGAGCCGATGAAAATGACGAGGATCTTCTGCATCTCGCCGATGCCCGCCCAGAGGATCAGCAGCGGAATGAACGCGGAAGCGGGCAGATAGCGCGCGAACGAGACGAACGGCTCGAAGAACGCCTCCACCGGCTTGTACGCGCCCATCGCGACGCCGAGCGGCACGCCGATCAGCGCCGCCAGGATGAAGCCGCCGAACACGCGCCACACGGTGATGGCGACGTCCTGTGCGAAGCCGAAGTGGGCGAACAGCCGGTAGCCCTCGCGCAGCATCGTGAGCGGGTCGGCGAGGAAGGTGCGCGGCACGAGCCCGCCGAACGTGACGCCGCTCCACGCGAGCACGAACAGGACGAAGAACGCGAGCCCCAGCGCGAGCTTGCGGGCCGGCGCGACCGGCGCAAGCGGCGTCATCGCCGGGACGCGTCCATGTCGGCGGAGGCGGCGTGAACGGACGTCACTTGATGAAGCGCGTGTCGTACAGCGAATCGATGTCCGGCACCGACCTGATCGTGCCGATCTCCATCAGAAGGCTCGCCGCCTCCTTGCTGAACTGCTGCAGCTCGCCGCTGAAGAATTTCCGGTTCGCCGCCTTGTCTTGCCAGCGCAGGTACTTCGCCGACTCGCCGAATTGCTCGCCGGTCTGCTTCGCGTCGGCGCCCATGATCGCGTAGCTCTTCTTCGGATCCTTCGCGATCATCGCGATGGCCTCGAAATAGCTGTCGGCCAGCGCCTGTGCGGCCTGCGGATGGTCGGCGAGGAACTTGGGCGTGCAGCCGAAAGTGTCCATGATCATCGGGTAGTCGAGCGTCGTCGCGATGATCTTTCCGGCCTTGGGGTTGGCGCGCACGGTCGACAAATACGGCTCGTAGGTCATCGCGGCATCGTTCTGGCCGGCCACGAATGCCTGCGCCGCGGGGCCGGGCTCGAGGTTCACGACCTTGACGTCCTTGACCGACAGCCCGTTCTTCTTGAGGAACCACGCGAGGGTGAAGTACGGCGCGGTGCCGGGCGCCGACGCGGCAACGGTCTTGCCCTTGAGGTCCGCGATCTTCGCGACGTTGTTGCGCACGGCCATCCCGTCGGCGCCGTAGCTCTTGTCCATCTGGAAGATCTGCTTCGTCGCGACCCCGTTCGCGTTCCACACGACCCAGGTTTCGACGGTCGTCGCCGCGCATTGCACGTCACCCGAGGCGATCGCGAGGTGGCGATCCTTCTGCGGGATCTTCTTGAGGTCGACGTCGAGCGCGTGCTTCTTGAAGATGCCCGCCTCCTTGGCAAGCGTCAGCGGAGCGAAGCCGGTCCATCCCGAATAGCCGATCGCGACCTTGGTTTGCGCCGCAGCGACGAAGGGCAGCGCGCCGAGCGCGAGCGCCGCCGTGACGACGAGGGTCTTGCGCATGATTGCTCTCCCTTGAGCGTTGGACGGAGGCATTATGCGGCGGACGCCACCTCTGTCAACGCTCGCCCGCATCGGCACCGGCAGCGGGACGGCCCGGGACGCGGCGTCCCGCGGATTACAATCGGGCGACAGGCGCGCACAGCGCGTCGCATTGCCAATGGGATGAAACACCGCCGATGAAGACGTTGCTCGCGCCCGCCGCACTGCTCGACGACGGCTGGGCCGACGACGTCGCGCTCGTGGTCGACGACGCCGGGCGTATCGCGCGCGTCGAGGTGGACGGCGCGGCGCGCGAAGGCGAGCGGCTCGCGGGTCCCGTCATTCCGGCCATGCCGAACCTGCATTCGCACGCGTTTCAGCGCGCGATTGCGGGACGGACCGGATCGCCCTCGCCCGCGCGCGACGACACGTTCTGGACCTGGCGGCAGGCGATGCACGCGGCGGCCGATCGCCTCGATGCGGACGCGTTCGAGGCGATCTCCGCGCAGGCCTACGTCGAGATGGCGAAGGCCGGCTATGCCTGCGTGGCCGAGTTCCATTACGTGCATCACGATCCGCACGGCCAGCCGTACGCCGACCCCGCCGAGCTCGCATGGCGCATCGTCGGCGCGGCGCGCACGGCGGGGCTCGGCCTTACGCTGTTGCCGGTCTTCTACGCGCACGGCGATTTCGGCGGCGCGCCGATCACGCCGTTGCAGCGGCGTTTCCTGCACAGCGTGTACACGTTCGAGCGGCTCTTCGAAGCGCTCGCGCGTCGCAGCGCATCCGAAGGCTACGTATTGGGCGTCGCCCCGCACAGCCTGCGCGCGGTGACGCCCGAGGAGCTCGCGAAGATCCTGCGGCTCGCCGCGGTCGACACGCCGATTCACATCCACGCGGCGGAGCAGACGCGCGAAGTCGACGACTGCTATCGGTGGAGCGGCATGCGTCCGGTGGAATGGCTGATCGCGCACGCCGGCGTCGACGCTCGCTGGTGCCTCGTGCACGCGACGCACCTGCTCGATCGCGAGGTCGCTGCGCTCGCGGCGAGCGGCGCGGTCGCCGGGCTGGCGCCGAGCACCGAGGCGGACCTCGGCGACGGCACGTTCCCGGCGGAGGCGTACCAGCGCGCGGGTGGGCGCTTTGGCGTGGGCAGCGATTCGAACACGCTGATCGACCCGTTCGCGGAGCTGCGCCAGCTCGAATGGTCGCAGCGCCTGCGCCTGCGCCGCCGCAACGTGCTCGCGGGCGAGAGCCGGGCGCCGCTCGGCGAGACCTTGTGGCGCGCCGCCGCGCGCGACGGTGCGCAGGCGCTCGGACAGCCGACGGGACGGCTGGCACCCGGAATGTGGGCGGACCTGATCGTGCTCGACATGGACGATCCCGCGCTCGCGGGGCAACCGGTCGAGCGCGCGCTCGATGCGGCGATCTTCGGACCCTGCCGGCGCCCGGTGCGCGACCTCGCCAGCCGCGGCCGTTTCGTCGTTCGCGACGGCCACCACGCGCGCGAGCAGGACGTGCTGCGGCGTTACCGCGCCGCGCTCGCGCGGATCGACGTGACGTCGCCCGCATGAACCTGCCTCGCGCCCGATGAACACGTCTTTCGACCTGCTGCTTACGCACGCCAATCTCGCGACGATGCGTGAGCGTGCGGGTTATGGACTGATCGAGGACGGGGCGCTCGGCATTCGCGACGATGCGATCGCGTGGATCGGTGCCATGCCCGATCTGCCGCGCGAGGCGACGGCGGCGCGCACGATCGACGGGTGCGGAAGGCTCGCCACGCCGGGGCTCGTCGACTGCCACACGCATCTCGTCTACGCGGGCAATCGCGCGCCCGAGTTCGAGCGCCGGCTCGAGGGCGCGTCGTACGGGGAGATCGCGGCACAAGGCGGTGGCATCATGTCGACGGTGGGCGCCACGCGCGCGGCCGGCGACGACGCGCTGGCGGCGCAGAGCCGGCCGCGGCTCGCGGCGATGGCCGGGCAGGGCGCGACGACCGTCGAGACCAAGTCGGGCTACGGGCTCGACACCGTCACCGAGTTGCGCCAGCTGCGTGTCGCGAAGCGTCTCGGCGCGGAAGTCGACGTCGACGTGCGCACCACGCTCCTCGCCGCGCACGCGCTGCCGCCGGAATTCGCCGGCCGCGCGGACGACTACATCGATTACGTATGCGGCGACACGCTCCCTGCAGCAGCGCGCGAGGGCGCGGCGGAGGCCGTCGATGCGTTCTGCGAAACGATCGGCTTCACGCACGCACAGGTGCGCCGGGTGTTCGAGGCGGCGCGCGCACACGGCCTGCGCGTCAAGCTGCACGCCGACCAGCTTTCCGATGGCGACGGCGCCGCGCTGGCCGCGCACTTCGGCGCGCTTTCGGCAGACCATCTCGAATACGCCAATGCGCGCGGCGTCGCCGCCATGGCGCGCGCGGGCACGGTCGCCGTGCTGCTGCCCGGGGCGTTCTACGCGCTGCGCGAGACGCGCATGCCGCCCGTCGAGGCGCTCCGCAGGCACGGCGTGCCGATCGCGATCTCGACCGACTGCAATCCGGGAACGTCGCCCGCCACGTCGCTGCCGCTCATGATGAACATGGCGTGCACGCTGTTCGGGCTCACGCCTTTGGAGACGCTCGCGGGCACGACGCGCAACGCCGCGCGCGCGCTCGGCCTCGAAGATCGCGGCACGCTGGAAGTCGGCCGGCGCGCCGACGTTGCCCTCTGGGACGTCGAGGCGCCGGCCGAGCTCTCGTACTCCATCGGCGGCGTCCCGTGCGTCTTGCTGATTCGCGAGGGCCGCGTCGTGCGGGGAGCGCTCTGATGCTGCTATGGCACGCGACGCGCGGCGATTCGCCGCTCATCGTCAACGTGCCGCATGCGGGACGTCACATCCCCGATGCGATCGCGCTACGCATGGCGCCCGCCGCGCACGCATTGCCGGACACCGACTGGCACGTCGATGCGCTCTACGACTTCGCCCCGTCGACGGGTGCGACGCTAATCGTCGCGACGCACTCGCGCTACGTCATCGACCTCAATCGCGATCCCTCGGGGGCGGCGCTGTACCCGGGCGCCGACAACACGGAGCTCTGCCCGGCGCGCACGTTCGCGAACGTCCCCATCTATCTCCCGGGAGAAGCACCGGACGAGGCGGAGATCGCGGCGCGCCGCGCGACGTTCTTCGAGCCCTACCACGCGTTGCTCGCTTCGGAGATCGCGCGCGTGCGCGAGCGGAACGGCTATGCCGTGCTGCTCGACGGGCATTCGATCCCGGCCGAGGTGCCCCGCTTCTTCGCGGGCCGGCTGCCGGATCTCAACCTGGGCACGAGCGGCGGCACGTCGTGCGACGCGTCGCTTCGCATGCTGGCCGCGTCGCTGCTCGCCGGTGCGGACGGCTTCAGCCACGTGGTGGACGGACGCTTCAAGGGCGGCTACATTACCCGCCGGTTCGGTGCGCCCGGACAAGGCGTGCACGCGTTGCAGCTCGAGATGGTGCAGGCGCGCTACCTCGACGAGGCGCATCCGGAAACGTTCGATCCGCGACGCGCGCAGGCACTCTCCCGTGTGCTCGAGCGGTTCGTGATCGCGCTCGCGGAATGGCGGCCGCAACGCCGGAAACCATGATCAGGATCTACGTCGCACGCCAGCGGTACGACGCGTACCTCGTCGCCGATCGCCTCAAGCAGGCCGGCATCCGCGCGCACGTCTTCAACGAGCACACGTCGAGCATCGTCGGCGACGTCCCGCCCGACGTCGCGCAGCCGCAGGTGTGGCTCGACGACGAGCGCGACGAGGCGCGCGCGCTCGCGCTGCTGCGCGACATCGAACGCGACGCGCATCGCACGACCCCGATCTTCTGCCGCAATTGCGGCGAGTCCTCGCCGGGGAATTTCGAGCTGTGTTGGAATTGCGGGAGGGCGATTGCGTGACGGAGGAGCGGGACGAGGGACGAGGGGCGAGGGGCGAGGGAGCATCCCGCTGATATAGCCATCTCCGCCTGACGATCACCACCCCTGGGTCTCGGCCGCGCCACTGTTCGTGCGAGCCCTCGACAGATCGCAACACGCCGGCGCTCCCTCGCCCCTCGCCCCTCGTCCCTCGTCCCTCGTCCCTCGCCCCTCGCCCCTCGCCCCTCGCCCCTTGCCTCCCGACAAACGGCCCTTCCTCCCCGCCATGCCGATGTCATAATCGTCGCAGCGAGGTCCGCAAGGGGAGGTCGTCATGAAGCGCATGCTCTGCCTGCTGGCGGCGCTGGCCGCGAGCGCGCCAGCGCTCGCCGGCGACGTCGGCGTGTCGGTACAAGTCGGCCAACCGGGCTTCTACGGCCGCATCGACGTCGGCAGCATGCCTCCGCCGCCGACGCTCTATGCCGAGCCGATCGTCGTGACGCGGGCACCCGTCGGAGTCGTGGGCGAGCCGATCTACCTCCGCGTGCCGCCGGGCCACGCGAGGCACTGGAGCAAGCATTGCCATCGCTACGGCGCCTGCGGGCGTCCCGTGTATTTCGTGCAGGAGCGCTGGTACAACGAGGTCTATGTGCCGCGCCACGCGCACGAATACCGCGTCGTCGAGACGGCGCCCGCCTACGAGGCGGCGCCCACCTACGCGTATGCCGAGCGGCCGCGCCCGCGCCTTTACAGCGTGCCGGTTGCATCGGTACGCGCCGTCGTGGGCCCGCCCGAGCAGCGCTGCTGGGTCGAGCGCCGACAGGTCGTCGAGGAGCGCGGCGACGTCAACGTTCCCGGTGCGATCGCCGGTGCCGTCATCGGCGGCGTCCTCGGCCACCAGATCGGCGGCGGGCGCGGGCGCGACATCGCGACCGTCGGCGGTGCCGTGGCCGGTGGCGCGATCGGCGCGAACATCGGGCGCGGCGGGCAGGTCGTGAGCGAGGACCTGCATCGCTGCGCGACGGTGCAATCCAACGCGCACCCGGAATACTGGGACGTGACCTACCGCTTCCGCGGCGTCGTGCATCGCGCGCAGTTCAGCGCGCCTCCCGGGCGCACGATCGTCGTCGACGAGAACGGCGTGCCGCGCGGTTGACGGGGCGTCCTAGACCCGATCTTCTCCGGGCTCCAGCTCCACCTTCATATCCGCTCGCCGCAGCAGCCGGCGCACGCCCGACGAGGTCGCGAACTTGCCTTCGCGGAAATACGCCTCGTGGTTCTCCTCGATCCGCTGCGGCTCGTAGACGTAGTTCACCATGATGCCGAGCGACTCGTCGATCCCGCGCTTCGACGGGTTCGCGAGCCAGTTGACGCGGTCGAGGCGCGCGCCGTTGCCCAGGTGAAAGCGCGCGACGGGGTCGACCGGCAAGCCATCCTTTTTCTCGGAGACGAGATAGCGCGCGCATAGCGGGGCGAGGACTGCCTCCAGGGCGTCGCGCACCGGGCCCTCGCTCGGCAGATTGCCTCCGATGGCCGCGCGGAGCGCCGCATGCGCGTCGGCTCCGGGAGCGAGCTTGGCGAATGCGGCCTGCGCGCGCTCCGCCAGCAGGTGGTTCGTTCCCGACCGCACGCGCGCATCGAGCCAGCGTCGAAAGCCGGGCACCGGCGACAGCGTCGCAAACGTCGAGAGCTTCGGGTATTCGGCGAGCAGGCTCTCCACGACACGCTTGATCAGGAAGCCGCCGAACGACACGCCGCGCAACCCCGCCTGCGTGCTCGAGATCGAATAGAAGACCGCGGCGCCAGCGGCGCGGGGGTCGATGGTCGGCGTCGATTCGTCGAGAAGCGGCGTGATGCTCGACGCGACCTGCTGCATCAGCGCGACCTCGACGAAGACCAGCGGCTCTTCGGGCATCCGCGGATGGAAGAACGCGTAGCATCGGCGATCCGATTCGAGGCGATGACGCAGGTCGCGCCACGAGCGGATTTCGTGCACCGCCTCGTACGCCATCAGCCGCTCGAGGAGCGCGGCCGGGGAGTGCCACGTGATGCGTCGTAGCTCGAGGTTGCCGAGCGCGAACCAGTCGCTGAACAGCGACAGCAGCTCCTCGCCGACGACGCGAGGCTCGGGGGCTTTCTGGCCGAGGCGCAGCGCGTCCGCCCGCAGGTCGACGAGGAACTTGACGCCGTCGTCGAGCAGGTTCAATTGCCTCAGAACGCGCAGCGACGTCCCCGCAAGCGCGGCGCGCAACTGCACGGCGGCGAGCCGGCGCGCGGTGCCGTTCGCGTGCAGGTATTCGTCGATGAGCGGGAGCGCGGGATCGGCATGCGTCTCGTCTTGCGCGACGAGCAGCGCGAAGAACCCCCGCTTTCCCTCGTCGTCGAGGCCCCGGTAGTGCGCGGCCAGCTCGGCGACGCGCGTGCGTGCCGATGCTTCGCCGCCGCTCTCGCTCGCGCATTCGGCGAGGATGCGGCGCACGTGCGAGGCGGCGAGGCGCACCGGCGCGCCGTCCTTCGCGGCGCTCTTGCGGCGGCCGAACCAGTTCCACATGCCGGTCTTGCTCGTGAGTTCCATGGGAATGGGAAATGTGCGCGGGGGCGCGGCTTGGTCGATGAAATGCCGGCGTGACGCTCGTTCGTCAAGCGGCGCGCGGATCGGTGGGTGTGACCCCGCGACCGGCGGTCGGGCCCGGTTGCATTTTCCGCAGTGCGCGATCGTTGAGCAATCGGTCAGCAACGGCGACGTAACGTTCGCGCCATGGCCCGGCGGCATCCGGCCGCCGGAACGTTGACCGAAACGGGAGGAGCCGACGATGAGAGCCGAATTGAGCCGAATTGATCGCCACCGCCGTAGCCGTCGCCGCATCGCTGCTCGGGGGTACCCCGCGCTCGCCGCCGGCGAGCCCGCTCGACTCGCTGCGACGCCGCCACTCTCGGTGACCTACGCGCCCGAATCGCCCGCCGCCGCCTTCGAGCGCATGCTGGCCCCGCGCACGCGTGCGAACGCGCCGCAGGCGGGCGTCACGGTCGATCCGCTGGATGCGCATTTTCATGCGGCGCTGTGGAGCGAAGAGGCTCATGCCGCGCGAATCGCCGCGGCAGCCGGAGCGAGGCTGCGCTGATGGAGCGCCACCCCCTTCGCCGCACGGATCGCGGCGGCGGCGCGACGCTATTGGTCGAGCAGCTCGCGCGCACGCGCGACGGCGAGGCCCTCGTCGCCGCCCGTCGGGGCATCGCCGATCACGTCTTCTCCACTGCGCATGCGCGCGCGTCGCCGCAGCACGGCGAGCCAGACCATTGCGCCGCCGGCGAGCAGCAGGAAGGGACCGAACCACAGCAGGTACGTCGTCGGCTTGACCGGCGGGTTGTAGAGAACGAAGTCGCCGTAGCGCGCGACGAGATAGGCGCGGATCTCGTCGTCGCTCTTGCCGGACTGCGCCAGCTCGCGCACTTCCTTGCGGAGGTCCTCGGCGAGCGGTGCATTGCTCTCGGCGAGCGTCTGGTTCTGGCACACGAGGCAGCGCAGCTGCGTCTCGAGGTTCTTGAGCCGTGCGTCGAGCGCTGCGTCCGGCCACGCGGGCGCCGGGAACAGCGCCGCAGCGAAGACCGCCGCGGCGACGACGCGCGCGAAGCGCCGCTTGCGGGGGGTGGCGACGAGAAGCGCTCGGGCGCGCATCACGCGGGGCTCGGCGAGCGCTGCAACTCCTTGACGAGCGGCAGGATCGTCTGCTTCAGCGCGTCCGCGGTCAGCGGCCCGATCTGCTTGTAGCGGATGATGCCCGCCTTGTCGATGACGAACGTCTCCGGCACGCCGTACACACCGAAGTCGATGCCGACGCGGCCGTCGAGATCGACGATCGACATCGAGTACGGATCGCCGTTCGTCGCAAGCCACGCGAGCCCGTCCTCGCGCTTGTCCTTGTACTGCAGCCCGACGAGCGGGACGATCTTCGCCTTGGCGAGCTCGACGAGCAGTGGATGCTCGACCCGGCACGACACGCACCACGAAGCCCACACGTTCAGGAGCCACACCTGGCCGCGCATGTCGGCGGTACGCAGCGTCTGGTCGGGATGATGAAGCTTCGCGAGCGCGAACGCCGGCGCGGGCTTGCCAATCAACGGGGACGGCACTTCGCGCGGATCGCGGAACAGACCGACGAACAGGAAGGCGAGGACGACGGCGAAGATCGCGAGCGGCAGCGACCAGCGCAGCGCGCTCGTCGCGCGTCGCGGTCGCGTTGCGCCGGGCAGTTCGGACACGCGCGTCGGTGGCGCGGTCATGCCCGCGACCATCCGGCGACGGCCGCGGCGACGCGACGGCGCACGGCGAGCCGATAGCGGCGATCGGACACCGCGACGAAGCCCCCGAGCGCCATCAGCAGGAAGCCGATCCAGATCCAGTCGACGAACGGCTTCACGTAAACGCGCACGCCCCAAGCACCCGATGCGCCGTTCGCGGTGACCGGCTCGCCGAGCGACACGTAGCGGTCGCCACGCAGGCCCGTCTCGATCGACGCCTCGGTCATCACCTGGCCCGACGCGCGATACGTGCGCTTCTGCGGCATGAGCGTCGTCACGAGCTTGCCGTTACGCGTGACCTCGATCGTGCCGACGGTCGCGTCGTAGTTCGGGCCCGGCCGCGTGGTGACGCCGCGGAACGTGTACGTGTCGCCCGCCAGCTCGACGCTCTGCCCGACGTCGAGGCGCACGTCGCGCTCGACCTCGTAGCCCTTCACGAGCGTCACCCCGACGATGAACGCCGCGATGCCCAGGTGCGCGAACAGCATGCCGTACCACGACGGCGGGTTCGCGCGCAGCTTGTCGAGCACGTGGCGCTGCGGTGCCGCGCGCAGGCGATGGAAGAACGCCGCGAACGTCGCGGCGGCCGCCCAGGCGGCGAGCAGCATCCCGAGTGCGACCAGGGGCTTCCACTGGCCCATCGCGAAGGGCACGACGACGGCGGTGGCGAGCGACACGTACACCGCCCATTGGAGCTTCGTCCACAGGTCGGGCACACGCGCCTTGCGCCATGCCGCGACCGGTCCCACGCCCATCAGGAAGACGAGCGGCGTCATCAGCGGGATGAACACCGCGTTGAAGTACGGCGGGCCGACGGAGATCTTGCCGAGCTCGAGCGCATCGATGAAGAGCGGATAGAGCGTGCCGAGCAGCACGGTCGCCATCGCGATGACGAGCAGGATGTTGTTGCCCAGAAGCATCGACTCGCGCGACACGGCGCCGAAGCCGCCGCCGCCGCCCACCGCACCGGCGCGGACCGCATAGAGCGCGAGCGAGCCGCCGATGACGATCGCCAGGAACGCGAGGATGAAGATGCCGCGCGCGGGGTCGGTCGCGAAGGCGTGTACCGACGTCAGCACCCCCGAGCGGACGAGGAACGTTCCGACGAGCGAGAGCGAGAACGCGATGATCGCGAGCAGCACGGTCCAGCTGCGGAACGTGCCGCGCTTCTCGGTGACCGCGAGCGAATGGATGAGCGCCGTGCCGACGAGCCACGGCATGAACGACGCGTTCTCGACCGGATCCCAGAACCACCAGCCGCCCCACCCGAGCTCGTAGTACGCCCACACGCTGCCCATCGTGATGCCGATCGAAAGGAACGCCCACGCGACGGTCGTCCACGGCCGCGACCAGCGCGCCCACGCCGCGTCGAGACGCCCGCCGATCAGCGCGGCGATCGCGAACGCGAAGGCCACCGAGAAGCCGACGTAGCCCATGTAGAGCATCGGCGGATGGAACACCATTCCGGGATCCTGGAGCAGCGGATTGAGATCGCTGCCTTCCGCCGGCGCGGGCGAGAGCCGGGCGAACGGGTTCGACGTCGCGAGCAGGAACAGCAGGAAGCCGATCGCGACCAGCCCCATCACGGCGAGCACGCGTGCGCGCAGCGTCTGCGGCAAGTGGCGCGAAAAGATCGTCACCGCCGTGCCCCACGCGGCGAGCATCAGCGACCAGAGCAGCAGCGACCCTTCGTGCGATCCCCACGTCGCGGCGAAGCGATACTGCAATGGCAGGTGCGAGTTCGAATTGCGCGCGACGTTCTCCACCGAGAAGTCGCTCGTCACGAACGCGTAGGCGAGGCAGCCGAACGCGATGGCGATGAGCGCGAACTGCGTGCGGGCGGCGGGGACGGCGAGCGCCATCAGCGTCGCGTCGCGCCGCGCCGCGCCGATCATCGGCACGACGCCTTGCACGACCGCGACCAGGAGCGCGAGGATGAGCGCGAAGTGGCCGATTTCGGGGATCATTGCTGCGCCTGGTGCATGCTCGGCAGCGACATTGCCGACTTCTGATGCGCCTTGGCGATCGCGTCCTTCGCCTCGGGCGGCATGTAATTCTCGTCGTGCTTGGCGAGCACCTCGGTCGCATGGAACGCGCCATCCGCGCCGAGCGTGCCCTGCGCGACGACGCCCTTGCCCTCCTTGAAGAGGTCCGGCAGGAGCCCCGTATACGTCACCGGGATCGTCTGCGCGGTGTCGGTGACGCGAAAATGGATGGTCAGCGAGTTCGGGTCGCGCGCGAGGCTCCCTTCCTCGACGAGCCCGCCGACGCGGAACGGACGCGACTTCGGCGCTTCCTGCGCGACGACCTGCGAGGGCGTATAGAAGAACACGAGGTTCGACTGGAACGCGTTCAGGACGAGCGCGACGGCGACGCCGAGCGCGACGAGCCCCGCGCCGATCCACGCGAAGCGGCGATGGCGCGCCTTCATCGGCTGCCCCTCGCGCCGAGCAGCGACGGTGTACGCTGCGGCGGCTCGACCGACATCCGCAGCGTTTCGAAGGCGCGCCTGCGCCGCGCGCGCACCGCCGCGATCTCGACGACGATGGCGGCCGCGGCCGCGCCGTACGCCATCCAGACGTACCACGCGTAGCCGCCCATGGCGAAGAATTCGCTCACCTTGGCCTCACTTCCTGTTGCGCAATTCGATCAGGGACTCGAGCCAGCCGGCGCCGCGCTCGCGTTCGACGATGATCGCCTGCACCCGCGAGAGCACGACGGCGATCGTGTAGCACCACGCCGCCGCGGTCATGACGAGGATGCCCGCGAGCATCGTCATCGCCATCTTGGGCGCGGCCGTCAGGCTGATCGACGAGCCCTGGTGCAGCGTGTTCCACCACTGCACCGAGAAATAGATGATGGGGACGTTGACCGCGCCCACCAGCGCCAGCACTGCGCACGCGCGATCGGCGCGCCGCGGATCCTCGATCGCCGCGCGGAGCGCGATGACGCCGAGGTAGAGGAAGAGCAGGATCAGCGTCGAGGTCATCCGCGCATCCCACGCCCAGTAGGTGCCCCACGTCGGACGCCCCCAGAAGGCGCCGGTCCAAAGCGCGATCGCCGCCATCAGCGCCCCGGTCGGCGCGAGCGCCTGCGCCATCATCGCCGACAGGCGCGTGTTGAACCCCAGCGCGAACGCGCTCCAGCCCGCCATGACGAGGTAGATGAACATCGCCATCCACGCGGCCGGCACGTGGATGAAGATGATCCGGTACGCATCGCCTTGCGTCGCATCCGTGGGCGCGACGAACAGCGCGACGAGGAGTCCCGCGCCGGCGAAGAGCGCGGCCAGCGCGCCGAACGCGTACGACCACGTTCCCGCGAGGGGATAGAACGATACCGGCGACGAGAAGCGGAACCAGTTGATCACGTGTCAGTGGCGCCGGGCCGCCCCAAGCCACTGACGCGCCCCCTGGGGGGCAGCGAGCGGAGCGAGCGTGGGGG
>JBLMWW010000096.1:0-3782 GCA_050257435.1 Rudaea sp.
GCCACTTCGTCGAGCTCCCGGTTCACCGCAATCCGAAGGGCCTGGAAGGTCCGCGCCGCCGGATCCTGACGCCAATCACCCCGCGTCCGCGCGCCGACGGCTTTCGCGACAATTGCGGCGAGCTCGCGTGTCGTGCGGATCGGTGCGGCTTCGCGAGCCTTCGCAATTGCTCTTGCAACCGATTGAGCAAACCGTTCCTCACCATAGTCGCGGATGACCCTCGTCAGTTCGCCGATGGATGCGCGTGCGACGAACTCGGCCGCGGTTTCGCCGCGGGACGTGTCCATGCGCATGTCGAGTGGGCCCTCGCTGCGATAGGCGAATCCGCGCCCGGGGTCGTCGATTTGCGGGGACGAAACGCCGAGGTCGAGAAGAATCCCGTCGACCGAGTCGATGCGCAGCGCCGAAAGCACGCCCGGCAACTCGGAGAACCAGGCACGGCGGAACGTGAATCGCTCGTCCGCGACCCGGCCCGCCGCCGCTTCGGCTTCGGCATCCCGATCGACGGCCACCAGGCGGCCGCGCGGTCCCAGCGCCGCGAGGATCGCCCGCGCGTGGCCGCCGCGCCCGAAGGTGGCATCGACGTAGACCCCATCGGAGCAGGGGGCGAGCGCCGTGAGCGCTTCCTCGAGCAGGACCGGGACATGGCCGCCGTCGTGGGGCATGGGCAGTGCACGCTCAAAGGCTCAAGCCCTCGAGTCCGGCCGGCAATCCACCCGGGAACGTGATCGATTGCGCGACCTGCGCCTGCCACTTCACCTCGTCCCAGAGCTCGAGCTTCTGGCCCTGCCCGACGAGGACGACGCGCTTCTCGAGGCCCGCGTAGCGACGAAGCGCGGGCGGCACCAGGATCCGGCCGGCCGCGTCGAGCTCCACGTCGTCCGCGTGGCCGACCAGGAGCCGCTGAACGCTGCGAATGCGATCGTCGAACGACGACAGCGCCATCAGTTGCGCCTGGATCGGCTCCCAGGTCGCTTGCGGATAGATGAGAAGGCATCCGCCGTGGTCGGCGGTGATCACGAGACGGCCGCCGCTCGCGCCGGCAAGCCCCTCGCGATGGCGCGCCGGAATCGCGAGACGGCCCTTGGCGTCCAGCACCAGTTCGGATACGCCGCGAAACAGGGGCCCGCCGGTGACGCCCCGGTCGGCCGCGTCCGCTTCGCCCGATTCCCCGTTTCCGCCGACCGCCACCGCCCGCCCCCTCCCCGCGGCCGAAGTGAGTGCTTATGGACCTGACGGCGGCGTCGCACATAGGCGCACGCTTGCGATGGCCACTCCCACCCACTTCAACCCACTTTTTACCACCTCGGCGAACTATACGTGCGCCAAATGCGGGGCGTCAATGTCTTTTCGTCGGCGGAACAAAGACTTACGTGGCAAAACGCAACAAATGTAATAGTGATAATAATGAGACACTTAGAGATGAAATTACATCCACTTTCCCACTTCGGGCGCCATTTCCGGCCAAAATCGTACGATCGTTCGTCGCCTGGCCGCCGATCCGGTTGTTGTTTTCCTGCACGTTATGACATTGCGCTAATCCGGCGGCGATTGTCGTTGCGGATGGCGGCCCGGTAGACTCGATAAATCGTCACGGCCCCGGAACTCCGTGGCACGACGCGTTTTCGAAACCGAGCAGGGAGGTCTCGTGCGCCTTACTGGCATCATGTTGGTCATCGCCACCGGTGTGGCCGTGGCCGGTTGCGCCTTGCGCGACCCCCGCAGCGATTACGCCTACTCGCGCGCCTCCGAAGGGCTGTGGGGCGACCGGCCGTTCGAGCTCATCGATTGGAACTTTCCGACTTCCGTCAATCAGGGACCGATCGAGGCGCCCGAGCGCATCCGCCTCGACCGCACCGCGATCGGTGTCACGTGGGCGACGCGCAATCCGCTGCCGCTCTCGGAGAGCGTCGAGTACGAGCACACGCCGATCTTGGTGAAGTCGAATGACGCCGCGGCCGGCAAGCGGGCCGCGAACCCTGCGCGTGGCGGCGCTGCTGGCGATCCCGCTCGCGGTGGCGAGCAGCGCAGCGCTCGCTGAAGCCCCCTCCTCCTCCACTTCCGAACCTCCGGTCGCAGCGTCCTCCTCCAACCAGGAGGCGCTGCGCTATCGCGTCACCGTCGACGCGCCCGATGCGTTGCGCGACACGCTGGCGGCCGCCGTCGATTTGGTGCGGTGGCAGACGTACGAGGAGATGACCGAGAGCCTGTTCGACGCGCTCAGGCAGAAAGCGATCGGGCAGGCGCAGGAAGCGGCAGCGACCGAAGGCTACTTCTCCGCGAAGGTCGACGTCGACGTCGATCGCAAGACGCAGCCGATCGCCGTCACGCTGCGCGTCACCCCCGGGCCCCAGGCCCGCGTGGCGAACACGCGCATCGACGTCACCGGCGCCGCCACCACCGATAACGAGGGCAACGACGCCATCGCGCGCGTGCGCCGCGAATGGCCGCTTCCGCCCGGTGCGCCGTTTCGGCAATCGCTGTGGATCGACGCGAAGACGCAAGCGGTGGCGACGCTCGCGGGCAGCGCCTTCGCGGCGGCGAAGATCGCCGACAGCCAGGCGAGCGTCGATCCCGACGCGAACACCGTCGACATCGACGTCGCCATCGACAGCGGGCCCGTGTTCCATGTCGGCGACCTCGAGGTCGAGGGACTGTCGCGCTATCCCGCCGACCTCGTGCAGCGGTATCGCACGCGCAGGCCGGGCGATCGCTACTCGATCGCCGAGCTCGATCAATTCGTGCGCCGGTTGAACGGCACCGGCTACTTCGCGAGCGTTCACGCAGCGATCGACACCGATCCGGCGCAGGCCGATCGTGCGCCGGTGCGCGTCGCCGTGATCGAGGCGCCGCCCAAGAAACTCGAAGTCGGACTCGGCTATTCGACCGACACGGCATTTCGCGGCAACGTCAGCTATCGCGACGTCGACTTCCTCGGCCGCGCCGTGCAGATGTATCTCGACGCGCGGCTCGAGTCCAAGCTGCAGAATGCGTCGGCGCGCTTCGTCGAGCCGCCGGCCGCCAACGGCTGGTCGCGCACGACGTTCGCGCGCATCGAGCGCACCGACATCAGCGGCCTCGTCACGCAGGCAGCGGCGACCGGCCTGCGGATGAGCTCGCTCGACGAACGCGACCAATGGCAATACGGCGCGGCGCTCTACTTCGACCGCCAGGAGCCGTTCGGCGCACATGCCGACACGTCGCATGCGACGTACGTCGACGTCGAGCGCGCGTGGCGACGCGTCGACGATCTCGCGGCCCCGACGAAGGGATGGATCGCGCTCGCGCAAATCGGCGCCGGCGTCCCCGGCGTGTCGTCACGCGGCTTCGGGCGCACGATCGTCCGCGCTGCGATGTGGGAGCCGCTCGGCCGCCTGTGGTCCTTCACGGCGCGCGCCGAAGGCGGCGCGGTGTTCGCGAGCGATCGCACGAACATTCCGTCGGAGCTGCTGTTTCGCACCGGCGGCGACACGACGGTGCGCGGCTATGCGTTCGACAGTCTGGGCCTCAAGCAGGGCGACGTCGTGCTGCCCGTGCGCTATTACACGGCGATGAGCGTCGAGGTGACGCGCTGGATCCGCGAGTCGCTCGGCATCGCCGCGTTCGTCGACGCGGGCAACGCGTTCGACGAATGGTCCGAGTTCAAGCTCGCGGTCGGCTACGGCATCGGTGCGCGCGTGAAGACGCCGATCGGCCCGTTCCGGCTCGACGTCGCGTACGGAGAGCAGTCGCGGCAGGTGCGGCTGCATTTCTCGGTGGGCGTTGCGTTCTGAAGCCATGAC
>JBLMWW010000097.1:0-11515 GCA_050257435.1 Rudaea sp.
ATCGCCACCGCGGCGGTCGTGCTCCTGTTCGGCCTTCTCTTTCTCTACACGAGCTACGAGCTCGGCTTCCGCTGGGGCAGCGACGGGCCGCAGTCGGGCTTCTTCCCGTTCTACGTGAGCCTGTTTCTGTGCATCGCGAGCGCCGCGATACTGATCCACGGCCTGCGCGGTACCGACCGCAAGAGCCATGAGATCTTCGTCAGCGCGGATCAGTTCCGGCAGGTGCTCTCCGTCCTGATTCCAGCCGGCATTTTCGTGCTCGGCATCCAGCTCATCGGCATCTATGTCGCCTCGGCGTTCTACATCGCGGTGTTCATGCGCTGGCTAGGAAAGTACTCATGGCTGAAAAGCCTGCTGCTCGCGCTCGCGGTGAGCGTCATCGCGTTCATGATGTTCGAGGTCTGGTTCCAGGTGCCGCTTTACAAGGGCGTTTGGAATCCGTTGGCATGGACCGGGTACTGAGCCGAAGACCGGCATCCGTCGGAGCGCGGAGCTGCGCCGACGAGCCCATGAACCATCGGGAGCGGTGAGTGGCTGATCTAGTCTCGCTGTTTCACGGATTCGCGGTCGCGCTGACGCCCTTCAACATCGCGCTGATGTTCCTCGGCATCTTCCTCGGGGTCATCATCGGTGTGCTGCCGGGGCTCGGCGCGGCGAACGGCATCGCGATCCTGCTGCCGCTGACGTTCACGATGCCGCCGACCTCGGCGATCATCATGCTGTCCTGCATCTACTGGGGCGCACTGTTCGGCGGTGCGATCGCCTCCATCCTGTTCAACATACCGGGCGAACCGTGGTCGGTCGCGACGACCTTCGACGGCTTTCCGCTGGCGCAGAAGGGGCGCGCCGGTGATGCATTGACGACGTCGTTCACGTCTTCGTTCGTCGGCGCGTTCTTCGCGATCCTCATGATCACGTTCCTCGCACCGATCATCGCGCGGTTCGCGCTGCGCTTCGGACCGCCCGAATTCTTCTCCGTCTACCTGCTCACCTTCTGCAGTTTCGTCGGTATGGGCAAGGGCTCGCCGGCGAAGATCATCGTGTCGATGATGATTGGATTTGCGCTGTCGGCTATCGGCATCGACACGGTGACCGGCCAGCTCCGCCTCACGTTCGGATTCACGACCCTGATGAAGGGCTTCGACTTCCTGATCGCCGTCATCGGGCTCTTCGGCATCGGCGAGATCCTGCTGTCGATGGAGGAGGGCCTCGCTTTCCGCGGTGCAACGGCCAAGATCAACCCGAAGGTCGTCCTGGAGACGTGGAAGAAGCTGCCGCGGTTCTGGATGACGTTCCTCCGCAGCACGGCGATCGGCTGCTGGATGGGCATCACGCCGGGCGGGGCGACGCCGGCGTCCTTCATGAGCTATGGCGTCGCGAAGCGGATGTCCAAGGATGGCGACAAGTTCGGCACCGGGGAGATCGAAGGCGTGGTCGCGCCCGAGACGGCTGCGCACGCCGCGGGGACGAGCGCGCTCCTGCCGATGATCACGCTGGGGATTCCCGGTTCGCCGACGGCCGCCGTGCTTCTCGGCGGGCTGCTCATCTGGGGGTTGCAGCCGGGGCCGCTGCTCTTCGCCGAAAAACCGGACTTCGTCTGGGGGCTCATCGCCAGCATGTACCTCGGAAACGTCGTGGGCCTGATCGTGGTTCTGACGCTCGTTCCACTGTTCGCGGCAATCTTGCGCATCCCGTTCTCGATCATCGCGCCCATCATCGTCGTGATCTGCGCGATCGGCGCGTACACCGTCAACAACGCAGTGCAGGACATCTGGTTCATGCTCGGCTTCGGGATCATGGGCTACGTCTTCAAGAAGCTCGACTACCCGCTCGCGCCGCTCGTGCTCGCGCTCGTCCTGGGCAACAACGCCGAGAACGCGTTCCGGCAGGCGATGCTCGACTCCGGAGGCAGCGTGTGGATCATGTGGTCGAATCCCCTCGTCGGCAGCATCACGACGCTCGCGCTCGTCATGCTGGTGTGGCCGTTGATCTCGAAGCTTGTCGCGCGCTTCCGCACGCCCACCGCGAGCGCCGGCGCGGGCGCCTGACGCGGCGAACACGGGACGACGACGATGACCGTCATCGCGATGACGCAGGAAATGGGAACGCTCGGCAAGGACGTCGCGACCGGCGTCGCGCAGGCCCTCGGGCTGTCCCTCGTCCGCCACGAGATCGGCGACCAGGTCGCCGATCGGCTGCGCGTCAACCGCAGCCTGGTCAGGCGTGCGCGCGAGGGGCAGGCCGGCTGGCTCGAGCGGCGCAGTTACGACCAGGAGAGCTTTGCGCTCTATGGCGCCGAGCAGGTGTTCGAGTACGCACTGAAGGACGACGTGCTGATCCGCGGCTGGGGCGCGACGTCGCTGTTGCAGGGCATTCCCGGGATCCCCTGCATTCGCGTGTGCGCGCCGATGGAAAACCGCGTGCGCTGGCTGATGGAGCGCCTCGGCACCGAAGACGAGGAGCTCGCGCGCGGCGAGATCGAGCGCTCGGACGCGGCGCACGGCGCACGCATCCGGCACAACTTCGGCGTCGACTGGCACGATCCGCTGCAGTATCACCTGGTGCTCAATACCGGGCGCGTCTCGGTCGAAGGCTGCGTGGCGCAGGTGGTGCATCTCGCGCGCCTGCCCGAGTTCGCGCGCACGCAGGCCGGCATCGACGCGCTCGCCGATCGCGTCCTCGAGGCGCGCGTGCGCACCGCGTTCCGCGCCACCCCCGAGGGCGCCGACATCAATGTCTCGGTCGTGGCGAATGCGGGGGCGGTCGCCCTGCGCGGCATGGTCGCGCACGAGGAAGAGCGCCAGCTCGCCGAGGACCTCGCGCGCAACGTGGACGGCGTCGCGTCCGTCGACAACCAGCTGCGCGTCATTCGCGGCACGAAGGTTTTCCCGACGCCGGACAGCGGCGGGACCAGGTGATATCGTCGGCCGGGTTCGCCGCCCGAAGGACGGACCCGCAGGCCGGCGCTTACGAACGTGGTGCACGCCATCCGCTACCCGCAGCGGCGAGCGTGTGACGTCGCTGCCTGATCAGCTCGCGCGCGCCGAATAGCGCTCGCGCAGCACGTTCTTCTGCACCTTCCCCATCGCGTTGCGCGGCAGCTCGTCGACGACGTGCACGCGCTTCGGGATCTTGAACGACGCGATCTCACCCTTGAGCGCGCGGATGACCTCCTTCTCGTCGACGGCGTGCCCGGGCTTGGCGACGACGACCGCCGTCACCGCCTCGCCGAAATCGGCATCCGGCACGCCGATCACCGCCGACTCGACGACGCCCGGCAACGCGTCGATGCGCTGCTCGATCTCCTTCGGGTAGACGTTGAGGCCGCCGCTGATGATCAGGTCCTTCGCGCGGCCGACGAGCCGCAGGTAGCCCGCAGCGTCGCCCTCCGCGACCCATTGGCCCATGTCGCCGGTGCGAAACCAGCCGTCCACCGTGAACTCCTCGCGTGTCCTCTCCGGCATCCGCCAGTACCCCGCGAAGACGTTCGGCCCGCGCACCTCCACGCTGCCGATGACGCCCGGCGCGCACGTGTCGCCGCACGCGTCTACGATGCGCACCGAGATGCCGGGCAGCGGGCGACCCACGGTGCCGGGAGCGCGCACGCCGTCGAGCGGGTTCGACGTGATCATCCCGGTCTCCGTCATTCCGTAGCGCTCGAGGATCGCCTGCCCGGTGCGCGTGCGAAACGCCTCGAACGTTTCGGCGAGCAGCGGCGCCGAGCCCGACACGAACAGCCGCACGTTGCGGCACGCCTCGCGCGTGAACGCGGGCTCGGCGAGGAGCCGTGTGTAGAACGTGGGCACCCCCATCATGACCGTCGCCGAGGGAAGCAGCTCGATCGCCTGTTTCGCGTCGAACCTGGGCAGCCACAGCATGCGAGCGCCGGACAGCAGCACGCAATGCACGGCGACGAAGAGCCCGTGCACGTGGTAGAGCGGCAACGCGTGCAGCAGCACGTCGCCGCGCGTGAAGCCCCATTCCTCGACGAGCGCGAGCGCGTTCGACGCGAGGTTGCGATGGGTGAGCGAGGCGCCCTTCGAGCGGCCGGTCGTGCCCGACGTGTAGAGGATCGCGGCGAGATCGTCCGGCTGCGACTGCACGGTGGCGAAGTCCGCGGGCTCGCCGCGCGCGCGGTCGATGACCTCGCCGCCTTGCGCGTCCATGGTCAGCACCGTCGCGCCCTGCGCGAGCGTCTCGACGAGGCCGAGGGCCTCCGGACGGCAGACGATCACGCGCGGCTTCGCGTCCTCGAAGAAGTATTGGAGCTCCGTGCGCTGGTAAGCGCTGTTGAGCGGCAGGTAGACGAGCCCCGCCCGCAGGCAGGCGAGATAGAGCGCGAGCACGTGCCAGTGCTTGTCGGCCTGCACGGCGACGCGATCGCCCACGCGGCAGCCGGCGCGCACGAGCGCGTTGGCGATGCGCGCCGAGGCCTGCGCGAGCTCGTCGTAATGGACCACCGGTCCGCCGGGCGCGAGCAGGCACGGCTGCTCGGCGCCTGCGGGGAAATGCGTTTCGATCAGCGCGTAGAGGTTCGCGTTCATCCTTCTCGACGTGTACAAGCGGCCGCCCGGCGGCGCGGCGCGACAGCGTCTTTCGAGGCATTATTCCATACGCATGACCGCCTCCACTCCGCACGCCGCGCCCGATTCCGCACACGCGCTCCGCGCGGAGTTGCCCGCCGCGCGCATCGCCTCGCTCGCGGATCCCGGGAGCGCGCATTTCCTTCCCCCCGCCGGTGCGAGCCCGCATCTTGCGCGTTACGGCATCGCGGCGCGCGACGACGACGGCATCGCGATCGCGCGCGTCCGCGTCCACGGCGCGCCGATCCTGGTCGCCGCGCAGGACGAGCACTACCTTGCGGGCAGCGTCGGCGAGCGGCACGGGAAGGCGCTGCAGTCGATGATCGCGGCGGCGCAAACCGAGCGGCCGAGCGCCATCGTGCTCCTGCTCGCGTCGGGCGGAGTGCGACTGCACGAGGCGAACGCGGCGGAGCTCGCGCTCGCACGCGTGCTGTCCGCGCTTCTCGACGCGCGCGTCGGCGGCATCGCCGTGCTCGCGATCGGCGCCGGCAACGTGTTCGGCGGGACGTCGGTCCTCGCCTGCGCCGCGGACCGGCTGGCGCTCCTGCCCGGCACGCGCTTCGGGCTCTCGGGGCCGAAGGTGCTCGAGTCGGTTCACGGGAAGTGGGAGCTCGATGCCGAGGACATGCGCGACGTCGACGCCGTGTTCGGCGCCGAAGCGCGGAACGCGGCGGGTCTCGCCGAGCTCGTCGCCGACGACGTCGACACGCTACGCGCCTGGATCGCGAGCGCGGCGCGCGAGCGCGTGGACTTCCCCGGCGCGGTCATGGCGATGCACCAGCGGTTGCGCGCGCGACTGGCGGGCGCGGTGACGCACGCGCCGCCATTTGTCGCGTTGACGTGTTTCGAGGGCGCGGCCCCCGTCGACGAGCCGGCACGGCTGTGGCGTCGCCGCGAGTGCTGGCTCACGCGGCCCCATTCGGGCGCGATGCTCGGTGCGGCGGACGCGCACGCCCTCGATGACGCGCTTCTGACGCATCTTCTTGCCGCGCGCAAGCGCGAACGCACGCCGCTCGTGCTGGTCGAGGACTCCGCCGGCCACGTCGTTTCGCGCGCCGCCGAGATGCGGCTCATCTCGCAGTTCCTCGCGCATCATGCCGCCGTGCTCGCGCTGCTGCGTTCGCGCGGCCGTCGTCTCGTGGGCTTGCTCGCCGGCACCGGCCACAGCGCGGCGTTTTTCGCGAATGCGCTGCAGGCGCCGCGGCTTTACGCGCTGGAGGGCGCGCGCGTGGTCGCGATGGAGCCTTCCGCGGTGGCGCGCGTCACGGGACTTCCCGCGCGCGATTTGATCGAGAACGATCCGCTGCTCGGCCAGCCGGTGCGCCATTTCGCCGCGCAGGGCGGCGTCGCGGCGATCATCCCGGACGCGTCGCTCACGGCGCTCGGCATCGGTACATGACGGATTGATCGTCGCGCGCTCGGGGGCGTGCGGGTAGAGTCCCCCTAATCGCGGTCATCCGTCTCGCCGCGCGTCGCACGCGCGAGCCGGTCGCGGATGGCCGCCCACGCGGAGCCGTCCGGCACCTGCTCGATCAGGATCGTGTCGACCGCGGCGGCGTCCAGTGCGCGCAGATTCGCGTATAGCGCATGCGCATACGCGGGCGCATCCGGCGGCGCGGGCAGCCACACGCCATCGAAATCCTCCGGCGGCTTCGCATGCCAGGCGAGGACGGCGACGCGCTCGTCGCGGTCGGCGAATTGGGCGAGCTCGGCGCGCAGCGCATCGGGCGCGACGAGCGAGGCCGGGGTGCGCGGCGCGTAGTGCGACGGCAGCGTGCCCGACGCGCGCGGCGCGGCGCCGTCCCGCTGCGCGGGCGTGCGCCCGAGCACCGCCGCGATCTCGTCGATCGCGATCGCGCCCGGCCGCAGCAGCATCGGCGAGGGGGTCGTGAACGCGACGATCGTGCTCTCGATGCCGACGTCGCACGCGCCGCCGTCGAGGATCAGGTCGACGGCGTCGCCCAGGTCCTCGGCGACGTGCGCAGCCGTCGTCGGCGACACGTGCCCGAAGCGGTTGGCGGAAGGCGCGGCGATGCCATCGCCGAATGCCTCGAGCAGCGCGCGCGCAACCGGGTGCGCGGGTGCGCGCAGGCCCACGCTCGACTGGCCGCCGGTCACGGCATCGGGAACGCCCGCGGCACGCGGCACGATCAGCGTGAGCGGGCCGGGCCAGAACGCTTGCGCGAGCGCGCGCGCCTCGTCCGGCATCGCGTCCGACCAGCGCAAGGCGGCTGCGAGGTCGCGGACGTGCACGATCACCGGATGGTCCTCGGGGCGCCCTTTCGCCGCGAAGAGCCGGCGCACCGCGGCGACGTTGCGCGCATCCGCGCCGAGGCCGTAGACCGTTTCGGTGGGGAACGCGACGAGCCTGCCGTCGCGCAGCAGTTGCGCGGCGCGCGCGATCGTGCCCGGATTCGCGGGACGGACGATGCTCATCGCGTCCGTTCGCAAGGACCCGCCGCGCTCATCGGCTCGCGCTCCGAACGGCGGCGGCTCGCCTGTTAGAATTCACCCTTTACGCTCGCGCGACGCGCGATCGGAAACCAGGGAAACGGAGCGGCAATGAGCGAATTCCTGTTCACGTCGGAGTCGGTGTCGGAAGGCCATCCGGACAAGGTCGCGGACCAGATCTCCGATGCGGTGCTCGACGCGATTCTAGAGCATGATCCGACGGGGCGGGTCGCGGCGGAGACGCTGGTGTCGACCGGCATGGTCGTGATGGCCGGCGAGATCACGACGAGCGCGAACGTCGACTACGCGCGCATCGCGCGCGAGACGATCCGGCGCATCGGCTACAACGATCCCGAGCTGCGATTCGACGCGGACGGTTGCGCGGTGCTGGTGTGCTACGGCCGGCAGTCCCCCGACATCGCGCAGGGCGTCGACCGCGCCTCCGACGACTACCTGAACCAGGGCGCGGGCGACCAGGGCCTCATGTTCGGCTATGCGTGCGACGAGACGCCGGCGTTGATGCCCTTCCCGATCTATTACGCCCATCGCCTGGTTCAGCGGCAAAGCGAGGTGCGACGCGACGGGCGGCTGCCGTGGCTGCGGCCCGACGCGAAGTCGCAGGTGACGGTACGCTACGTCGACGGCAAGCCGAAGAGCGTCGATACCGTCGTGCTGTCGACGCAGCATCATCCGAGCATGAACGAGCGCCAGAAGGAGCTCGCCGAGGCCGTCGTCGAGGAGATCGTGAAGCCGGTGTTCCCGAAGGAGATGCTGGTCGGCACGCGCTTCCTCGTGAACCCGACGGGGCGTTTCGAGATCGGCGGTCCGCATGGCGATTCGGGGCTGACGGGGCGCAAGATCATCGTCGATACCTATGGCGGCGCGGCGCCGCACGGCGGCGGCGCCTTCTCCGGCAAGGATCCGTCGAAGGTCGACCGTTCGGGCGCGTACGCGGCGCGGCACGTGGCGAAGAACATCGTCGCTTCCGGCATCGCGAAGCAGTGCCAGGTGCAGGTGTCCTACGCGATCGGCGTCGCGAAGCCGATGAACGTCACCGTGTACACCGAAGGCACGGGCCGCATTCCGGACGCGCGCATCGCCGATCTCGTGCAGACGCACTTCGACCTGCGGCCGAAGGGGATCATTCGCATGCTCGACCTGCTGCGCCCGATCTATTGCAAGACCGCCGCCTACGGTCACTTCGGGCGCGACGAGCCCGAGTTCACCTGGGAGGCGACCGACAAGGTCGAGGCTCTGCGCGAGGCCGCGGGCCTGCGCGAGCGCGCGTTCGCCGCGGACTGAAACCGCGCGGGCACGCACTATCGCGACCGATGGCGCTCTTCACGCCGCTGACGCTGCGCGGGCTCGCGCTATCCAATCGCGTCGTCGTATCCCCGATGTGCCAGTACTCCGCGGTCGACGGACGCGCGAGCGACTGGCACATGGTCCACTGGGGGCAGCTCTTGCTGTCCGGCGCGGGTCTCTTCACCATCGAAGCGACCGCCGTGACCGACGACGGACGCATTTCCCCGGGCGACCTCGGCCTCTATGACGACGCATGTGAAGCCGCGCTGGGTGAGACGCTCGCTCGCGTGCGGCGGCAGGCGCCCCCCGTCCCCGTGGCCTTGCAGCTCGCGCACGCCGGGCGCAAGGCGTCGTCGCGCGCTCCGTGGGACGGCGGCGACCTGATCCCGCTCGATGCGGGCGGCTGGGTCATGCTCGCGCCGTCGGCGCTGCCGCACGCGGAAGGCGAACGGGCGCCGCAGTCGCTCGACGCGGCGGGACTCGCGCGCATCGGCGATGCCTTCGCCGCCGCCGCACGGCGCGCCGAGCGCTGCGGCATCGACGCCTTGCAGATCCACTTCGCGCACGGCTACCTGCTGCACGAATTCCTGTCGCCGATCTCGAACCGCCGCACCGACGACTACGGCGGCCGCTTCGAAAACCGCGTGCGCTTCCCGCTCGAGGTCTTCGACGCCGTGCGCAGCGCGTGGCCCGAGCGCAAGCCTCTCGGCGTGCGCCTGTCGTGCACCGACTGGCTCGAGGGCGGCTGGACACTCGAGGAGTCGGTGCGCCTCGCCGGGATGCTCGTCGCGCGCGGCTGCGACTTCATCGACTGCTCGAGCGGCGGCATCTCGCCGTTGCAGAAGATTCCATTGTCGCCCGGCTACCAGGTGCCGTTCGCGCGCGAGATCCGCCGTGCGAGCGGCGTGGTGACGACGGCCGTGGGTCTCATCAGCGACCCCGAGCACGCGGAGGCGATCGTTGCGCAGGGCGACGCCGATCTCGTCGCCATGGCGCGAGCGATGCTGTGGAATCCGCGCTGGCCATGGCACGCGGCGCGTGCGCTGGGCGGCGCCGTCGACGCGCCACGCCAATATTGGCGCTCGATCCCGCGCGGCGCCGCGGGCGTGTTCGGCAACGTCCGGATCGGGATGCGCTAGCCGCGCGGTATAATCCGCCGCTCCGATCCTGAACTCATTGCCGGAAGAACCGCATGGCCGAACGCACCCGTACCCGCCGCAACACGCTCGAGCGTCGTTGCCTCCCCAAGACGTTCAAGCGCATGTTCGTCGGCTCGCCGAAGGGCATCTTCAAGATGCTGGAGAAGATCAAGAAGGCGTAAGCCTAGCCAGGCGTCATCGCAAGACGGGGCCGCGGACGCGGCCCTCGTCGTATCCGGCGTTACCCGCGATGCGGTTCGCCTACTACGAGCGCCTCTCCGCGGAGCGCAAGCGGATCTATCGCGCGAGCGACGCGATCGAAACGCTCGGCCTGCCGCCCGGCCTCGATGTCGGAAACGACGTCGGTGCGCTGCGTGACGCGCTCGCGGCGGCCGACCGCGCCTCCGTGCAGCGGCATTGCCAGCGCATCGTCGATCGGCTGACCGCGGGCTATCGCGTACCGCCGATCCGCGTGCGCGTGCTGGCGGTGCGGCCGTCCGGCGACTACGGCGAGCTGCACGGCCTCTACGAGCCCGTCGACGGGCGCCGGCCGGCGCGCATAAGCGTCTGGATGCGCACGGCGCAGCGGCGGCAGGTGGTCGCATTCAAGAGCCTGCTGCGCACGCTTTGCCACGAGGCCTGCCACCATCTGGACTACGAGCTCTTCGCACTCGAGGAGACGTTTCATACCGCGGGCTTCTACAAGCGCGAATCGAGCCTTGCCAACGCGCTCCTCGCGGCGGAGGCCACCTCGACCGGCTGAGCATTCCGGACGAATGGCAAACCCCGGCGGACGGGCTGCGATCGACGCCGGCGCACCCCGTTCGAGTACAATGGCGCGGACGCCTCGAGGAGCGTTGCAACCCGGCGCTGGGCCGGGCCAGGCTCGAGGCAGGGCATTCGATCGAGTGCCCTTCGACAACCGCGCTCGTTGAACCGTGGTCGATCACGGGGCGACGGGCAAGCGGTCCCGCGTCCCGCGCCGATCACCCCAACCCGAGCGGAGTGATTGATGAACGCTATCAACGAAACCGGGCGATTCGCCGACTACGCGGTCGCCGACCTGTCGCTGGCCGAGTGGGGCCGCAAGGAGATCGGGATCGCCGAGACCGAAATGCCGGGTCTCATGGCCATCCGCGATGAGTTCGCGCCCGAGCAGCCGTTGCGCGGCGCGCGCATCGCCGGCAGCCTGCACATGACGATCCAGACGGCGGTGCTAATCGAGACGCTGCAGGCGCTGGGCGCCGAGGTGCGCTGGGCGTCGTGCAACATCTACTCGTCGCAGGACCATGCGGCGGCGGCGATCGCCGCGCGCGGCACGCCGGTATTCGCGTACAAGGGCGAGACGCTCGACCGGTACTGGGAATTCACGCACCGCATTTTCGAGTGGCGGGGCGGCGAGGATGGAAACACCGGGCCGAACATGATCCTCGACGACGGCGGGGATGCCACGCTGCTCGTGCACCTCGGCGTGCAGGCCGAGCATGACCGCGCGGCCATCGCACATCCGACGAGCGACGAGGAGAAGGCGCTCTTCGCGGCGATCGGCAAGCGACTCGACGCCGACCCGGGCTTCTACTCGCGGCTCAGGCAGAACATCCGCGGCGTGACCGAAGAGACCACCACGGGCGTCAAGCGGCTCTACCAGATGCACCGCGAGGGCCGGCTCGCGTTCCCCGCGATCAACGTCAACGATTCGGTCACGAAGAGCAAATTCGACAACCTGTACGGCTGCCGCGAGTCGCTCGTCGACGGCATCAAGCGCGCGACCGACGTGATGATCGCCGGCAAGGTCGCGCTGGTGTGCGGCTACGGCGACGTGGGCAAGGGCTCCGCGCAGGCGCTGCGCGCGCTGTCGGCGCAGGTGTGGATCGCGGAGATCGACCCGATCTGCGCGCTGCAGGCCGCGATGGAGGGCTATCGCGTGGTCACCGTCGACGACGCCTGCGAGAAGGCCGATATCTTCGTCACGGCGACGGGCAACATCGACGTCATCACGCACGAGCACATGCGGCGGATGAAGAACAACGCGATCGT
>JBLMWW010000098.1:0-8370 GCA_050257435.1 Rudaea sp.
AACGCCTGCTGGCTCGCGCCGGGAATGCGCGCCGTCAGGTCGAGGTGCACGGCGGTGATCGTGAAGCCGCCGTCCGTCTTCTCCAACGAGACGGTCGCCTTCGTGGCGATGCTCTGCGGCACCAGTCCCGCCTCGCCGAGTTGCGCCGAAAGGGCCATCGCGAAGCAGCCCGCGTGCGCGGCGGCGATCAGCTCTTCCGGATTCGTGCCCTTGCCGTTCTCGAAACGCGTCGCGAACGAATACTGCGCGTTCGCGAGCACGCCGCTGTCGGTGGACAGCGTGCCCTTGCCCGTCTTGAGGTCGCCATTCCACATGGCGGATGCGCTGCGCTTCATGTCGTCGTCCCCGGTTCGGTCGCCGCGTTGGAAGGAATCGAGCGCCGGCCGACGAGGTAGTCCACGCCGGCCGGCCCGACCGTTTCCGCATGGCGATGCCCGGCCGGCAGCACGAATATGTCGCCCTCGCGGTACGCGTATTCGACCCCTTCGACCGTCAATGTGATCTCGCCGTTCACCACGAGCGCCCGGACGTCGAACGGATGCGCGTGCTCGGGTACCCGCGTCATCCCGGGCATCGACCGGCGTTCCACGGCAAAACCTTCCCGCCGCAGCGCGGCCTCGAAGTGCTCGTCCATCATGTCTCCTCCCGTCGCGTCGGAAGCCGCTTCGTCGCACACCGGAATAGCGGCACCGTTCGCGATGTTGACAGGTGCCCGCAGGGGTTCGCAACCCGCCCGCGTCCAAGGAGAAAGCGCATGAACCGGTTTGCATTCGCAAGCGCGACGCTCGCCCTCGTCACCGCCGGGTGCGCCAACGACATGACGCTGCAGAAGCCGGCGACCGGCCAGCCGATGGCCGCGGAATCGTCGATGACGTTCTTCATCACCAGCCGCGGCTCGGGCAAGGGCGCCGACTACGGGGGCCTCGCCGGCGCGGATCGGCATTGCCAGGCGCTCGCGAGCGCGGTGGGCGCGGGCGGGCATGCGTGGCGCGCGTATCTCAGCACGCAGGGCCCGGGCGCGGTCAATGCCCGCGATCGCATCGGCAAGGGACCGTGGCGCAACGCCAAGGGCGTCGTCGTCGCCCAGAACCTCGTCGAGCTCCACGGGAACAACAACGTCAACAAGCAGACGGCGCTGACCGAAAAGGGCGAGGTGGTGAATGGCCGCGGCGACTCCCCGAACCGGCACGACATCCTGACCGGTTCGAAGCCGGACGGGACGGCATTCACCGGCAGCGAAGACATGACCTGCGGCAACTGGACCAAGGGCGGCGTCGACGGCAGCGCGATGCTCGGCCACCACGACCGGACCGGCACCAACCCGGATCCCGTCGCCAACGTGTCGTGGAATTCGTCGCACAAGTCGCGCGGCTGCAGCGACCCCGGGCTCGCCTCGACGGGCGGCGCCGGCTACATCTACTGCTTCGCAGCGAACTGACGCGGCCGCCACGGTCGCCGCGAAACCGCGGGACCGGGGTCAGACTCGGAGATCGGGGTCAGACTCGAAACTCGGAGATTCGAGTCTGACCCCGATCTCAGGCGCGATCGGGAGGCGCGCCGCTGTCGCACTTCCGGCATTCGAGCAGGCGCCCGATGGCGCGCGAGCGTCCGCCGGGCGTCGTCACCCACGGCCGGTTGATCCACGGCGGCGCGTGGCGCACGTGCTGGAAATGCCCGCACGCGAGCTCGGCCACCCAGTGCCGCTCGTGATCGACGTGAAAGCCGGTGATCGGTCGGCGCACGGCGGTTCTTACCGAAGACGGCGCGCACGCGCCGCCGCGTCCGCCTGCTCGCGGCCCGCCGCATACGCGCGCGAGCCCATCAGAAATCGAGCATGAACGGCGCGGCGACCAGCGCCAGGCCGATGACGACGAGCCACACCACGCCGCTCACGAAATAGGGATAGACGCAGAGCAGCATGCCGGCGATCAACGGCGCGAACTTCGCCTGGCGCTTGCCGTAGATGAAATAGGCGACGCCCACGGCCCCGGTAAGGATGCCGATCAGGAGGTTCGCGGGCGTCATCGCCTCGACCTACGCTTCTCGCCCGCGAACGGTTTCATGCCGCATCATTCCGGCCGCACCGGCGTCGCGGCGTATTTGCCGACGACGGTCGTCCACGGCCGCACTTCCCAGCGCTTGACGAGGCCGTTCCTGACGTAGGGGTCGGCGTTCGCGAAGCGCTTCGCCTCCCCGGGCGAGTCACCCTCGAAGAGCAACAGCGCCCGGTCGGGGGGCTCGCCGAGCGCACCGCCGAGCAGCATGCCCTGTGCCTGCCCGGCGAGATTCAGGTGCTCGGCACGGAATGCGCCCCGCCGCTCGAGGTAGTCCGGGGCGAGGTCGTAGATGAGGAGGAAATGCATGCGCAGCGCTCCTTCGCGTCACTCGGCCAGAAGCTCGCCGGAGCCGCCCATTTCCGTCGGCAGGTCCTTCATCTTCGGCAGCCCGTCGCGGATCTGCAGCACGCGCTCCTGGTAATGCACGTGCACGCCGGGCTTGAATGCCACGCCGGGGATCGTCGCGGCATAGACGTCGATCAGGTTCCAGGCGGGATGGCGCGTGTAGAGATGGCCGCCGCACTTCGTGCACCAGCTCCGCTCGCTCGCCTTCGTCTTCGCGTACGTGCCGACGCTCTCGGCCCCTTTGGTCACGCTGACGGCGTCGGGGTTCCATAGCGTGAACGCGTTGACGGGCCCGGCCGACCAATGCCGGCACGAGTCGCAATGACAGTAGCCCATCGCGACGGGGTCGCCCTTGACCGAGAACTCGACGGCGCCGCAGAAGCAGCTTCCCGGATGCCGATCGTCGTTGCCCATGCTTTCCCTCCGTTTCACATTGAAATAGCGGCGCCGGTCCGTCGTGCGGAGAGCCGTCGATGCGCGAGCAATGGTACGCCCAAGTGGTGCGCGAGCCCGCGCCCGCCCGCGGCCATGACCTGATCGTGGTTCCAGGCGAAGACCGGCGCGAACAGTGGGGCAAGCCGTCGCATCCACGGCTTGCCGGGCGTCACGCGCCAGTCGTAGCAAACGTGCACCGCGCGTCGTCGGGCGGATAGCGACCAGCGCCCCACGCCTTCGAGGTCGCCGGAGGCGACGCCTTCGATGGCGTGCGGTGGCGCGAGCGTGCGCGTGGTCATGTCGAACGTCAGCCGGTAAGGCAGCCGGCTCGTCCACGTATAGCGGTGAACGGCACCGATGCCGTCGCGATCGCCCCTCTGCACGAGGTCGACGCGCTCCACGTACCTCCACCAGCGCGGCCACTCGTCCGGCGCGGTCAGCGCATCCCAGATGCGCTCGGCCGGTGCGGTGAGCACCCACTCCGTGACGAGCACGAAGCATGGCCGGCGTGTCTGACACGTGTTGGACATTCCCATAGTCGAGTGCGTCGTCGGATCCAGCGAACGCCACAACCATTCGATCGCCGGAGCCCGGTCGCGCTCACCGGCGGGTTCGCGCGACGCGCTCGCGCCTTTGACCGGAGGCTGTCCCGCGGCCGCGCGGCGGCGCGCGCACGGTGCGGGCATCGGCGACGCGCGCTTCCCACCACGGCTCGAGCGCCTCGCCGATCGACGACGGCAGCCGCGTCCCCGATTGCCGCACCGCCCAGCGAAACCGGCCAAACGGCGGGCGCGTGAGCTCGTCGAGCGAGATCAACGGCGCCTCGAACAGCGCGTCGAGGCGCAGCCGCAGGTAGTGGGTGCGCACGCCGGCGGCGGCCTTGTCTGCGAGCCAGTGCGCGTCCTCCCACGGCTCGCACAACACGTAGCCCGCGCCAATCAGTCCCTTGGGCGGGACGCCGAGGCGCACGAAGAACGCCCGCGACCCGGGCTCGATGGCGCGGGTGCGCCCGCACGCCCACTCGATGTCCGCATGGCCGCGCACGTCGATGCGCCGCTGCTCGCGGGCACGCTCGGGCCAGCCCCACAGGCGCGGATTCCATGCGAAGACGTAACTTGCCATTTGCGCTCTCGCGTTTCGAAGACGCGTGCCACGACGCGGGCCGTAAGTGGTAGATTCGCGCGGGGAATCCGCGCCTTGTCGATGCCGCGCCGCTATCCGCTCCTTGCCGTTGCGCTGTTGCTCGCCGCGTGCGCGGGCGGTCCATCACGCTTCGGCAAGCCCGCACCCGCGTCCACGCCATCGCCAACGAGCAAATACTATCTGGACGACGGCCCGGGACTTTCCCCGCCGGCGAATCTCGATTCGATTCCCGACGCCGTGCCGCGTGTCGAGCCGCTGTCGCGTTCGGCGAATCGTCCCTACGCCGTGCTCGGCCGCGAGTACGTGCCGGCAACGGCGCTCGTGCCGTATCGCGAGCGCGGCATCGCGTCGTGGTACGGGCGCAAATTCCACGGGCAGAAGACGTCGACCGGCGAGGTCTACGACATGTACGCGATGACCGCCGCGCACCCGACACTGCCGCTGCCGTCCTACGCACGCGTCACCAACGTCGCGAACGGCCGGAGCGTCGTGGTGCGCGTCAACGATCGCGGGCCGTTCCTCCATGACCGCATCATCGACCTCTCGTACGCAGCGGCGCACCGCATCGGCATCGCGCAAAACGGCAGCGGCGAAGTCGACGTGCAGGCGATCCTGCCCGACGCCATCGCGCAGACGGCGCAGGCGGCGCAGCCGCCGCTCGCGCTCGTCGCGTCGGCGTCGCCGGTCGAAGGCCGGCTCGCGCCCGCGTCGGAAATACCCGCGATGGACGCCGTGGCGGCGCCCGTCACGAGCCAGAACGGCGGCTATTCGGTACAACTCGGCGCATTCGCGAGCTATCCGAACGCGCAGGCGTTCCTCGCGCGCGCGCAGAACCAACTCGCGACGGCGCAGGTCGAAGCGAGGATTCGACAGGCGGGCGGACTCTATCGCGTGTACATCGGACCCTACCCCGATCTGAGCGAGGCGCGGCGCGTCGGCGAGCGCATCACGCAAGCCTTCGGCTTCCAAACGACGGTCGCGGCGCATTGAGCGCCGCGGGGCCATCCCAGGACGCGAGATGCCTTCCCTCATGGAGCCGCGGCGCCGCCGCCGGCGTTCATCGGCGATCATCGAAGCCCCGCCGTCATCCGGATCGATACCATCGTCGTTATAATGGCGTGCATCGCGCCCGCTTTGGCGCGCGCATCGCCTCGCGGGCGCACGACGCCGCGACTCCGTTCGCTCCTCCGTTGACCCTCGCTCGATGATCCCGTTGCTTCGTCGTTGCCTCGCCATTGGCGCGCTTTGCCTGTTGCCGCTCGGCAGCCAAGTCGCGCGCGCGCAACTGTCGATCGAGATCCTGGGCGGCGCCGGCACGCAGATACCGATCGCGGTCGTGCCCTTCGAGGCCGAGGCGACGTGGCCCCTCGGCATCACCGGCATCGTCGGCGCCGACCTCTCGCGGTCGGGGCTGTTCCGTCTCGTCGACCCCTCGGGCGTCGTGCCGCGTCCCTCGCGGGCGGAGGACGTGCGCTTCAACGTGTGGCGGTCGCGCAATGCCGACGCCGTCGTCGTCGGCTCGATGCTCCCGCTCCCCGATGGCCGTGTCGACGTGCGCTTCGCCCTCGTCGACGCGGTAAAGCAGACGACGCTCGTGGCCATGTCGTTCGCCGTCGCGCCGCAGCAGTTCCGCATCACGGCGCACAAGATCGCCGACATCATCTACGAGAAGCTGACCGGCGACCGCGGCGTGTTCTCGACGCGCATCGCCTACATCACCAAGCAGGGCTCGCGTTATCAGCTCCTGGTCGCCGACGCCGACGGCTACGCCCCGCAGTCGATCGTCGCCTCGAACGAGCCGCTGCTGTCGCCGCGCTGGTCGCCCGACGGCTCGCGCCTCGCCTACGTGTCGTTCGAGAACAAGAAGCCGGTCGTCTACGTGCAGTCGCTCGATACCGGCGTGCGGCATGCGGTCGCGAACTTCCGCGGCAGCAACTCCTCGCCCGCATGGTCGCCCGACGGGCGCAAGCTCGCGGTGACGCTGACCAAGGACGGCGGCTCGCAGGTCTACCTGATGAATCCGGACGGCAGCGGGGTGACCCGCGTGCTCACGTCACAGGCGATCGACACCGAGGCGATGTTCACGCCCGACGGGCAGTCGCTCGTGTTCACGTCCGATCGCGGCGGCACGCCGCAGATCTACCGCGTGAGCCTGCTCGGCGGGCAGATCGAGCGCCTGACGTTCGACGGCAACTACAACGTGTCGCCCCGGCCGCTGCCCGACGGGAAGGGCATCGTGTTCGTGCGCCGCGACGGCGGGCGCTTCCAGGTCGCGACGCTCGATTACGCGACGCGCCAGGTGCAGGTGCTGACCTCCGGTCCGAACGACGAGAGCCCGAGCGTCGCACCGAACGGCAAGATGGTGATCTATGCGAGCGAAGGAGGGCGCGGCATCCTCGCCGCCGTGTCCATCGACGGTCGCGTGAAGCAGCGGCTCGTCGCGCCTGCGGCCGACGTGCGCGAGCCCGCGTGGGGACCGTTCCCTCGGTCATGAAATTCCATCCCGTCGCACGCGCGCCCGGTCGCGGCGTGCCCGACACCCCTGCAGGAGGAGGCATGCGCAATATTCTTTTGGTCGCGATCATCGCGGTGGCAGTGGCCGGTTGCTCGACGACGCCGACGACGGAAGCCCCGGTGGAGGACCGCGGCACGGCGGGGGCGACGGCGCCCGGCGGCGCCGGCGCGGAGACCGGCGGCGCGCAATCCGGTGGCGTGACCGGCTCGCAGCTCGGCGGCGCGCAAGGCGCTGCCGCGCTGCGCGACCCGAACAGCATCCTCTCGAAGCGCAGCATCTATTTCGACTTCGACAGCTTCGTCGTCAAGGACGAATTCAGGCCGCTGGTCGAAGCGCACGCGCGCTACCTGCAGCAGAACCGCAACGCGCGGATGACGATCCAGGGCAACACCGACGAGCGCGGCTCGCGCGAGTACAACATCGCGCTCGGCCAGAAGCGCGCCGACGCGGTGAAGCGCATGATGCTGCTCCTCGGCGCGACCGACAACCAGATCGAAACCGTGAGCTTCGGCGAGGAGCGGCCGAAGAACTCGGGGCACGACGAATCGGCGTGGGCGGAGAACCGCCGCGACGATATCGTGTATGCGGGCGAGTGACGATCGCCTGCGCAGCAAAGGCGGGCCAGGCAGCGCAATCGTGACGCGCGCGCGCGTCGCGGTGCTGGTCGGTGTGGCGTGCGTGCTCACCGCGCACGCCGCCTCCGCGGCGTTCTTCGAGGACGACGAGGCGCGCCGGCGCATTGAGTCGACCAACCTGCGGCTGTCGCAACTGCAGCGCCAGATCGAGGATCGGCTGACGGCGCTCGAGCAGCAGATGAAGGGGCAGGGGCTCGCCGATCTCGCGAATCAGATGCAGCTCCTGCAGTCCGACGTCGCGAAGCTGCGCGGCCAGATCGAGGTCGTCACCTACGAGCTCGAGCAGGCGCAAAAGCGCCAGCGCGATCTCTACGTCGATCTCGACACGCGGCTGCGCAAGATCGAGTCGGCCGCGGCCGCGCAGGCCGAGGCGGCGCATGCCGCGGCGCAGGCGGCCGGCGCCACGGGCGCGCCGCCCGGCGTGCCGCCAGGTGCGCCAACCGACGGCCCGGGTGCGCCCGGCGCAATGACCGGCCCGCCCGGTCCGGTCGCGGCGGTGCCGCCGCCGTCGCGCTCGCCCGCGGACGGGGTCGCGGAGCAGCGCGCCTACGACGCCGCGCTCGACCAGTTCAAGCGCGGCGACTACGCGGGCGCGATCACCGCGTTCAACGCGTTTCTCAAGACGTTTCCGCGGAGCCCGCTCGCGCCTTCGGCGCAGTACTGGGTCGGCAATGCGCAGTACGCGCGGCGCGACTACCGCGGCTCGATCGCCACGCAGCGACAGCTGCTGAAGGACTATCCGGACAGCGGCAAGGCGCCCGATGCGCTGCTCAACATCGCGTCGGCCCAGGCCGACATGGGCGACAACGCCGCATCGCGCAGGACGCTGGAGGAGCTCATCTCGAAATATCCCAAGACGGACGCGGCGACGCGCGCGCGGCAGCGGCTCGGCGTGCGCTGAAGCTTGGGGGTCGGGGAAAAAGGCAAGACCCGCCGTTTTGCTCCGACCCCGTTTGGTCGCCGATCCGGAATATCCGGCGGATCGCGGTCAGCCCTTCCAGGGGTTGACGACGACGATCCCGCAGCGATCGAAATCCCTGGTGTTCCGGGTGGCGACGGTGGCGCCCGCGGAATGGGCGATCGCCGCTATCTGTGCGTCGAAGCTCGAGATCGGAAGGTCTGCACGATGTCGCGCGGCCGCTATGTCGGCATACGAAATCGCTGCGGCGCTGCCAAAGGGGAGGACACGATCGCTGAAGTCCTCGTTGAACACGGCTTGCGCGGCGGCCATGATCGCGCT
>JBLMWW010000099.1:0-3808 GCA_050257435.1 Rudaea sp.
CCGTGGCGCACGAGAACGAGGTAGCCCATGACGAGCCGGCAAGCCTACACCGATCGGATCGCGCGTGACGGCGGACATGGACCCGTCCGAGCCGCTCGTGCTAGAAGCGCCGCAGGGAGGAAATGAACGCATGACGGCATCGAAGCTCAGGCTGCTGAGCGGGGGAGCGGCGCACGGCGTGATCGACGCGCTCGCCGCGCAATTCAGGACTGAAACGGGCGCGGAGATCGTCGGCAGCTTCGGCCCGGTGGGCGGCATGAAGGACAGGCTGCTCGCGGGCGAGCCGGCCGACCTCGTCATCCTCACGCGCGCGCTGGTCGACGAGCTCGCCGCCGCGGGGCACGTGCTGTCCGACACCCGCGTCGACCTCGGACGCGTGCGCACCGGCGTGGCCGTGAAGGACGGCGACCCGGTTCCCGACGTCTCGAGCGCGCAGGGCCTGCGCGCCGCGCTCATCGGCGCGCGCGAGATCTACTTTCCCGATCCAGTGCGCGCCACCGCCGGCATTCACTTCGCCAAGGTGCTCGATCGTCTGGGCCTGCGCGAATCGCTCGCGGATCGCCTGCGTCCGCACGCGAGCGGCGCCGCGGCGATGGGCGCGATGTCGCGTGCCGCCGGCCGAGGAATGCTCGGTTGCACCCAGATCACCGAGATCGTGATCACGCCGGGCGTGACGCTCGCCGGCGCATTGCCCGCCGAATTCGAGCTCGCGACAACTTATACGGCCGCGGTGTGCGCGCGAGCCGAGTCCGCCGAGCTCGCGCGCCGGCTCGTCGCGCTGCTAGGCGGACAGCTGACGCACGCCTTACGCGCGCGGCTCGGCTTCGAGTTCTAGGAGGTTCGTCTCGCGCGCGAACCGCGTTGCCAATCCGTCGGGGGCAAGAGAGAATGCCCCGCTTCTCAAGGAGGAGGGATAAAAAGATGTACAAGCGTATCTTCGCGCGCATTGCGCTCGCGTCGCTGCTCGGCGCCGCGGCCGTCGCCCACGCAGCGCCCAAGGACATCCGCTGGGGCACCGGTCCCGTCGGCTCGGCGGGAGGCAAGGCGCTCGTCGTGCTGGCCAACGTGCTCAACAAGGCGCTGCCGCAGTACCGCATCACCGTGCTGCCGACGCCGGGCGCCGTCGCGACGGTGAAAGGCTACGCGGTCGGCGATTTCGACGGCTATTACGGCTCGGACGTGGCGCTCAAGGAGTTCAAGGCCGACAACGGCCGCTTCAAGGGCTTCCGGCCGAACGTCAAGCACCAGCCGATCCAGTCGTTCTGGTGCTACACGCTCGACGTCGGCCTCGCGATCAAGGCGACCGACCGCGACAAGATCAAGAAGTGGGAAGATCTGACCGGCAAGCCGGTGTACACCGGCCCGCTGCCGTTCGACACGCGCAAGCACCTCGAAAACGCGATGGCCGCGGTCGGCGTGCACCACATCTATCAGCAGGTGGACTTGGCCACCGCCGGCTCGCAGCTCAACTCCGGCGCGATCAAGGGCATGACGATCTACGCCGCGGGAGGCGAAACCCCGGCGCCGTGGATCGCCGAGGCCTCGCTCGCGGTCGACTGGGCGGCGCTCAACCCGAGCCCGGACGAGGTCGCCAAGCTGAAGGCCGCCGGCTTCAAGGTGGAGCAGGTTCCCGCGGCCAACTTCCACAAGCAGAACATCTACGCCGACAAGGTGACGCTGCTGCCCTTCTACTGGGGCTTCGACCTCGGCCCGATCCTGTCGGAGGACGAGATGTACAAGATGCTGCTCGTCATCGAGCAGCACGCCGACGAGCTCGCGAAGGGCGATCCGAGCTTCAAGCAGATCAGCGGCGGGCGCATGGCGGCCTTCGAGAAGGAAGCGCTCGAATCGACGTGGAATCTCGTGCCGATCCATCCCGGCCTTGCCAAGTACATGAAGGCGCGCGGCGTATGGGACAGCAAGTGGGATTCCAACGTCGCCAAGTGGTAACAGCGACCGCCTGGGCCGACAGGCATGGCGCGTAGCGCACTCGGGCGTCGACCGCCTGTCGCGGTCGACGTCCTGTACTACTGCGCGTCGCTGACATACCTGGGGTACATGCTCGTCTACTACTGGACGGGCTCCGGCGGGCCGACGCTGCTCGCCATGACGATGATTCCGGTCACCTTCGCGCTGTTCACGTTGCACTCGCTGCGCCAGGACGATCTCTATCCCAGCCTGCCACGGCTCGCCAACTACGCGATCGCCGCGGCGTATTGCGGCTTCGCGCTGTATTGCGCCTGGTACATGAAGACGAACTACGTCGCGCTGGGCGAGGAGCGCGCCGGAATGTGGAACGCCGCCGACGTCACGACCGGAGGCGTGATGACGCTGCTCGTCATCGAGTATGCGCGCAAGCGCCACATGCCGCTGTTCGTCTTGAATGTCATCTTCATCCTGTACGCCGTGTACGGTTACATGGTGCCCGGCATGTTCTACCACGCGGGACTGCCCTGGCACCGCGTCATCACCGCGAGCAGCGTCGAGATGGCCACCGGCATCTTCTCGCGCCTGCCGCAGATCGCGCTCACCGTGATCGGCTCGTTCCTGCTGGTGCTCAGCCTCCTGCAGGGCTTCGGCTGCATTGACTCGCTGCTGCGCGCGACCAAGCGCGTCGCCATCCGCTCGCCGCACGCCATTCCGCAGTCGGCCGTGATCGGCTCGATGGCGATCGGGACGGTGAGCGGCAGCGGCGCGGCCAACTCGATCACCGTCGGCTCGGCCACGATTCCCGCGATGATCAATGCGGGCCTGCCGCCCGCGACTGCCGCGGCGATCGAAAACGCCTCGTCCATGGGCGGTCAGCTGATGCCGCCCGTGATGGGCATCGCCGCGTTCCTCATGGCGGAGTTTCTCGGCGTCGACTACTTCGACGTCGTCGCGCGCGGCTGGGTGCCGGCGTTCATCTACTACATCACGGTCGCGGTCTCGGTCTATCTGCTCGGCGTGAAGCACCGCGCCCACATGGTCGCCGACCTGCGCGCCGAGCCGCTCGGGTGGCGCGACAAGGTCAACCTGGGCGCATTCGTCGCGGTGGTCGGCGGCCTGGTCACGCTCATGGCGACGATCTTCCTCGCACCGATGTTCGCGGCGCTTTACATGTTCTACGCCGTTGGCGCCGCGCTGGTCGTCATCCATCTGGCGTCGCTTGCGCGCCCCGGGCGCTGGTCGATCCGCGAGTTCGTCGCGCCTTTGCGCCGTTTCCTCGACGCGTACATCGACATGATCACCGACATCGCGCTGCTGCTCGCCACCCTGTCGATCATGACCGGCGCGCTGGTGATCACCGGGGTGCCGACCAAGCTCGGCTCGCTGCTGATCGACGCGGCCGGCGTCAACATGTTCGCGATGGTCGCCATGGCGTTCATCTTCGGCGCGGTGCTCGGTATGGGGCTGCCGCCGGCGCCGACCTACATCCTGGTCGCGATCGTGATCGTGCCGCCGTTCATCAAGATCGGCGTCAATCCGTGGGTGGTGCACTTCTTCGCGTTCTTCCTCGCGGTGTTCGGCGAGCTGACGCCGCCCACCTCGGTCACCGCGGCGATCACATCGAAGATCGCGAACACCTCCTTCTACGTGACGCTGTGGCGCTCGGTGCAGATTTGCGTGTCGCTCTTCACGCTCATGGCGGGCGTCTTCGTGCATCCCGAGCTCGTGATCAAGCCGGGCCTCGCGCAGCTCGCCGCTGCGCTGCTCATCGGCATCTCGACCATCGGCATCACCTTCAGCCTGCAGGCGCGCTTCGCCGACAGGCGCGCGACCGACGTCGCGATCCGCGTCGTCCTCGCGGCGATCGCGCTGGTCGTGC
>JBLMWW010000100.1:0-6689 GCA_050257435.1 Rudaea sp.
CATCCGCATAGAACTTCGCGATTCTTTCCGTATCGTGGAAACGCTTTCTAACAGATTGATTATTTTAGACAAAAAACGTTCTGCGGCGCGCAAAACGCTTGAAATGACCGGCGCGCTCTGCTACCGTGCAATTGCGCTCGCGCCAGATGGCGCGGCGTGCACGAGGGCAAGGGCTACCCCCATCCATGCCCGACAGATCCGGCGGGCGATCCCCACCGATCCGTGTCGCGGGACGTGCGGCCGGCGTGCCGTGCGGCCCGCTTGGACCCCGCGCGCGTTGCGCGGAGACCCGACAGAACGCCGGGCGCCGTTCGCGTGCCGGCATGGACGACGATGGGAGCAGTCATGAACTACGATCTCGAAGCCGCAAGGCTCAAGAAGGACTGGGCGGAAAATCCGCGCTGGAAGGGCGTCGAGCGCGGCTACACGGCGGAGGACGTCGTGCGGCTGCGCGGCTCCCTGCACATCGAGCACACGCTCGCGCGACGCGGCGCGGAAAAGCTGTGGAAGCTCATGCAGGACGAGCCGTTCGTCAACACCCTCGGCGCGCTGACGGGCAACCAGGCGCTGCAGCAGGTGAAGGCCGGGCTGAAGGCGATCTACCTCTCCGGCTGGCAGGTCGCGGCGGACGCCAACGTCGCCGGCGAGATGTATCCCGACCAGTCGCTCTACCCGGTGAATTCCGTTCCGGCGGTCGTGCGCCGAATCAACAACACGTTCATCCGCGCCGACCAGATCGCGCACGCCGAAGGCCGCGACGACCTCGACTATTTCGCGCCGATCGTCGCCGACGCCGAGGCCGGCTTCGGCGGCGTGCTGAACGCGTTCGAGCTGATGAAGGCGATGATCGAGGCGGGCGCCGCCGGCGTGCACTTCGAGGATCAGCTCGCCTCGGTCAAGAAGTGCGGCCACATGGGCGGCAAGGTGCTCGTGCCCACGCGCGAGGCGGTCGAGAAGCTGGTCGCCGCGCGCCTCGCGGCCGACTGCCTCGGCGTGCCGACGATCCTTCTCGCGCGCACCGATGCCGAGGCGGCCGACCTCCTCACGTCGGACATCGACGAGAACGACCGGCCGTTCTGCACCGGTGAGCGCACGGCCGAGGGGTTCTACCGGACGCGCAACGGCCTCGAGCAGGCGATCGCGCGCGGCCTCGCGTATGCGCGCTACGCCGATCTCATCTGGTGCGAGACGGGCAAGCCGGATCTCGCGTTCGCGAAGGCGTTCGCCGACGCGATCCACGCGAAGTTCCCCGACAAGATGCTCGCCTACAACTGCTCGCCGTCGTTCAACTGGAAGAAGAACCTCGACGACGCGACGATCGCGCGCTTCCAGCGCGAACTCGGCGCGATGGGCTACAGGTTCCAGTTCATCACGCTCGCGGGCTTCCACAGCCTCAACTACTCGATGTTTCATCTCGCGCACGGTTACGCGCGCCAGAACATGGCTGCGTTCGTCGAGTTGCAGGAGGCGGAGTTCGCAGCGGTCGGGCAGGGCTTCACCGCCGTCAAGCACCAGCGCGAAGTGGGCACCGGCTACTTCGACGCGGTGACGCAGACGGTGCAGGGCAGCCAGGCGTCGACCACGGCGCTCAAGGGCTCGACCGAGGACGAGCAGTTCTTCGACAAGGAGCGCACGCTGCACGTCGCGAACGGCTGACCCCCGCACGTTCGTCCGTACCCGACGCCGCGCTGTCCCCTGGGGACGGCGCGGCGTTTTCTTGCTTGAATACGGCCAACGGGCCACGGGCGAGGGCGATGCCAGGATCGGATGAAACGCCGGAGCGCGCAGTTTCCGACACCGCGACGCTGCGCGTGTTCTTCGCGCTCGTCCCGCCCGCGGAACTGCGGGATGCGCTCGCGGAGCTCGGCCGCGAGCGCGCGCGGCGTCTTCACGGTCGCCCGGTGCCCGCCGACAACATTCACCTGACGCTCGCCTTCGTCGGCGCGTGGCCGCGCGCGCGATTGGATGCACTCCTCGCCGCCGGCGCCGCCCTCGAAGGCGAGGCGATGCGCGTCATGCTCGATCGGCAGGGCGGCTTTCGTCGGTCGGGGGTCGCATGGGTCGCGCCTTCGTCGGCGCCCGCCACCCTCGGCATGCTCGCGCATTCGCTGGCCGCGAATCTGCGCGCGAACCGCGTGCCGTACGACGAGCGGCCCTTTCATCCGCACCTGACGATTGCCCGCAAATGCCATGGCCCGTTCGTGCGCGGCGACGTCGGCCCCTACCCGTGGGGCATCGAGCGCGTCGCCCTCGTGGCGTCCGATACGCGCGCGGAGGGTGCGCGCTACACGATGCTCGCGACGTGGCCGCTCGCGCGAGGCGACGAAGCCTGGCCCGATCTCGACTGAAGGACTCCAGTATCGTGTCGCGCAGCGCGTGCGACGGGCAATCGCATGCGCGAACGAGCGTCGGCGTCGATGAACGACGTAAGCGGCAGCGGCGGTGCCGCCGTCCTGGCTACCGCGTCGCGATCCCCTGCACGTAGTCCGCAACGGCGGCGATCTGCGGTGGCCGCAGCTCGTGCGCGACGACCTTCATGACCGCGCCTTCGGGGCGTTCGTCGGTGCGCTGGAAGACGAGCAGCTGCTTTTTCACGTAGTCGGCGTGTTGGCCCGCGAGGCGCGGGAACTGGTCGTGCCCCTCGCCGTTCTCGCCGTGGCAGCTCGCGCACGCGGGCACGTGCTGTTCCGGCAATCCGGTCTGGAAGATCGCTTTGCCCGTTGAGGCTTCGGGGCCGCTGCCCGCCGGATTGGGGGCGGGCGCCTGATCGTGGAAGTAGGACGCGATGCCGGCGATCTGCGCATCGGTCAGCTTGCGGCTCAGGCCCCACATGTACTCGAACCCGGCGGGGTCGCGCCGATCGTGCGCACGAAACGACTCCAGCTGCAGGACGAGGTAGGGCTCCTGCTGCGCCGCGAGCCGCGGGAAGTTGGGTGACGTCGAATTGCCGTCGACGCCGTGGCAATTCGAGCAGACCTGCAGCGCGAGGGTTTTGCCCGGAACGGCGGGATTGCCGACGTCCCGCGAGCGCTCGAGGGTGGAACACCCGCCGAGCGCCAATCCCGCGGCGGCTGCCACCGCGACGACGCGGGCGAACGTCGGGGCCGCGTCGTTAACGCGGCGCGGGCGTCCGAGCGCCGGTCCAGGCGACGCCAAGCGCTGCGCGGTATTCATCAGTAAGCACCCCAGACGTAGACGAACAGCGTGTTGTTGTCGCGCGCGCGGCGGCCGAAGCCGTCGTAGTTGCTCGACGCGCCGTTGAAGCGGCTGTAGGCCCAGTATTGGGCGCCGACGCGTACCCACTGCAGCGGCGTCCAGAAAACCTCGCCGATGACGCCTCTCGTATCCGGTTCGCCCGCGAGGTCGCCGGTGACCGGCTCGCCGAGCGGCGCGCCGGTCTCGTCGACGCCGCCGCCGTAAAGCGCGGCATCGGTGGAACCGCCGATCCTGAAATAGGTGAGGCTCGCGCCGTAGCGGGCGTCGTAGACGTAGCTGGCCTTCGCCTTGAACGCGTTGAGCGTGTCGCTCGCATTGGAGACTGCGCCTTCGTCGACCAGCGGCGATGCCCAGTTCGTCTTCTCGTGAATGTAGCTCAGCGTCGCGGTCACCGCGTGGGGGTCGAGGAGGTACTGATACTCGCCGTCGACGCCGACGTCGCGATAGTGGCTCGTCTCGCCCGTCGGGTCGTCGTTGTCGGGGTAGACGCGCGCGTCGAGCCCGAACACTCCAACCATGGCGCTGTGCGGCCCCCAGTCATGTGAAAGCGCCACGCGCCAATAGGGGTTGCCGCCCTTGAGCTTCGTCTGATCGGCATTCCCCGTCCCCTGGCTCATGAACGACCAGATGCCGTTCGCCGTCTGGTACAGCGACGCCTCGGCGTAGAGCGTCCGATTCCAGAAGACGTACGCGCCCGCTCCGGCGACCTGCTGGGCAAGGCCGCCGGCGAGCAGCGGCCCGTCGGTGATGGGCGCGACCTGAAACGAACTCTGGAGGTACGGGTACGCCCATGCGGGCGTGCTGTTCCAGGGATCCTGGACGCTCGGATTGTTGTTGAGCGATGCGCCGACGATCAGGTCGCGGTGAGCGTCGATCCATCGGTCGGCCCAGCGAAAGTCCATGTTGTCGCTGCCCGAATGCCCGACGAACTCGCCCTGGTCGTTCTGCTGCGCATAGTTGTCGTACGTGATCTGCGCGAACATGCCGAGGTTGTCGGTGATCTTGCCCGCCAGGAACACGCTGCCTCCCTGGAAGGCGGCCGCGCCGTTCTTCGGGAAATTGGCCGGGTCCTGCCCGGCCGTGTGCTCGGTGCGCGTGTATCCCTCGACCGCCATCACCGACAGGGGAAGGGCGCGGCTGCCGAGCGTGTAGCCCGTGAGCTTGAAGAGCCGTCCGTAGGGCGTGAGCTCGGGGAACTGCCCGCCGGCGTGGCACGCCATGCAGTTCTGGCCCGTCTGGCGATTGAATGCGGGCACGGCCCACGCGGTGTCGGCCGCGCACAGAAGGACCAGCGCCCCCGCCACGACGCCGAGCGCAGCATGGACCCGTGAGCGGCGAGGACGGGCTCGCGGCTGTTGCGCGGTGCGATCGGCGTTAACGCAGGTTCGGCACATCGCGACTCCCTTGGGGCGACATGAGGGCACGCCCGCGCACATCCGCGATCGACGGCGTGTCGGCGCCATTGTACGCGGGCCGGCCTCCAGAAGTTCAACGTTCGCTCAAACGCGTGGGGCCCGGCAGCGGTTGACGTCCGCGGCGGCGAAGCGATGACGCCTAGACCTGCCCCTTCGCCACGGGTCGTGCGGGATCGGCGCACCACTCGCTCCACGAGCCCGGATAAAGCCGCGTCAGCGGATACCCGGCGATCGTCATGGCGAGCAGGTTGTGGCAGGCGCTGACCCCGGAGCCGCAGTAGTGAACGACGTCGTCGGCCGAGCGACCGTGCAGCATCGCTTCGAACTCGCTGCGCAATTCGCGCGCGGGGCGAAACGTCCCGTCGGCCGCGACGTTGCGGGCGTAGGGACGATTGAGCGCGCCGGGGATGTGGCCCGCCACGGGATCGAACGGCTCGACCTCGCCTCGGTACCGCTCGGCCGCGCGCGCGTCGAGCAGCAGCAGATCGTGGCGCGGAAGGCTCGCCGCGATGCCGGCCGCATTGACGGTGGGGCGCACGTGCGACGGCACGAAGCGGGTCGCCTCGATCTTCGGCCGCTCCGCGGTCACGGCGCGACCCTCGCGCTGCCATTTCGCGAAACCGCCGTCGAGGACCGCCACCCGGTCGTGGCCGAGCCAGCGCAGCATCCACCACAGCCGCGACGCGAAGTGCCCGTTGCCCTGATCGTAGGCGACGACCTGTGTCGACGAATCGATGCCGAGGCTGCCGAAGAAGGCCGACGCCGCCTCGGGCGTGGGCAGCGGATGGCGCCCGTTGCGGCCCGTGAGCGCCGCGGAGAGGTCGCGGTCGAGATGCGCGAAGCGCGCCCCGGGGAGGTGCGATTTCGCGTACGCCTCCTCGCCCCAAGCGGGCTGCGTGAGCTCGTGGCGCGTGTCGACGATCACCAACGACGGATCGGCCAGCCGTGCCGCCAGCTCCTCCGTCGAGATCAGCGTCCCGTAGGCGTGCATTTCCACCGTCGTGGCGGAAGCGGCACGCCCGGACGTGCGTCCGGCACGCGGCACGTCAGGCTCCCAGGCCGGCGAGATGCGGCTCCATCTCGCGCCGGTAGAACTCGTGGAAATGCTGCATGCCATCTTCCATCGGCGACTGGTAAGGGCCCGTTTCGCTGCGTCCCTGCGCGAAGAGCGCCTTGCGCCCCGCGTCCATCCGCTCGGCGATCTCGTCGTCCTCCTTCGCCGTCTCGAGGTACGCCGCCTGCTCGGCCTCGACGAACTCCCGCTCGAAGAGGGCGATGTCCTCGGGGTAGTAGAACTCGACGACGTTGGTCGTCTTGTCCACCCCGCGCGGATAGAGCGTGCTGATGACGAGCACGTGCGGGTACCACTCGAGCATCACGTTCGGGTAGTAGGTGAGCCAGATCGCGCCGTGCCTGGGCTTCTCGCCGCGGTAGTAATCGAGCACCGCCTTGTGCCAGCGCTCGTAGGTCTTCGTGCCCGCCTTGGCGAGGCTCGAGATGCCGACCGTCTGCAGCGATGCCCACGGCGCGAACTCCCACCTGAGGTCGTCGCAGGTGACGAACGCGCCCAGGCCGGGGTGAAACGGCACGACGTGGTAGTCCTCGAGGTAGACCTCGATGAAGGACTTCCAATTGTAGTTGCACTCGTGGATCTCGACCCGGTCGAGCACGTGGTTCGAGAAATCGAAGTCGCGGACGCCGAGCCCCGCGAGATCCGCGCGCACGTCGCGCTTCCCGTCGAAGAGCAGGCCGTTCCAGTTCGAGAGCGGCGAGCGGCCGAGGTTGAGGCACGGCTTGTCGGCGAAGTGCGGCGCGCCGAGGAGCTGACCCTTGAGGTCGTAGGTCCAGCGGTGCACCGGGCAGACGATGTTCTGCGCGTTGCCGCGGCCGGCGAGCATGATCGCCTGGCGGTGGCGGCACACGTTCGAGAGCAGCTCGACGCCGCTCGCGCTCCGCACCAGCATCCAGGCGTCGTCGGCCCATTTCAGCGTGTGATAGTCGCCAGCTTGCGGAACCATCAGCTCATGCCCGACGTAATTCGGCCCGGCTTCGAAGAGC
>JBLMWW010000101.1:0-31119 GCA_050257435.1 Rudaea sp.
CTCCATTAGCCCAGTCGCGCTCCGCGCATCTTCCCCGCTGCCTGGCAATGCCGGCGCGATGCGCGGTAAAAGGCCGCTGGCGGGCTCGGTGGTCTACGTGCACCGCATGCGAAGGCTCTCGCCGGGGGCAGCGGCGAAGATGCGCTCCGCGCTCCATTACCCCGGTCGCGCTCCGCGCATCTTCCCCGCTGCCCGGCAACGCCGGCGCGATGCGCGGCCACGGCCGAAGCGCGCGCCGAGCCTCACTCCAAGCGGTACTTCGCGTGACACGAAACGCATGTCGCCGTCACCCGCGCGAGCGCGGCCATCGGCGCCTTCGCGTCTCCGCTCACCGAAGCGTCGCGTGTCGCGATCGCGAACTGACTGGCCGCGCGGTGCATCGCGGTGCCCGCGTCCTGCATGCCCTTCGGCATGTAGGGCGCCACGTCGGCGGCCCCATGAAGCGGCAGAGACGACATGCCGAGCCGCTGCTCGGCGAGGTCGCCCGCCGCCTCGAGGCGGCCCGCGCCCAGCAATTCCTGGATCTCGGCCAGCGTTTGCAGGTGGTCGCGCATGTTGGCGAGCGTGTGCGCACGAAGCGGCACCGGAAACCGCACGAGCTCCCGTTCATCCGGCGCAGGCGCCATGTGCTCCTCGCCAGCCGCGGCCGAAGGCGGATGCATGTGCGGCGGCGCCTGCTGGGCAATGCCGGGGGGCGTGGCGACCGCCAGGGACAGGACGAGGGAGAGGCGGATGAAGCGCTTTCGCATGGGTGAGGCCGGGGTTGGCCCGTCGGGGCGGGAGGGGCCACATGATATCGGGCGGGGGCCGGTCCGCGCCGCCGCGCCTTCGACGTTCGCAGAAAGGCGCCGCAAACCCTTGAAATGCCTTGGCCGGAGCCGTATCATTAGCACTCGCCAGAGTGGAGTGCTAACAGGCGTTACCGGTGCGGCCGTAAACCCCGGCACTCGCCGCTCGGCGCTCTTTTCCCAATGAATGCTGCGGTAGCAGAACATCCTTTCAGGAGTGAGTACTAACATGAAACTTCGTCCCCTGCACGACCGGATCATCGTCAAGCGACTCGAGGAAGAGCGCAAGTCTGCCGGCGGCATCGTCATCCCCGACACGGCGGCCGAAAAGCCGTCGATGGGCGAGGTCCTCTACGCGGGACCCGGCAAGACCGACGACAACGGCAAGCTGATCGCCATGGGCGTCAAGCCCGGCGACAAGGTTCTTTTCGGCAAGTACTCCGGCCAGGAATTCAAGATGGACGGGCAGGACCTGCTGCATATGCGCGAAGACGACGTCATCGGCATCGTCGACTGACCGCCCATCCCACACGCAACTCGCACCAGGAGAAACGAATATGGCAGCCAAAGACGTTCGCTTCGGCGAAAACGTCCGCAACAAGATGGTGAATGGCGTGAACATCCTCGCCAACGCCGTCAAGGTCACCCTCGGCCCCAAGGGCCGCAACGTCGTCCTCGAGCGCAGCTTCGGCTCCCCGACGATCACCAAGGACGGTGTCTCCGTCGCCAAGGAGATCGAGCTCAAGGACAAGTTCGAGAACATGGGCGCGCAGATGGTGAAGGAAGTCGCGTCCAAGACCTCCGACGTCGCCGGTGACGGCACGACGACGGCCACGGTCCTCGCGCAGTCGATCATCAGCGAAGGCATGAAGTACGTCGCGGCGGGCATGAACCCGATGGACCTGAAGCGCGGCATCGACAAGGCCGTCATCGCGGTGGTCGAGGAGCTGAAGAAGGTCAGCAGGCCGTGCTCGACCAGCAAGGAAATCGCCCAGGTCGGCGCGATCTCGGCGAACGCCGACGAGTCGATCGGCAAGACGATCGCCGAGGCGATGGACAAGGTCGGCAAGGAAGGCGTCATCACCGTCGAGGACGGCAAGGGCCTCGAGAACGAGCTCGATCTGGTCGAGGGCATGCAGTTCGACCGTGGGTACATCTCGCCGTACTTCATCAACAATCCCGACAAGCAGGTCGCCGTCCTCGAGGATCCGTACATCCTGCTGCACGACAAGAAGATCTCCAGCATCCGCGACCTCCTGCCGGTGCTCGAGCAGGTCGCGAAGTCGGGCAAGCCGCTCGTCATCGTCGCCGAGGACGTCGACGGCGAAGCGCTCGCCACCCTCGTCGTGAACAACATCCGCGGCATCCTGAAGACCGTCGCAGTCAAGGCGCCCGGTTTCGGTGACCGCCGCAAGGCCATGCTCGAGGACATCGCGATCCTCACGGGCGGCACGGTCATCGCCGAAGAGCTGGGCCTCAAGCTCGAGAACGCCTCGCTCAAGGATCTCGGCCGCGCGAAGCGCGTCGAGGTGGCCAAGGAAGACACGACGCTCATCGACGGCGCCGGCGAGAAGGCCGCGATCGAGGCGCGGGTCAAGAACATCCGCAAGCAGATCGACGAAGCGACGTCCGACTACGACAAGGAAAAGCTGCAGGAGCGCGTGGCCAAGCTGGCCGGCGGCGTGGCGGTGATCAAGGTCGGCGCGGCGACCGAGGTCGAAATGAAGGAAAAGAAGGCGCGCGTCGAAGACGCGTTGCACGCGACCCGTGCGGCCGTCGAGGAAGGCATCGTGCCGGGCGGTGGCGTCGCGTACCTGCGTGCCCGGGCCAACCTCAAGAACCTGAAGGGCGACAACCCCGACCAGGAAGCGGGCATCAAGATCGTGCTCCGCGCGCTCGAGGAACCGCTGCGCCAGATCGTCGGCAACGCGGGTGAAGAGCCCTCGGTCGTGCTGAACAAGATCGTCGAAGGCAAGGGCAACTTCGGCATGAACGCGCAGACCGGCGAATACGGCGATCTCGTGGAGATGGGCGTGCTCGACCCGACCAAGGTCGCCCGCACCGCGCTGCAGAACGCCGCGTCCGTGGCGAGCCTCATGCTGACGACCGATGCGATGGTGGCCGAGCTGCCGAAGGACGAGAAGCCGGCGATGCCCGGTGGTGGCGGCATGGGCGGCATGGGCGACATGGACATGTAAGCGGGTCCGTCCCCTGCGTCACAAAAAGCCCGCGGCGACGCGGGCTTTTTTTCGTTGCACTTTTGCCAAATGCCTGTTGCGCTTCCCAGTCCGGGCGAGGGTTTGTCGCTGCACGCTGAGAAAATGCATTAGACTAGTCGCGGGCTCGCGCAAATCGCCAAAACCGCAACGCTTATGCATTGGTCATCCGCCGCGCTCGTCCGGGATGCGGCTCGCAAGTGCTTCCGATGACCTCGGGTCTCATCTTCGGCTTTGCCGTGGTCACGCTGGCGGCGGTCATCATCGTCGGGCTGCTCCGCCGCAGCCGCGAGGCGCCGGCCGGGCCGCGCGTAGGAATCGACGGCCCCACCGCGGTCGCGCAATGGACAGAGGGCGAGACGACCCGCCTGCTCTCGTCGGCCGAGGTGCCCGGCCTGTATCTGCTGCGGCCGCGCTTCCTGTCGAAGTCCGAGAGCGTCGTCTTCCTGCTGCTCAAGGCGGCGTTTCCGCGCCACGAGATCTTCGCGCGCGTGCGCCTTGCCGACGTCCTGCAGGTGAAGATCGGCCCGCAGGGGATGGAGCGGCTGCGCGCCTTCCGCAAGATCGCCAACCAGCACGTCGGCTTCGTGATTTGCGACCGCGACATGACCATCATCGCGATCGTCGACGCGAAGGAGCCGGACCAGGTGATCGACCCGCGCGACCAGAAGCTCGAGACGATCAAGCAGCGCTGCCTGCAGGCGGCGCAGGTGAAGTACGTCTGCATCTTCCCGCCGCAGCTCCCGCGCTACCGCGAGTTGCGCGAGCAGATTCTCGGGCCCGCCGGCGACCTCGCATAGCGGGACCGCGCGACGCCGCCTTCAGCGCGTCGCGATGAAGTTCAAATAAAGCCAGAGCACGATCAGGGCGCCGACCACGGACAGGATGAATCCGGCGGGGTGGAACTTGCCGTCCGCGGAGCGCCAGACGAGGCCGCCGATCACGCCGCCGACGAGCGAGCCGACGATGCCGACGATGCTCGTCGCCCAGAATCCGAGGTCGATCGCGCCCGGATACACGAAGCGCGCGACCACGCCGACGATGAAGCCGATGACGATCATCCAGACGATGTGCATGAGTCCCATGCGTTTCTCCTTCTTGTTGGAGCGGCGACCCGGCACCGCGGCTGGGGGAGCGTAGCACAGCGGTTTTGACGGCGTAAGGACGTGCCGGCCCGGAAAGCGGGCGAAAACCGCGGCGTGCGCGTCGTTCACGACCACGTCCTGCGCGCGCTGCGCAAGATCGACGCGAACCGCGTTCCCGGCGGCTCAGCGCGTCGCCGACAGCACCAGGTAGACCTTCGCGGCGATCAGCGCGACCTCCGCGACGAGCAGCAGGAACAGGGCGACGAAGCCGATGTGCCGGTCGAGGACGATGCGCGGCGTGAGAAGCCGCGCGAGCTTCATCACCGGCGACGTCACCGCTTTCAGCAGCGCGTAGATCGGATTGGTGTCGCGCCGCGACCCGGCGAGGACGTACAGCGCCGCCTGCCCGAGGAGCGCCATCAGCGCCACCTCGTTCACCGCCTTCAGGATGATCACGAGCTGCAGCATGCGCGGCGGCCCCGCCTCACGGGCCCGGTGCGGTGTCGCGCTCGAGCTGCGCGGTCATCTTCGGGTCGAATCCACGCAGGCGCTCGAGCACCTTGCGCAGCTTGTCGTCGCGGCCGAGCGCATGGTACGCCATGCCGAGGGCGTACCACGCGTGCGGATTCATCGGCTGCAGCCGCGCCGCTTCCTCGAGCGCCTCGGCCGCCTCGGCGTGCCGGCCGAGGGCGGCGAGCGAAAGCCCCATGCCGAACCATGCACGGTCGATCGAGGGCTTGAGCCGCACCGCGTCCCGGAACGCTGCGAGCGCCGGCTCGTACTGGCCGGCGCGCTCGCGCACGAAGCCGAGGTTGAAGGCGATGTCCCCATCATCCGGCGCGCGTCCGCGCGCCTGCTCGAGATAGCGTGCCGCCAGCGCGTAGTCGCCCTGAGTTCCGTACAGATGACCGAGCTCGCTCGCCGCCCGGGCGGAGGCGGGATCTTGCGCCAGCACGTTCTTCAATTCGTCGGCGGCGCGCTCGCGCCGGCGCAGCGCGAGCCAGAAATGGGCGACCTTGAGGTGCCACCAGGAATCGAGTGTCATGACGTGGCGGCCGGCGCGACGGCCGCGGCACCGGACACGGCCGGCGTTCGCGGCGAACCTCGCAAAAAACAGGAAGCCCGCCGAAGCGGGCTCCCCTGGCTCACGACGCGACCCGGCCGATCGTCACGCTGACTGCGTCGAGATGTCTCCCCGCAGTTGCGGATAACGCACGTGCTCGACCAATTCCCGCACCTTGGCGCTCGGCTCCGGCGTCAGCAGGCTCACGATCCAGATCGTGATGAGGCCCGCCGGCAGGCCGAAGATCCCTGCCGATATCGGGGCGATGTGGAACCACTGGTTCGCCGCGACCCCGCCGAAGAACGGGTAGGTGCGGACCATGTAGTACATCGCGATGCCGAGCCCCACCACCATGCCCGCGATCGCGCCCCACTTGTTCGCGCGCTTCCAGAACACGCCGAGCACCAGCGCGGGGAAGAACGCCGAGGCCGCGAGCGAGAACGCCGCGCCGACCAGGAACAGGATGTTGCCCGGCTTGAGCGAGGTGACGTAGGCGGCGATGAGCGCGACCACGAGCAGCAGCGCCTTCGACACGCTCACGCGGCGCTTCGTCGTCGCCGTCGGGTCGATCATCTTGTAGTAGAGGTCGTGCGACAGCGCGTTGGCGATCGTCAGCAGCAGGCCGTCCGCGGTCGACAGTGCCGCCGCGAGGCCGCCGGCCGCGACCAGGCCGGACACGACATACGGCAGCCCGGCGATCTCGGGCGTGGCGAGCACGATGATGTCGCCGCCCAGCACGATCTCGGCGAGCTGCACGATGCCGTCGCCGTTCAGGTCCTTGATCGACAGGAGGCTCGGATCGACCTGCGCCCAGTTCGCTGCCCACGCCGGGAGCTGCGCGAAGCTGCTGCCGACGAGGAAGTTGTATACGTCGTACTTGGCGAGCACCGCGAGCGCGGGCGCGGTGAAATACAGCAGGAAGATGAAGAACAGCGACCAGAACACCGAGTTGCGCGCCTCGCGGACGCTCGGCGTCGTGTAGTAGCGCATCAGGATGTGCGGCAGCGCGGCGGTGCCGAACATCATGCAGAACACGATGCCGAGGAAGTTTCTGCGCGCGATGTCCCGCGCCTCCTCGGTGGCCCCGGGGAACGGCGTCGCGTGCGGCTTGGGCGGTGCGGCGCGTGCCGCGAAGCCCTTCTCGCCGGTCCACAGCGTCTTGGCCGCCTCGGCGTCGGCGGGGAAGCTGGCGAGGTCCTTCTCCGCCGCCGCGATCTGCGGCGCCGGCGCGTTCGCCGCCTTCAGGTCCGCAACCTTCTTTTCCGCGGCCGCCTTGGCCGTCGCATACGATCCGGGCAAGCCCTTGAGGTTGGCGTCGGCCGCGTCGGCGCGCGCCTTGAGGATCGCGCGGACCTCCTTCTCCTTGGGATCGTCGGTCAGCACCTTCTCGCGCTCGGTGACCTTCTGCAGCACCTGGCCGTAGGCGATCTGCGGGATCGGGTTGCCCGTGTACTTGAGCGAGAGCCAGATCACGGGCGTCATGTACGCGATGATGAGGATGATGTACTGCGCGACCTGCGTCCACGTGACCGCGCGCATGCCGCCGAGGAACGAACAGACGAGGATCCCGCCGAGGCCGACGAATACGCCGATGCCGAACTCGAGGCCGGTGAAGCGGCTGGTGATGATGCCGACCCCGTAGATCTGCGCGATCACGTAGGTGAACGAGCACAGGATCGCGGCGAAGATGCCGATGCTGCGCACGATGTTGCCGCCGTAGCGCTCGCCCAGGAAGTCGGGGATCGTGAACTGTCCGAACTTGCGCAGGTACGGCGCGAGGAACAGCGCCACCAGCACGTAGCCGCCGGTCCAGCCCATCACGAACGCGAGGCCGTCGAAGCCCGCGAGGTAGAGCGTGCCGGCCATTCCGATGAACGACGCGGCGCTCATCCAGTCGGCGCCGGTCGCCATGCCGTTGAAGAACGCGGGCACGCGGCGGCCCGCGACGTAGTACTCGGCCGCGTCCATCGTGCGGCTCATGATCCCGATGCCGGCGTAGAGGCCGATCGTCGCGAACAGGAACCAGTAGCCGATCCACCGCCGGGACATTCCGAGCTGTTCCGCGATCGCCAGCGCGATCAGGAACAGGATGAAGCCGCCGGTGTAGACGCCGTAGTACTTCTTGAGCTGGCGAAAGAACGCGCTCTGCGACAGGGCTGGCGTGGCCATCACTCGCCTCCTTCGTCGACGTTGTACTCCTTGTCGAGGTTGTTCATGTAGCGCGCGTAGATCCAGATCAGCACGACGTAGACGATCAGCGAGCCCTGCGCCGACATGTAGAAGCCGAGCGGGAAGCCGAGGAACGTGATCGCGTTCAGGTCGCGCGCAAACCACCCCTCCACGAACGTGACGACGAACCAGACGAACAGCAGTATCGCCGTGATGACCAGATTCTTGTGCCAGTACTCGCGATGCCTCGCAGTCAGCTCCATCGGTCCTCCCGCAGAAAGTGGATGGGAATCCGGTCCTGCCATGGGCGCGTGGCGCGCTCTTCTTGTTCGATGTGCCGCCGCCGATTCGCAAGAGGCCGGCGGCGCCGATTCGGCGCGATTCTACAACGGCTTCGGGACGCCGGAAGCATTGCCGGCGGAATCGACGAGGTTTTTTGGTCGCGCGCGCTCGCGCGCGGCAAGCAAGATGCGTCCCACGCAAGATTCATCCCAGGCCGCGGTCCGGCCATGGCGGGTCGTTGGCGATTCCTTGCATTCGGGGCCCGATGCGTTGCTCGTCGTCGAGGCGTCGGCGAGCCGAACCGCCGCGGAGATCAATAACGAATCCGGGCGAGATACGTCCGGCGCGACGCCGCGAGCGCGTCCTTCAGCGTGACGATGCCCTGCGCCGCGAGGAGCGGGATCATCTTGATGAAGATCTCCCCCGTCAGGATGGCGTCGCCGAGCGACGTGTGCCGGCCGACGATCGGGACGCCGAGCCGTCCGGCATTGGCCTCGAGCTCGTGCTCGCGCAGATCGGGGTGGACGACCGCCGAGAGCAGCAGCGTGTCCAGCACCGGCTGGGTGAAGCGCACGCCCGTTGGGCCTTCCTTCAACTGCAGGAAGCGCATGTCGAACGCGACGTTGTGCCCGACGAGCACGGTTTCCTCGGCGAAGCGGGCGAACCTCCGCAGCACCTCGCCGATCGGCGGCTGGCCTTTGAGCATGCTTGCCGTGATGCCGTGGATGCGGACCGATTCGGGCGACGGCGGCCGGCCCGCGTCGACGAGCTGATCGAAATGCTCCTCGCGGCGCAGGCGTCCGTTCACGATGCGGACCGCGGAGATCGAGATGATTTCGTCGCCCGCCGACGGCTCGAGACCGGTCGTTTCGGTGTCGAACACCGTGTAGACGAGGTCGGCGAGTGCCCGCTCTTCGAGCTCGCGGCTCTGTCCCGGCCGCTGGAAGAGCTCGAAGTCGTAGAACACCGGTCGCGGTTCCGCGCTCACCGGGGTGGGCCCTTCCTGCGCGCGGACGGCCGGAACCTGCAGGCAATAGACGAGCAGGTCAGATCGACCATGGGCCCGGCACCACTGTTCGCCGCCGTGGCGGCGGGCCAGCTCGGCGAAGGAGACCGGGGCGCGATCGGCGTCCAGCGCGTGCGCCGCCCAGGCGCCGATTTCCGCCGGGTCGGTGCGCGCCGAGCGCCAGGCGAGCTCGAGATTGGCAAAGCGGCCCGACGGAGATAGCCCGAGCACGAAGTCGCGCACACCGAACTCGCGCGCAAGGCGTGCCGCGAGCGCCGAATACGCGCGGACGACGGCAAAGCTGTCGACCCGCAGCCACTGCCTGTCGCGACCGGGTTCCGACGTCACCTGCACCCCTTCGCGCAGCAGCGCGCGTTCGAGGGCCAGCAAAAGGTCGCCGTCCTGCATTTCCTCGAGGGGCCACGCGCCGGTCGCCTGCCCGGCGTCGGTGCGCAGCGTCGCGTCGAGGCGTTCGCTCAAGCGCACCGCTTCGTCGTGGATGATCGCCGTGAACTGGTCGCGCCGCGCGGGTTCCATCTTTTCGTATCCGGTGATCGCCTCCACGGCGGCACGGATGGCGCCGAGTCCCGCCCGCACGTCCTCCGCGAGCGACTGGACCAAACGGTCGCGCTGCTCGCCGCCTTGCACCGCATGCGTCACGTCGTCGAGCATGAGGACGAACCCGGTGATCGGCGCGTCGCGCCCGTCCTCGGCCGCGCCCAGCACCGGCGCCATCTGCGCCCGAAGCAGACGACCCTCGCTGGTCGTCGTCACGAACTGCGACACGGGGTGCGCCTCGCCTTGCGCGAGGCGCTCGCGCACGATGTCGAGCGCGTGTGCGATGAGGTCGCGCCCGATGACGCCGAAGACCGAGCGTCCGAGGCCGACGATGCCCGACGCCGGGGAGCCGGCGGCGTGGTCGAACAGGGCGCGCGCGGCCGCGTTGTAGAGCAGGATCAGGCCCGCCGCGTTGCACACCAGCACGCTGTGGGTGAGCTCGGACATGAGCGCGGCGAGCCGGTTCTTCTCCTGCTCCAGCGACCCGCTCGCCTCGCGCACGCGGCGCTCGATTTCACCGAGCGCGGCCTGGCGGCGATCGGCCAGCGCGTTGATGACCCGCGCGAGCTCCGCCGCCTCGGCGGGACCCTCGTCCGGAAGGCGGTGCGCGGCGTTGGCGGCGAGCATGATGCGTACGCCGTCACGCAGCCGGACCAGCCCTTCGACGTACGCGCGAAAGCCGATGCCGGTCAGAAGGCCCAGCACGACCAGCAGAAACACGGCGAACACCAGGAGCAGGCCGGCCGAATCGTCGAGCGATCGGGAAAGCGCGGCGCGCAGATCCGCGGGGATGCGTGACCCGACGACCGCCACGGTCGCCGCGTCGATCGCGACGACCGCGACGAAGAGCACGGCGACGGCGATGAAGAGCTTCCACCCGATCCTGCGCCGCGCAGACGCCGGCCGCCGGGCGACGTCGTCGCCGCCACCCCGGAAGTCCGCGGCACCCGCGTCCGCCGGCGCGGCCGGTGACGCCGACGGTTGCGGCGCCGCGGCCATCACGTCTCCAGCATCTGCTTGACCTGCGCGACGAGATCGAGCGTGGAGAACGGCTTGGTCACGTAGGCGTCGGCGCCGACGGCCATGCCCTTGCTGATCTCCGTATCGCGTCCCTTGGCGGTCAGCATGACGATCTTGAGCCCCCGGAACTCGGGGTTCGCGCGGATCTTCTGCGCCACCTGATACCCGTCCTTCACCGGCATCATCACGTCGAGCAGGACGAGGTCCGGACGGAAGTCCGCGACGGCGGCGAGCGCTTCCTCGCCGTTGCGCGCCACCCGGACGTCGAAGCCGTTCTGCCGCATCAGGAACTCGAGCGCGATCACGATGTTCGGCTCGTCGTCGACGATCAGGATCCTTTTCTGAGCTGCGTTCATGACGGGCGCACCGCCTCCGTTACGGCCCGGACCTGCGGCGACGGCGCGTCCCGGGCCGGCAGCGTGAACGAGAACGTGGCGCCGGCGCCGGGGACGCTTTCCACCCAGAGCCGGCCGCCGAAATGCTCGACGATCTGCCGGCTGATCGCCAGCCCGAGCCCGGTCCCCTGCGGCTTTTCGGTCAGCGTGTCGCCCGCCTGTCGGAATTTTTCGAAGATCAGCGCCTGCTCCTCGGGGGCGACGCCCGGGCCGTTGTCCGCGACATCGACCTGGAACGCGCCGTCGCGCGCGTGCAGCTCGACGGCGACGCGGCCGGTTCCGCCCCGGCAGAACTTCGCGGCGTTCGAGAGCAGGTTGATCAGGACCTGCATCAGGCGATCCCGATCGACGTCGACGAACGCGCCTTGCGTCCCGATCCGCGTTTCGAGCACGATCGAGCGCTCCCGGAACAGCTGCCGCGTGGCCGCGACGGCGTCCGCCACGACGTCGCGCAGGTCGACGCGCGCGACGCGCCACTTGGCGCGCCCCGACTCGAGCTTGGCGAGATCGAGCACGCCGTTGATGAGCCGCGTGAGCCGCTCGCTCTCCTGCAGGATGATGCCGAGGAATTCCTTGCGCTGCGGAAGATCGGTGTTCGGATCGTCGAACAGGATTTGCGAGAACGCGCGGATCGACGTGAGCGGCGTACGCAGCTCGTGCGAGACCGTGCTGACGAAATCGTCCTTCAGGCGGTCGAGCTCCTTCAACCGCTCGTTGGCGGCGCGAAGCTGCGTGGTCGCCGCCTCGAGCTCGCGCGACTTCTGCTCGAGCGCGCGGCTGTGGGCGATCGCCTCGGACGTCTCGTCGAGGATGCGCATGATGTCGTCGATGCCGAGCGGCTCCTCCTGCACGACCGAGGCGACGATGGCGCGCGCCGATGCGGCACCGATCGCGCCGGCGAGCGCGCTCTCCGCGAAGGTCACGAGCCCGGCATCCGCCGCAAGGGGTGCCTGCGGAGCCAAGCCGCGCCGGCGCCGATACGCCGCGAGCACCTCGTCGGCGCGGGCGCTGCCGAGGAAGCGCTGCAGGAGCTTCGTGAGCTCGTCGAGCGAGGCGCTGCCGCGCCACAGCTGCGGCACCGCGCCGGCGCGCGTGAACGCCTCCACGAAGCGCAGCGCCTGGGTGGCCTCGCTCGCGCTCGGCCGCGTCATGAGCGAGACGCCGACGTAGCAGCCCACGTTCGCGAGCATGCTCCAGAAAAGCGAATGCGTGATCGGGTCGAGGCGGTCGAGGCCGAAGAGCGCCTGCGGGCGCGTGAGCGCGACCCCGAGCAGTCCCTCGTCGACGAACTGGATGGGCAGCCACCCGGACTTGGCGAACGACGGCAGCAGCAGCGTGTACGTCCACACGGCAAACCCGGCGATCAGGCCCGCCAGCGCGCCGTTGCGCGTCCCCTCGCGCCAGTACATCCCGCCCAGCATGACGGGCGCGAATTGCGCGACCGCCGCGAACGAGATGAGGCCGATGGAGACGAGCGCGTACGCCTCGCCGGCGAGGCGGAAGTAGAGGTAGCCGAGAAGCAGCACCAGCACGATCGCGCCGCGCCGGATGCCGAGGAGCATTCCGGACAGGTCGCGGGCGCCGGCCGAGCGCAGCAGCCGAAGCCGCAGCAGAAGCGGCATCGCGAGATCGTTGCACATCATCGTCGAGAGCGCGATCGTCTCGACGATGACCATCGCGGTCGCCGCCGACAGCCCGCCCACGAAAACGAGCATCGCGAGCGCCGTCTGCCCCTGCTGGAGCGGCAGCGCGAGCACGAACGTGTCCGGATCGACGGCGCCGTCCGCGAAGAGCAGCAGCCCGCCGAACGCGATCGGCAGCACGAAGAGATTGATCGCGAGCAGGTACAGCGGAAAGATCCAGATCGCCTTGTGCACGTGGCGCTCGTCGACGTTCTCGACGACCGCGATCTGGAACTGCCGCGGCAGGAACATGATCGCCGCCATCGACAACAGCGTCAGCGACGCCCAGCCGGCGTACTGACCGGGCGTGGACGACAGGGTCAACAGCCGCTGGAGCCGCGGTGTCCCGGAGGCGCGCCGGAAGATGTCGCCGACGCCGTCGTAGACGATCCAGGTGACGAAGGCGCCGACCAGAAGGAATGCGATCAGCTTGACGAGGGACTCGAACGCGATCGCCGCCACCATGCCTTCGTGCCGCTCGGTCGCATCCAGGTGCCGGGTGCCGAAAAGGATCGCGAAGGCCGCGAGCAGCAGCGCGATGTAGAACGCGTGGTCGCCGAGGACGCCGCTCGCGCCCTGCAGCGCGATGGGCGCGGTGTCGCTCAAGAGACCGGCCGCATTCGGCGCGCCCGGCTTCGTTGCCGGGCCGGCGAGCAGGATTCCGACGCTGACCGCGACCGCCTTCAGTTGGAGCGCGATGTACGGGACGACGCCGACGACGGCGATGATCGTCACGAGACCGCCGAGGAGCTGGCTCTTGCCGTATCGCGACGCGACGAAGTCGGCGATCGACGTGATGCGGTTGGCGCGGCTGATGCGTATCATCTTGCGCAGCACGAACCACCACAGCGCGGCCGTCAGCGTGGGCCCGAGGTAGATCGGCAGGAAGCCGATCCCGGTGGCCGCCGCGCGCCCGACGCTGCCGTAGAAGGTCCACGTCGTGCAGTACACGGCGAGCGACAGCGCGTACACCCACGGGTTCGCGATGAGGCTGCGCCCCGCATCGGCCCGCTTGTCGCCGGCGTAGGCGATCGCGAAGAGCATCCCGAGGTAGCCGAGCGCGACCACCGCGACGACGGTTCCGTCGAGCGTCATGTCGCCCACGTCCCCCGAAGCGGCCGCGTGCTCATCGCGCCTCGTCGTCGGCCCGGCGCCCGCGCTCGACGACGAACGCCAGCAGCGCGATCAGCGCGGCCCACGCGACGAAGACGTACGCGAACAGCAGCGGCACGCCGGCGACCGTGATGTCGCGCTCGAACAGGTAGAGCAGCGGAAAGTTGAGCAGCAGGCAGCCCAGCAGGAACAGCGCGAAGAGGCGCGGTCCGGTCCGTGTCGTCCTGCTCATTCTGGCCGCGATCTCGACTACTGCGCAAAATCGAGCGCGAGCCGCTGCTGCAACTCGCGCGCCTGCCGAAACGATTCCTTCAGCATACGCCGGTCGAACGCGTTGAGCCGATCGGGGTCGATCCGGTTCGGCGCGCGGCCCGCGTCCGGATCGAACTGCTGATGCCGAAGGCGCAGGCGCTGGATGAAATAGAACGCGTCGACCATGGCGTCCACCTCGGCGCTCGCGACGCGCATCGCCGGCGCGGCCAGCCGCATCCGCTGCGCCGTATTCGTGTGCGCGACGCCGAAGCGCAACGCGTTGATCCGCGCCGCCTCGACGAAGGGCCGCAGCCCGTACAGCTTGAGGTCGATCGTGCGCGGAAATTCCGGCGAGTGGTCGAACTGGAAATCACGCACCAGCCCGAGCGGCGGACGCGTGGCCAGCGCCCCCTGCGCCATCTGCAGCAGGAACCGCGGCGTCGCCTGCGTCTGGCGGAGCAGCCATTCGCGCAGGCGCTCGGCGAGCGTCGCATCGCCGAAGAGAGGGCGGAAGTCGAAGAATATGGCGGAGTTGAGCACCGCCTGCGGGTCGGTGTTGCGGATCCACGCCGAAAACTGCCCCCGCCATTCCGCGAGCGACAGGCACCAGCGCGGATTGCCCGCCATGATGTTCCCCTTGCACAGGGGAAAGCCGCAGCGGTCGAGGGTGCGATTGACCGCGCCGGTGAGCGGCAGCAGCGAGGCGCGCGCCGCCTCGGGAGAAGCGCCGTCGGCGAGGTCGAAGATGACGCCATTGTCCTGATCCGTCGAGAACGTCTGCTCTAGCCGGCCCTCGCTTCCGAGCGCGATCCAGCAGAAGCGCACGTCGCCCAGGCGGTGCCGGGTCAATTCGATCTCGAGCACGCGCTGCGTCAGTCGATCGTTCAGCGCGGCGATGAACTGCGTGAGCTGCTCGGCGGCGACGCCGGTGACCACCATGTCCTTCGCGAGCTGGCGAATGTCCCGGGCGGCCTGCTCGAGCGCGTCCTCGTCGTCCGCGGCGGCGATCGTCTCGGGGAGCTGCCGCAGCGTCACGCGTTGCACGGAAAAGAGGTCCCGCTGCGAGACCACGCCGATCACGCGCGCCTCCTCGAGCACCGGGGCGTGGCGAATCCGATGGCGCGTCATGGCGAGCGCGGCGTCGTAGGCGGTCGCGTCGGCCGGTAGCGTCGCCGGCCTCGGCGTCATGACGTCGGCGATCGGCCGCGACAAGTCGACGCCGGGCAGCACGACCCGTTCGAGCAGGTCGGGCAGCGTGAAGATGCCGAGCGGGGCGCCTTCCGGCGAGGCGATCACGATCGAGCCCACCCGTCGCTCGCGCATTTGCGCCAGTGCGTCGCGGATCGGCGTGTTCGGCGCGCACGCGACCGCCGGGCCGCGAACGATCGTACGGAGCGGGCTGGCGAGCGACTGCTGCTCGGAGCTCACCTGCGTGTACTGCGCGGCGAGGCGCGCGCGCGCCTGCTGCAGCATTGCCGCGACGCGCGCGACGCAGTGCCGCTCGAACGCCGGGGCGGCTTGCAGCAACGCCGGGAACCATTCCACGGCGAGCTCGAGGCATCGCGTCGGCTCCAGTGCGAGATAGGCGCTCGTCGCCGGCGTGTGCGTGAAGAGGGCGGCCAGCGGAAACGCGTCCCCCGGGCCGAGGAGGGGATAGGGCTCCTCGTCGAGATCGCCGAGGCGCGGCTGCGCGCTTTGCACCCTGCCGCTCTCGACGATGCGCAGCCGGTCTGGAAAGGCGCCCGCGTCGAGGATCGTCGTGCCGCTCGCGTAGCGAACCGCGACGAGATGCGCCTCCAGGAAGGCGAGCCCGGCCGGGTCGATCGCGTCGAACGGGGGCTGGGTTCGGAGCGCCGCGATGTCGTTTCGCGCGATGGATTCGGTCGCTGCCACCCTTTGACGTCTCCGTGACGCGTCACGCCGCTGTCGAACAAAACGCGTGCCGCGTGATCTTACCCGGAACACGCCTGCGCGGTTGCGGGCGGCAACGGCCCGTGCTCGCCGGCCCGGCACTACAATGCCGGTTCCGGCCCGAGCATCGCGCCGTCCTCGGGAGGCTCTCCTCGCGGCATCGCCCTCATGGAAGCCCTGCGCACCATCGGATACCTGGTGATGAGGCCGACCGAGGCCTGGGGCGCGATCGCGCGCGAGACGACGACGGTCGATGCGCTCCTTCGGCGCTACATCCTGCCGCTCTCGGCGCTGGCGCCGATCGCGACGTTCATCGGCATGGAGACGTTCGACCAGTCGTGGGACGTCACGCACGGCTACCTGGTGCCGCACGACCGGATCTTCAACGCGGCGGCCACGACGTTCTTCGCCACGATCGCGTCGATCTTCGCGCTCGCGGCGATCATGACGCTCATCGCCCCGATGTACCGCTGCAAGCGCGACTTCCTGGCAGCGCTCAAGGTCGCGGTGCACGGCGCGAGCCCGTTGCTGCTGTCGGGCGCGATGCTCGTGCTGCCTGCGATGGTCGTCGTATCGATGGTCGCGCTGTGCCACACGCTGTTCCTGTATTGCGTAGGCGCGAGCGTCGTCCTGGAGGTCCGGCGCGATCAGGCAGAGTTCGTCGGCATTTCGCTGCTCCTGCTCACGTTCGTGTCGATGATGGCCGGCATGGCCGCTGCGAGCGTCGGCCTGATCTAGCGAGCGCCGTGGCCCTCGCCGACGCCATCCGCAGGAACGGATTCACCCGCTGGTACGAGCGCCAGCTCTACGAGAGCTTCGCCTATCTCGTCAGCGGATTCCTCGCGTTGATCATGATGGCGATCGCCGTCGAGGTCATCGAGTTCCGGCAATCGGTCGGCGGCTTGCTCATGCTGCTCGTCGTGGCGGCGAGCGGCGCGATGCTGTGCGTGGTGGCGTGGGGCCGTTTTCACACGCTGCTCGCTAGGGCGGAGCATTTCGCGGGCCAGGCACGCTGCCCGGGTTGCAGCGCCTACGCCCGCTTCACGATCGTGTCGAGCCGCCATGCGCCCGAAGCACTCGACGGCTGCGCGCTTCGCGTGCGGTGTGGCAAGTGTGCACGCGAGTGGACGATCGCGTAGCGATACGCCGGCGCTTTCGTCAATTTCCCCGCGATCTGCTGCTACCATCCATTCCCGGCGAGCGATGTCGCTCGCTGCGCGGGTTCCCATGGACGTCCGCTTCCCACCGCTCGGATCGCGAGCGGGCGGGCGCGAACCGGGCGCGCTCGACACGCTCTCGGAGGAACGACGCATGGCAACCGCCGCCCGCAGTGTGCCCGCCAAGAGATTCTCGCGCGAAGAGACGAACGTCATCTTCGCGTCGTCGCTCGGCACCGTCTTCGAGTGGTACGACTTCTACCTGTATGCGGTGCTGGCGCCGTTCTTCGCCAGCTTGTTCTTTCCCGCGGGCAATGCCACGGCCGCGCTGCTCTCGGCGTTCGCCGGGTATGCCGCCGGGTTCCTCGTGCGGCCGTTCGGCGCGTTGCTGTTCGGGCGCATCGGCGACCTCGTCGGACGCAAGTACACGTTCCTCGTCACCATCCTCGTGATGGGGTTCTCGACGTTCGCGACGGGCCTCCTGCCGACGTACGCGTCGGTGGGCTGGGCGGCGCCGCTCCTGATGGTCGCCCTGCGGCTGCTGCAGGGCCTGGCGCTCGGCGGCGAATACGGGGGCGCCGCGACGTACGTCGCCGAGCACGCAGCGCCCGGCCGGCGCGGCTACGACACGGCGTGGATCCAGACCACCGCGACGCTCGGCCTCTTCCTCGCGCTCATCATCATCGGCATCTGCCGCTTCAGCGGCATCATGACGCCGGCGCAGTTCGCCGAGTGGGGCTGGCGGATCCCGTTCCTCGTCTCGCTCGTCCTGCTGATCTTCTCGATCTACATCCGGCTGAAGCTCAACGAGTCGCCGGTATTTCAGCGGATGAAGGCGGAGGGCAAGGGATCGAAGGCGCCGCTGCGCGACAGCTTCCTCAAGTACCCGAACAACAAGTACGTGCTGCTCGCGCTCCTCGGCGCGACCGCCGGGCAGGGCGTCGTCTGGTACACGGGGCAGTTCTATGCGCTGTTCTTCCTGACGATCACCCTCAAGGTCGACGGGGTGAGCGCGTACACGATGATCGGGATCGCGCTTCTGCTCGGTACGCCGTTCTTCATCTTCTTCGGCTGGCTCTCCGACCGGATCGGGCGGTTGAAGATCATTCTGGCCGGCTGCCTGATCGCGTCGCTGACGTACTTCCCGCTGTTCGGGGCGCTCACGCACTTCGTCAACCCGGCGCTCGAGGCGTTCCAGAAGGCGAACCCGATCTCGGTCGCCGCGCGCGACTGCAACTTCCACATCTTCGTCGGGCCATGGTCGAAGTTCTCGGAGTGCGACCGCACGAAGGACTTCCTGACGAAGTCCGGGCTGTCGTTCGCATCCCGCGATCTTCCCGCCGGTTCGGCCGACACGGTGATCACGAAGATCGGCAACACCGAGATCAAGGGCTACAAGGAGGCGGAGCTCAAGAAGGCGCTCGCCGAACTCAAGTACCCGGCGGCGGCCGACAAGAGCGCGATCAACTGGCCGATGACGCTCCTGATCCTCTGGATCATGCTGATCTACGTGACCATGGTCTACGGGCCGATCGCGGCGTATCTGGTCGAGCTCTTCCCCACGCGGATCCGCTATTCGTCGATGTCGCTGCCGTATCACATCGGCAACGGCTGGTTCGGCGGCATGTTGCCGCTCGTCGCGACGGCGCTCGCCGCGGCGTACGGGAACATCTATTACGGCCTGTGGTATCCGATCGTCGTCGCGCTGATGACGGCGGTCGTCGGCTTCCTGTTCCTCTACGAAACGCGTGCGGGAGCCGATCTCGACACGGACGTCGTCCCCGGCTCGGCGGCGGCGAGGCGGCGCGCATAACGGGCACTCGGTTGGGCTTCGAAAACCCCGGCCGCACGCCGGGGTTTTCGTTTCTGCGCGCTATGGCAGCGAAAGTCCCTTTGCGCGCATCACCTCGCGCAGGCGATCGGGATAGTCGGTAATGATGCCGTCGACGCCCATGTCGATGAGGCGCGCCATCTGCGCGGGGTCGTTCACCGTCCACGGCAACACGGCGAGGCCACGCGCATGCGCGTCGGCAAGGAGCGCGGGCGTGAGATTGCGCCAGAACATCGACCATGTGCTGCAGCCCGCGGCGGCGACGAGCGCGGGCACCGAAGGGTAGTCGGCGAGCGCGAGGCCCGCGTGCCAGGGTGAGCGGCCGTCGGGGCCGGGCGCCATCGTGTTCATGCTCGTCGATTCGATCGTCAGGCAGGAGGTCGGAATGCCGGGCGCGACGCGCTTTACCTCGCGCAGCGTGCGCCAGTCGAACGACTGGATCGTCACTCGGTCGGTGAGCTTCGCTTCGCGCGCGGGGTCGAGGATGGCGCGGACGAACTCCGGTGGGGTCGCGGTGTCCCCGCCGTCGGGCGTGATCTTGGTCTCGATGTTGAGACGGACAGGGCTTGCGGCGCCGGCGACGAGCGACAGCAGCTCGTGCAGCGCCGGGAAGCGCTCGCCGTCGCTCGGTTTCTGCTCGGGAAACTCGCTCGCATATCGCGTGGCCGGGTTCAACCGCCCGATGTCGTACTCGCGTAGCTGCGCGAGCGTGAGCGAATGGATCGGGGGACCGGGCCGCGCGAGCCACATTCCGCTCGCATCGCGCACCAGCTCGGGCATGAGGCGGGGGTTGTGGCTGATGACGGCGACACCGTCGCGGGTGATCGCGACGTCGGTCTCGATCGTCGTGACGCCGATCGCAAGCGCGCGGCGAAACGCGGCCAGCGTGTTTTCAGGCGCCAGCCCGCGCGCACCGCGATGGCCCTCGAGATCGAAGGCGCAGGCCGCGTCGCTGGCAAATGCGAGCGCGAGGAGGAGCGCGAGGGACTTTGCGATCAACGAGGGGCGAGGATCGAGGGGCGAGGATCGAGTGGCGAGGGGCGAGGGACGAGGGGCGAGGGACGAGGGGCGTAAGCCGGCGCAGTGCGTCAGTTGACGACCTGTGCGAGCTCGCCGGACTTGTACCGTGCCGCCATTTTCTCGAGCGGAACCGGCTTGATCCGCGACGCCATGCCCGCGCAGCCGAACTGCTCGTAGCGCGCCCTGCACACGTTCCTGGCGGCCGCCGTCGCCGGCTTCAGGTAGTCGCGAGGATCGAACTTCGACGGGTGCTCGGCGAGGAAGCGGCGAATCGCGCCGGTCATCGCGAGGCGGATGTCGGTATCGATGTTGACCTTGCGCACGCCGTGGCGGATGCCTTCCCGGATCTCCTCGACCGGCACGCCGTACGTCTCTTTCATGTCGCCGCCGAACTCGCGGATCTCGCCCAGCAGCTCCTGCGGCACCGACGAGCTGCCATGCATGACGAGATGCGTGTTGGGGATGCGGCGATGGATCGCCTTGATGCGGTCGATCGCGAGGATGTCGCCCGTCGGCTTGCGCGAGAACTTGTACGCGCCGTGCGACGTGCCGATGGCGATCGCGAGCGCGTCGAGTTGCGTCGCCCGCACGAAGTCGGCGGCCTGATCGGGATCGGTCAGCAGCATCTCCCGCGTCATCGTGCCTTCCGCGCCGTGGCCGTCCTCCTTGTCGCCTTTCATGGTCTCGAGCGAGCCGAGGCAGCCGAGCTCGCCCTCCACGGTGACGCCGATGGCGTGCGCCATGTCGACGACGCGCTTCGTCACGTCCCTGTTGTAGTCGTAGTCGGCGATCGACTTGCCGTCTTCCCTGAGCGATCCGTCCATCATCACCGACGAGAAGCCAAGCCGCATCGCCCCGAGGCACACGGCGGGCGACTGGCCGTGGTCCTGGTGCATGACGACGGGGATGTCGGGGTAGCTCTCGACGGCGGCCTCGATGAGGTGACGCAGGAACCCTTCGCCGGCGTATTTGCGCGCGCCCGCCGACGCCTGCATGATCACCGGGCTGTCGGTCTCCGCCGCGGCGGACATGATCGCCTGCACCTGCTCGAGATTGTTGACGTTGAACGCGGGCAGTCCGTAGCCGTGCTCGGCGGCGTGGTCGAGCAATTGGCGCATGGAGACGAGGGGCATCGGAATCCTTTGGGGAAGCGGAAACGCGGAACGGCGATTCTACCGAAGCGCCTCCATCGCTCGCCCGTCGGAATCCGGCTGCAGGCGTTCTTCGCACGACGCGCGTGACCGCGACCGTGCTCGCGTCGAACGTCGAGAAGGCGACGCGCTGCAGCTACGCGCGATGCAGCAGGATCGTGACCAACAGCGACGAATCGGCGAGCGCCGCCAGCGAATGCGGCTCGCCGTCTTCGAGGTAGAGCAGGTCGCCGGGGGTCAGCGTCTGCGTGCGCCCGAGCGCGCTGAACGCGACCGCACCCTCGATGCACTGCACGATCATGAGGCCCGCCGCCGTGTGCTCCTGCACCGCCTTGCCGTTGGGCAGCGCATAGCGGAACACCTCGAGATGAGCGGTGCGGACGAGCGTCTGCGAATCGGCCTCGCGGACCTCGCGTCCGAGGGGCCGCACGTCGATGATCTCGTTTTGCGCTGCATGCGGAATCGCCACGTTTCTCTCCCCGGTCTTCAGTCCCCGGCCGCCTTCGCCGCGACGCGGTTCATCGTGTCGATGGCGAGATTGGCGTGCGCGTACGCGGCGCCGGCGCGCATTTCGGCCGCGACCCAGATCGCCTCCATCACCTCCTGCTCGGTGGCACCCTTGCGCAGCGCCGACTCGGTATGGCCGCGTATGCAATACGGGCACTGCGTGACGTGGGCGACCGCCACGGCGATGAGCTCCTTCGTCTTGGATGGCAGCGCGCCGTCGGCGAACACTCTCTGCCCGAACGCCCTGAAGGCGGCGTAGGGGTCGGGGGCAAGCTCGCGCCGCTTCTCGTGCAGCTCACGGCTCGTGTCCGGGTACATCGGGTGATCCATGCGTTTCTCCTGCTATCGGTCGGTGGACGGCAAAGGCACCGGCTGGTAGCTGCCGGGCGGCGTCGCGAAGGCGGTCGCCAGGCGGTTCCAGCCGTTGATGGCGACGACCGCGAGCGTGAGGTCCACGAGCGACTTGTCGTCGAAATGCTCGCGCACGGACGCCTGCACGTCCTCGGCGATCGGACCCTCGGCGATGCGCGTGAGCGCCTCGGTCCAGGCGAGCGCCGCGCGCTCCCGCGGCGAGAAGAACGGCGTCTCGCGCCACGCGGAAAGCGCGTAGAGGCGCTGCTCGGTCTCTCCACGGGCGCGCGCATCCCTGGTGTGCATGTCGATGCAATACGCGCAGCCGTTGATCTGCGACGCGCGGGTCTTCACGAGCTCGAGAAGCTGCGGCTCGAGGCCGCTTTGCCGCACGTACGTCTCGATGCCGCGCATCGCCGCGTAGGCGCCCGGCGCCACCCTCTGGTAGTCGATCCTGTGAATCATCCGTCGCCGGTCCCGCGATCCTCAGGTTCGGTGTTCATCGATGGACGATTTGAGCGTTCGCCGCTCGCTTTGCCCGCTTAACATTCGCTTCGCCCATGTTAGCGCACACCGAAATCGTTCGCGTCAGGAGCGATGCTCCCCCACGCGAACAATTTTCATCGTGTTGGTTCCGCCGGGCTTGCCCATCGGCTCGCCGATCGTGAGGACGATGAGGTCGCCGCGCTGCACGTACGCCTGCGCGAGGAGGAGGTCCTCCGCCGCGAGCAGCACCTCGTCGCGATCGCCGCTCTGCTCGAGGTAGAGCGACGTCACGTTGCGCAGCAGCGCCATGCGCCGCTGCGTGTCCACCTTGGGCGTGATGGCGAAGATCGGGCAGCCGCAGTTGTGGCGCGACATCCACAGCGCCGTCGACCCCGAGTCGGTGAGCGAGGCGATCGCCTTGACGCGCAGGTGATACGCGGTGAACAGCGTCGCCATCGCGATCGACTGATCGATGCGCGTGAACGTGCGGTTCATGAAGTCGCGGTCGAGCTGCACCGGGTCCGACTTCTCGGCCTCGACGCACACCTGCGCCATCGTCTCGACGGTCTCCACCGGATAGCGGCCCGCGGCGGTCTCGGCCGACAGCATGACCGCGTCGGTCCCATCGAGCACCGCGTTCGCGACGTCGGAAACCTCGGCCCGGGTCGGCACGGGGTTGTGGATCATCGACTCCATCATCTGCGTCGCGGTGATCGTCAGCTTGTTGCGCTCGCGCGCCGTGCGCAGCATGCGCTTCTGCAAACCCGGCACGGCCGCGTTGCCGACCTCCACCGCGAGGTCCCCGCGCGCGACCATGATGCCGTCGGAGGCGTCGATGATCTCCTCCAGCGCGGGGATCGCCTCGGCGCGCTCGATCTTGGCGATCAGCATCGCGCGGCCGCGCGCAGCACGCACGAGCTGGCGCGCCATGTACATGTCTTCCTTGCTCTTCGGGAACGACACGGCGAGATAGTCGGCCTCGAGCTGCGCCGCCAGCTTGACGTCCTCCATGTCCTTCTGCGTCAACGCGGGCGCGGAGAGCCCGCCGCCCATGCGGTTGATGCCCTTGTTGTTCGACAGCGCGCCGCCGAGCACGACGCGCGTGACGATGCGCGGGCCGTCGACCGTTTCGACCTCCAGCTTGATGAGCCCGTCGTCGAGCAGCAGCACGGAGCCCGGAGCGACGTCGTTCACGAGCTCGCGGTAATCGAGGCCGACGCGCGTGGCATCCCCGAGCTCGCTTTCCGCATCGAGGACGAAGCGGGCGCCGGGGGTGAGCTCGACGCGCCCTTCCGCGAACCTGCCGATGCGGATCTTGGGCCCCTGCAGGTCGGCCATGATCGCGACCTCGCGTCCCTGCGAGCGCGCAACCTCGCGCACGAGCCGCACGCGCTCGACGTGCTCGCTCGCGGTGCCGTGCGAGAAATTGAAGCGCACGACGTCGACGCCCGCAGCCAGCATGCGGCGGAGCACCTCGGGCTGGCTGCAGGCGGGACCGAGCGTCGCGACGATTTTGGTGGAGCGCAACATGAGCGATGGGCGCGCGAGAGATCCCCGATGCGCGTGGCGAAAGGCGGCCGCGCTCGCGGGCGCGACGTTTCGGCTTAGCGGCGCGCGCGCGCCTCGCGACCGCGCTCTTCGAGCACTTCGACGGCGGGGAGCGTCCGCCCTTCGAGGAATTCGAGGAACGCGCCCCCGCCGGTCGAAATGTAACCCATGCGATCGGCGATGCCGAACTTGGCAATCGCGGCGAGCGTGTCGCCGCCGCCCGCGATCGAGAACGCCGGCGACGTGGCGATCGCGTCGGCGAGCGCGTGCGTTCCGCCGGCGAACGCGTCGAACTCGAATACGCCTATGGGACCGTTCCAGACGATCGTGCCCGCGCCGGCGATGATCGGCAGCAGCGCGGCCACGCTCTGCGGGCCGATGTCGAGGATCAGATCGTCGTCCTCGATCTCGTCGATGCGCCTCGCCGTCGGCTTGGCATCGGCGGCGAACCGCTTGGCGCAAATGGCATCGACGGGAAGCGGGATCTTTCCGGGGAACGCGTCGAGGATCGCGCGCGCCTCGCCCGCGAGATCGGGCTCGGCGAGCGATTTGCCGATGCGGCCACCGGAGGCGAGGATGAACGTGTTCGCGATGCCGCCCCCGACGATCAGCGTGTCGACCTTCGCGGCCAGCGCGCGCAGGATCGTGAGCTTCGTCGACACTTTCGCGCCGGCGACGATCGCCACCAGCGGGCGTTTCGGCGCGACCACGGCCTTGCCGAGCGCGTCGAGCTCGGCGGCGAGGAGCGGCCCCGCGCACGCGATCGGGGCGTAGCGCGCCATGGCATGCGTCGTCGCCTCGGCGCGATGCGCGGTGCCGAACGCATCGTTGCAGTAGACGTCGCAGAGGTTCGCCATCTGCTTCGCAAGCTCCGCGCTGTCGCTCTTCTCGCCCGGATTGACGCGGCAATTCTCGAGCACGACGAGATCGCCGGACGCGAGGGTGCTGTGCCAGGCGCCGCCGTTCACCCAATCGCGGATCAGCCGCGCCTCGCGTCCCAGCAACTCGCCGAGGCGCTCGGCGATCGGGGCGAGCGTATCGGCGTCGGTGAGGCGCCCCTCGGTCGGGCGCCCGAGGTGCGAGGTGACCATCACCGCGCCGCCGCGTGCCAGCGCGTCGCGGATGCCGGGCACCGACGCGCGGATGCGCGTGTCGTCGGTGATGCGTCCCTCGTCGCCCTGGGGAACGTTGAGGTCGGCGCGAACGAACACGCGCTTTCCTCGGACGTCGACGTCGGCCAGTCGCAGGATGTCGCCGAGGTTCATAGCAGCATACCCATCATGTATACGTCGTCGTATTCGCCGTCGAGCTTCTTGCCGCGGGTGCGCGTGCCTTCGTGCACGAAGCCCACCTTGCGGTAGAGCGCGAACGCGCGCTCGTTTCGCGCGTAGACGGTGAGCTCGATCCGCTCGAAGCCCGCCGCGCGCGCGGCCTCGATGGACGCACGGAGCAGCCGCTCGCCGATGCCCCGGCCGCGATATTCCGGCAGAAGCCCCATGCCGAGATGCCCGGCGTGCGCATAGACGGGAATCGTCTCCCGGCGGATGTCGCACCAGCCGACGACGCGCCCGCCGTCGTCGGCGACGAGCTGCGGATTGCGAAGCCGCAGGTTGCGCGCGACGAACGCAGCCGCCTCGTCGATCGGAAAGCCTTCGACGAACGCCATGTAGCGGCGCTCGCGCATGACACGGTCCGTGACCTGCCCGAACTGCTCGATGTCGCCGAGCGTGATCGGGCGGATGATGACGTCGGACATGGCCAGGCGCGCAGTCTCGTCGAGCGCGCCCTGCTCCGCGACCGCCGCTTGCATCATTTGGCGGCCATCAGTGCCATAGTCACATCCAGCATCCGATTGCTGAATCCCCATTCATTGTCATACCAGGCGGACGCCTTGACGAGCCGTCCCGACACCTTGGTGAGCGTCGCGTCGAACGTCGACGACGCCGGGTCGTGGTTGAAGTCGATCGACACGAGCGGCAGGCTGTTGTAGCGCAGGATGCCGCCCGACAGCGGGCCCGACTCGGACGCCTCGCGCATGATCGCGTTCACCTCGTCGACGCTCGTGTCGCGCGCGGCCATGAACGTGAGGTCGACGATCGAGACGTTGATCGTCGGCACGCGTATCGCGTAGCCGTCGAGCTTGCCATCCAGCTCCGGGAGGACGAGCCCGATCGCCGCGGCGGCGCCGGTCTTCGTCGGGATCATGCTCATCGTCGCGGAGCGCGCGCGGCGCAGGTCGCTGTGGTAGACGTCGGTCAGCACCTGATCGTTCGTATACGCGTGCACGGTGGTCATGAGCCCGGCGACGATGCCGATGCGGTCGTTCAGCGGCTTGACGAGCGGCGCGAGGCAGTTGGTCGTGCACGACGCGTTCGAGATCACCGTGTCGGACGCCTTGAGCTTCTGGTGGTTCACGCCGTAGACGATCGTCGCGTCGACGTCCTTGCCGCCGGGCGCCGAGATGATGACCTTGCGGGCGCCGCCCTTGAGGTGCGCCGAGGCCTTTTCCTTCGACGTGAAGAGGCCGGTGCACTCGAGGACGACGTCGACGCCGAGCGATCCCCACGGCAGTTGCGACGGGTCGCGCTGCGCCAGCACGCGAATGCGATCGCCGTCGACGATCATCGCGTCGCCCTCGACGTCCACGCGCCCCGGAAACTTGCCGTGCGCCGTGTCGTAGCGCGTGAGGTGCGCGTTGGTCTCCGGGCTCCCGAGGTCGTTGATCGCGACGATCGAAAGATCGTGCTTCTTGCCGCCCTCGTAATGGGCGCGCAGGACGTTGCGCCCGATGCGGCCGTAGCCGTTGATGGCAACCTTGATGGTCATGCGGACTCCTCTTGCGTGGTTTCCGATCGTCGCGCCGGTCGCCGCGACACCGTGTCGCTCGCCGGCGCTCGTCAATGCACCGTGCACCCCTCCGGTCCGGACAGCGCGTCGCATGCGGCGAGCAGCGCGTCGATGTCGCGGAACCCATAGCCCGCCTCGGTGAGCGGTATGCCGTCCCATTCGAATTCCTGCTCGACGACAAGCGCCCCGCCCAGCGACTCGTAGAATCTTCGCGCACCCTTGTTCGCCGCGATCACCCAGACGATGAGACCGTTGGCGCCGTTGGTGCGTTGCGCTTCCGCGGTCGCCCGCACGAGCCGCCTGCCGACGCCTGCGCGCTGATGGTCGCGGCGCAGGTAGATCGCGGAAAGTTCGGCATCGAAGCCGTGCTTGGGTTCCTTCAGCCGGTTGGCCGCCGCGAATCCGACGATCTCGTCATCCTTTTCGGCGACGAAAACGCTCGCCGTCGTCGCCGCCGCCGTGAGCACGCGGGTCCACATTTGCGTGCTCGTTTCGACGTCCATTGCGTCGAGATAGGCATCGGGCACGATGCCGCGGTACGTCGTGCGCCAGGCGTCGATGCGTACGTGTGCGATTGCAGCCGCGTCGCCGGCCGTCGCCTGCCTTATCGTGATCGTCATGCGGCCGGCCGGTTGGCCACGACGATCCGCCGCAGCGCGTCGGCGACGGCATCGACGGTGAACCCGAAATACTCGAACAGCACGTTCGCGGGCGCCGACTCGCCGTAACGGTCGATGCCGATGACGCGCGCGTGCGGGTCGTCGACGGCGCCGACGTATCTGTACCAGCCGCCGCTGGCGCCGGCCTCGACGGCGAGGCGCGGAATGCCGTGCGGGAGCACGTCGGCGCGATAGGCCGGATCCTGCGCGTCGAAGCGTTCCGTGCAGGGCATCGAGACGACGCGCACGGCGATGCCTTCGGCCGCCAGGCGTTCGCGTGCGCCGAGGGCGAGCGGCACCTCGGATCCCGTGGCGATCACGACCGCGCGCGCACCGTCGCCGGCGAAATCGGCGAGCACGTAGCCGCCGCGCACGATGCGCGCGCGTGTCGCCTCGTCGCGCTTCACGAACGCGACGTTCTGCCGGGTGAGGACGAGCGCCGTCGGCCCCGCGTGCTCGAGCGCCTGCGCCCACGCGACGGCGGTCTCGACCGTGTCGCAGGGACGCCATACGTCGAGCCGCGGAACGAGGCGCAGGCTCGCGACGTGCTCGATCGGCTGGTGCGTCGGCCCATCCTCGCCGAGCCCGATCGAGTCGTGCGTGAAAACGAAAACGTTGCGCACGTTCATCAGCGCCGCCATGCGGATGGCGTTGCGCATGTAATCGGAGAACGTCAGGAACGTTCCCGTGTACGGTATGAAGCCGCCGTGCAGCGCGATACCGCTGGCGATCGCCGCCATGCCGAACTCGCGTACGCCGAAATTGACGTAGTTGCCCGAGGGCGACGCGGTCACCGGGACGCTGCCCGACCAGTTCGTGAACACCGAGCCGGTGAGGTCCGCGGAGCCACCGATCATCTCGGGCAGCGCCTGCGCGAAAACCTCGATCGCCTGCTGCGACGCCTTGCGCGTGGCGATCGACTCCGCGCGCTCGTTCTGGCGCTCGATCAGGCGCTGCGCCGTGTCGGCGAACGTCGCCGGGAGGCGCCCGGCGATGCGGCGCTCGAATTCGGCGGCGAGATCCGGATGCTCGCGCGCATACGCCGCGAGCGACGTCGACCACGCGCTCTGCAGGCGCTCGCCGCGCGCCTTCGCGTTCCATGCGTCGTAGATCGGCTGCGGCACCACGAAGGGCGGGTAGTTCCAGCCGAGCGCAGTGCGCGCGCCGGCGACCTCGCGCTCGCCGAGCGCCGCGCCATGCGTCTCGGCGGTGCCGGCCTTGGTCGGCGCACCCTTGCCGATGATCGTCTTGCAGCAGATCAGCGTGGGCCGCGACGTCTCGGCCTTGCCTTTCGCGATCGCCGCGTCCACCGCTTCGACGTCGTGGCCGTCGACGCTCGGCACGACGTGCCAGCCGTACGCCTCGAAGCGCCGCGGCGTGTCGTCGGTGAACCAGCCGGCGGTGGGGCCGTCGATCGAGATCCCGTTGTCGTCGTAGAAGACGATCAGCTTGCCGAGGCCCAGCGTCCCCGCGAGCGAGCACGCCTCGTGCGAGATGCCCTCCATCAGGCAGCCGTCGCCCGCGAACACGTACGTGTGGTGATCGACGATCGTGTGGCCGGGCCGGTTGAAGGTGGCGGCGAGAACCCGCTCGGAAAGCGCCATGCCGACGGCGTTCGCCAATCCCTGTCCGAGCGGCCCGGTCGTCGTCTCGACGCCGGGTGTCGCGCCAACCTCGGGATGTCCCGGCGTCTTGGAATTGAGCTGGCGAAACCGCGCGAGCTCCTCCACTGGCAGATCGTAGCCGGTCAGGTGGAGCAGCGCGTATTGCAGCATCGACCCGTGGCCGTTCGACAACACGAATCGATCGCGATCGGGCCAGTGCGGATTGGCGGGATCGTGGCGCAGGTGCCGCGTCCAGAGCGCGACGGCGACTTCGGCCATCCCCATTGGCATGCCGGGGTGTCCCGATTTCGCCTTCTCGACGGCGTCCATCGCGAGCGCGCGAATCGCGTTCGCCAAATCGACATCGCGGACGGCTGTCCGGTTGTTCAACGTGCTGGACGATTCGGGCATCGACGAACGAGGAAGGGCGAAAGCGCCGCGCCGGTGCAAACGGACGCGCGAAGGGATTGAATTTGCTCGCAGAAGCGCCACTATTGTGCCATAATTTCGCGTTCGATTTTGCGCGCGCAGCGCGGGAGTTGTATCGATTGCTGCGACGGTCGCCGGTTCCTCAGGGCCGCGCCCCGTCATCCGACAAACATTTTGGCAACGGTCGCTCCGGGATCCGGAAGACGCCGCGTGGAAGCTCCTGGAGGGTAGACGCCATGGAAGGTATCCATCTGCTGGGGGAGTGGTACGGATGCCCGTCCAACGAACCTTTGCTGACGCAAGCTGCCGCATTGCGCGATGTCTGTCGCCGTGCGGTCGAGGAAGCCGGGCTGACGATCGTCGGCGACCGCTTCTTCCAGTTCGAGCCCCATGGCGTTACGGGGACCGTGCTGCTCGCCGAATCGCACCTCGCGATCCACACCTGGCCCGAAGCCGGATTCGTCACGCTGGACGTCTACGTCTGCAACTACACGACGGACAACACGTCGAAGGCGCAACGCGTCTTCGACGCGCTGGAGGCCGCGTTCAGGCCGCAGCGAACGCGCTTCCAGGCCATCCACCGTGGCGGCAAGGAGGCGGACGAAGAGGATGAACGACCAAGACGCATCGCGGCCGCGTGACCTCGCGCCCGGCATCCTGACCGAGTACCTGACCGACGACTGGGGACTTCACGTCCGCTCCGCGGGCACGCTCGAGGCGTTCCGCTCGAAGTACCAGGACGTCGAGGTGCACGACAGCGTGCCGTTCGGCAAGCTGTTTCGCCTCGACGGCCACTTCATGACGTCCGAGAAGGACGAGTTCTTCTATCACGAGAACCTCGTCCACGTGGCCGCGCTCGCGCATCCCGGGCCCGAGCGAGTGCTCATCGTCGGCGGTGGCGACGGCGGCTCGGCCGAGGAGATCCTCAAGCATCCATCGGTCAAGGAGGTGACGATCGCCGAGATCGACGCCAGCGTCCTCGACATCGCGCGCCGCCATTTCGGCGCGGTGCACCGCGGCGCGCTCGACGATCCGCGCGTCACGGTGCGCATCGAGGACGGCTTCAGGTTCGTCGAGAACGCGCGCGACGACTACGATCTGATCGTCCTCGATCTCACCGACCCGGGCGGTCCCTCGACGGCGCTCTACACCGCCGACTTCTATCGCGCGTGCGCTGCGCGACTCGGGCCGAGCGGCGCGATGACGATGCACGTCGCGAGCCCGGTGGCCCACGGCGAGCGTATCCGCGAGACGCTCACCGAGTTGCGGCGCGCGTTCGCGCGCGTCACGCCTTACCTGACGTCCGTGCCGCTCTACGGCGGGCTGTGGATGATGGCGTGCTGCGCAGCCCGTCTCGACCCCCGTGAGCACTCCGCGATGGCGATCGACCTGCGGATCTCGCAGCGGCGCCTCTCCCACCTGCAATACATGAACGGCGAGACCTACCGGGCCGCGCTCGCGCTGCCGAATTTCGTACGCACGCTGGTCGCTTGAGCGTCCACGCGTCGCGCCCGTGGGTCGTCCGGCTCGGTCCGGAACCACCCGTTGACGCTTCGAATCCAGCCGATCGTCGTAGGCCGAAAGCCGACGCAATTCACCGGCTCCGGCGCATCGACAGTCGATGCGATCACGCGCATCCTGCGAGTGGAAGGGACGCTCGCGAGCCTTGATCGGGCGCCGCCTCACCCGCATGTAACGCCTGACAGGGCCGGCGCCCCGGCCCGCCAACCGAGGTGACGACGACATGACGAACAAACTCTCCGACACGATGCACGACGCGGACTACGTCGTCATCGACGGGGTCGTGTTCGAGACGGCGTACGTGCGCGTCCCGGACGAATTCACGGTCGCCGACGACGTGGTGCTCGAAGTGCGCCACGGGGAGACCGAGCTCGAATTCACGCAGGCCGATTTCGAGCACGCCGAGCACGTCGCCGACGGCTTCTTCCGCCTCGCCGACGGACACCTCGTCCGCTTCCTGACGAGCGC
>JBLMWW010000102.1:0-24006 GCA_050257435.1 Rudaea sp.
TGGTGGAGGTGGCGAGAATCGAACTCGCGTCCGGAAGCCCTCTACAGTCGGGACTACATGCTTAGTCTCGTCGTTTGCATCTCGCTCCCCCGTCGCCGACGGACAGGCTGCGGGGAAGCCAGTCACCTTGCTTTAGCGCTCGACCCAAGTGACCCGGATCGGGCGCGATCGCTCGAAATGTCCTCGCCGTGACTTGCGGTGTTACCCGCGCATCACCCGGGCTGAGCGCCGCCCGGCGCGAGGTCCGGCGGGATTAAGCCGCCAGAGCGTAGTTTTCGTCGTTCGCAGTTAAGTTTGCGAGTGCTCGAGTTTTACGAGGACAAGCGCCTCGGCATGCCCCGCGCTGCTTCGATACCCCCGTCGAAACCAGTACACCCCCGGTGACGAGCGGGCTCGGCCAACAAGGCGAGCGCTGGAATTTGTCGATGATACTCCGTTGCCAAGGCGGGTCGAAGCCTTCCTCCGCTTAGGCGCAGGCTTCGAATATGGCGTCGCGCCCCCGCCGTTTCAATCTTTCATGCCGGCGAGGAGCGAGCTCAGTTCCTCGGCGTGCTCTTCCTCGACGGCGAGGATCTCCTCCATCGTGCGCCGCGTCGTCGGGTCCTTCCCGCGCAACCACTCGACGATTTCGCGATAGCTCTCAATTGCGATGCGCTCGGCGACGAGATCCTCGCGCAGCATGTCGCTCAGCGACTCGCCTTCCTTGTATTCGGAGTGGCTGCGCTTCGTGAGCGTCGCCGGGTCGAGGTCGGGCTCACCGCCGAGTTGCACGATGCGCTCGGCGATCCGGTCGGCGTGCTCCTGCTCTTCCGTCGCGTGCTCCGCGAACTCATCCTTCACCGAATCGGACGCGATCCCCTGCGCCATGAAATAGTGGCGCTTGTAGCGCAGCACGCAGACGATCTCGGTGGCGAGCGCCGAGTTCAGGACGTCGATGACCACCTTCGGGTCGGCGCCGTAGTTCGCAGTCACCGCGCCGTCCTGGATGCGTTGCCGCGCACGTTCACGCAGCGCCTTCACGTCCGACAGAAACGGCGTGCCCGCACCCTCCTTGTCCGCGCCCTCTCTCACCTTCATCGTGCTGCTCCTCACCGCCGCGAGACTAGAACGCCCAGAACGGCGCCGGCGACGGCCGCCCAGGCGATGGCCTTGATCGGCTCGCGACGCACGTAGTCCTCGGTCAGTGCGCGCGTGCGCGCAGCGCGATCCGTCGCGGTCATGCGCATGGCGTCGAGCTTGATCTTCGCTCCCGCCATCTTCTCGGAAAGCTGTGCGCGTGCGACCGCGGCACCCGACCCCGACAACGTCGTCGCGTTCTTGAGCAACGTCTCGCAGTCGGCGACGAATACGCGGAAATCGCGCGTCAGTTGCTCGAGGTCAGGCGACATCGTCTTTGGCATCGGCGAAATGCCTCCGTTCCCCCGCGCGGAGAGCGCTTCGGTGTTGTCTTCCATGGTGCACCTCCTCGTTAGCGTCGGGCAAGCGACAGCAGGAACGTCACCACCGCCACGACCAGGAAAACCACGAACAGGATCTTCGCGATCCCGGCCGCGCCTGCGGCGATACCGCCGAAGCCGAATAGCGCGGCAATCAGGGCAATGATAAGAAATACGACGGCGTAGTAAAGCATGATCTGGATCTCCTAGGACGTTCGCGCGAGCCGAGCCGGAGCGCGCTCCTTTCGGCAACGGTACTCGCACCATCCGTGCCACGCGACGGAACTTGAATTTGTCGCGAGAACCAAAGGCTTAGTGGCGCGAGGTCGCCACAACCGGGGCGCGGGTGCTTATCGCTTGTGCAAATGCTGCACCGCCGTTGGGGCGCTTCCTACATGGCAATCCGCGCCCCGCTGCTATTGCGCTCGGCCCGCGTGCGCTACGGTGCGAGGCAATGCGCGTCTGCCAAGGCGCGGCCTAACGCGACGGCGCCGCCGTCGCATCCCACCTCATGGAGCCGCAATGAAAACTTCGACAGCATTCGTATTCGCCGGTGTCGCGCTCGCGCTCGCCGCCTGCGACAACGCCGATCGCAATCGCACGACGTCGGTACCGCCCGGCGTGAAATCCCCGACCGCGCTCGTCGAGCCGATCGTAACGCCCAGTGCGCCCCCGGCTCCCGCGCTGCGCGGGCCCGTTTCCGCCGACGCGAACGATGCGGCGCCGGGCACCAACGCTTCGGTCGCATTCGCGAATGAAACGCCCGCGCCGGCAATGAAGCAGCCGAGCAAGGATGGCGTACCGCAAGCGCAGGCCGCCGCCGTGGATGCGCAGGAGGCCGCCGCGAAGGCGCCGGACACGGCCGCCGCCGACGACGCCAAGAAGGAAGTGATCTCGAGCGAGGCGCCCAAGTCCGGCACCGCCCAGGACACTGACGCCAACAGTCCGCGCCATGGCACCCTCACCGCGCAGGAAGAGAGCACGCAGATGCCGAAGGCCGGGCAGGCGAACAACTATTCGAGCCCCGCGCTCGAGAAGGACAGCGGACGCCCGTCGGATGGGAGCACCGCGGACCAGGGCGCGAGCACCCCGGCCCAAGGCGCCCCGAAGTAACCGCGAATGCGCGGGACCCTCGCTTGCGACGATACGACCTGCAAGCGGGAGATCGCCGGGAGCGCGCAACGCTTCCCGGCGCTTGCACATAAAAAAGACGCCGCTATGTGGGAGCGGCGTCGAGGACCCCTCGTTTGGGCGCGAGGGGGAGGGAGGCGTTGAAAGCTAGAATTCGTGGCCGCGTGGCGAGTCGGCCGCCTCGTTTGCGTCGGTGAGGCCGAGTAGCGTGAATACGACGAAAAGCACCACGTTGCCGAAGAAAAGCACCTGCGCGAGGATCGACGTCGTCGCGTTGGGGTCGACGACACCGAGGACGCCGCTGGCGACAGCAAGCAAGAAAAACACGAGTCCCCACTTCGCCATGACAACCCCGGCGCCCTTTAACTGATGAACGTTGAGCAGACTTTAACGAGAGGCGGTCCAATGCCATATCGGCATTACCCCGAAATCTGTGTAAGACAAACGCCGACCCCGTGCCGGGGCGTCGCTTGAGATGACCCGAGAGCTTACGTATAGTCGGAATCCCGCCATTGCCTCGCCCGAACCACCCGCGACGACGCTCCCGGTGAGACGCCTGCTACCGCTGCGGGTCCTGCTGCCCCTGGCACTGGGCGTCATCGTGTCGCTCGGCGTGCTGGGCTTCGCTGAGATCGGCTACCGGCGGCTCGAGTTCGCGAACAAGGCGATGTCCGCCGCGCTCGAGATGGAGACGGCGGTCAACGAGACGCTCGCGCTCATCGGCGAAGCCGAATCCGGGCAACGCGGCTTTCTCCTCACCGGGGACCCGTCCTACCTCAAGCCGTATCGGGCCGCGCTGCCGAAGATCGACCAGACGTTCGCGCGGCTGCGCGAGCTCATCAACGCGAACGGCACCGCGGTGATGATCGATCATGCCGGCCAGCTCAACGTGCTGATCGGCAAGAAGCTGAACGAGCTCGAGTCGACGCTCGCGCTGAACGAGAAGAACGGCCGCGAAGCCGCGTTCCAGCTCATCGACACCGGCCTCGGACAGCGCCTGATGGAGGAGATTCGCGCACAGGCGCAAAGCATCCTCGACGAACTGCGCGAGTCATCGCGCCGCGGCGGCGCGCGCTGGGCGCAGGATATCGAGTTCGGTCGCGTCGGCATGCTGACGATGACCGCGTTCACGATCGCGCTGCTGGTCGTCGTCTGGGCGCTCGCGCGGCGCGAGATCATGGCGCGCGAAGCGAAGCGGCGCACGCTGATCGAGGAGCAGCGCCGTCTCGAGCACGAAGTGGCGGCACGCACCGAGGAGCTGTCCGAGCTTTCGACCTACCTCCAGTCGGTGCGCGAGGAGGAGAAGTCGCGGCTCGCGCGCGACATTCACGACGAGCTGGGCGGCATCCTGGTGGGGGCGAAAATGGACGTCGCCTGGGCGGCGCAGCGGTGCAAGACGGCGCTGCCCGAAGCGGCCGAGAAGCTCAACCGCGCGCTCCAGATCCTCGACGAGGGCGTCGAGATGAAGCGCCGCATCATCGAGGAGCTGCGCCCCACGCTGCTCGACAACCTGGGCATCTCTTCCGCGCTCGACTGGCAGGTACGGCAGACGTGCGAGCGTGCCGGCCTGCAGTGCGAGCTCAATCTCGCCGATCTCGAGCTGCCGCCCGACGTCTCCATCGCGATCTATCGGATCGTGCAGGAGGCCCTGACCAACATCGTGAAGTACGCGAGCGCGCGCACCGTCGACGTCGAGCTCCTGGGGGACGACGAGGGCGTGTCGCTGATCGTCCACGACGATGGCGCGGGCCTTCCGGCGGGCGTGGAATCGAGCCGACTTTCGCACGGCATCGCAGGCATGCGCCAGCGCGTGCGCGCACTCGACGGAACCTTCAAGATCAGCAGCCGACCGGGCACCGGTACGACGATCGAGGTGTTCCTCCCGCTCGCCGAGAAGAGCACCGAGGCGCCCGCGGCGGAAGAAGCGGCAGAGACGCCTCGCCTTCCGGCGCCGGCCCCCGCTCCTGCCGCATCCTGAGATCGTATCGAGCCGCCGGCCCAGCGACTCCCCGCCCGGAACGGTGCCACGAAAAAGGGGGCGGGGATCGATTCCTTCATCACGAAGGATCGGTCCTCCGACCCCGATTTCTCCGCCTCCGTCGACAGGCTACCGACGGCGGTGCGTAGCGGCGACTACGACTGGTGGTAGCGGACCTTTGCGTCCTTGATGCACTGGTCCTTGGCCGCGCCGCTCATCGCGTCGCACTTCTCCTTGGCGGCCTTGTATTGCGCCTCGCGCGTGTCCTCGCGCGCTTCCTGCCGCGCGTCGACGCGCTTCGCCGAAGCCGTCTGCGTCGCCTTGGCGTCGGCGCGCGCGACCTTCGCGTCGCCCTTCGCCTTCGTATGCGCGGCCTTGGCCTGCTTGACGCACACGTCCTTCTGGTTGCCCGACAAGTCGTCGCACTTCTCCTTCGCGACGTCGTAGTCGGCGTCGGCCTTCGCGACGCGCGCCTCGTAGCGGGCCTTGTCGGTGTTCTTGTGGTTCGCCTCGAGCTCGGCCTTGGCGACCTTCTCCTTGCCCTTGGCCTCGGCCTCGCAGACGTCCTTCTGGTTGCCCGACATCGACTTGCAATGGTCCTTGTCGGCCTTGTATTGCGCTTCGATCCTGTCCTTGTCCGCCTTGTAGGCGTCGCGGGACATCGTCTTGTCCGCCGCGTTGGCGCCGCCCGCGAGGGCGATGCCCGCGGCAGCCAGCAGGCTGATCATCAGTTTCGACATGATTCCTCCGCTTAGTGGCGCACGTTGGCGTCGTAGTCGCTGTAGCGATTCGCGAACGTGTCGATCTGCCGCTCGGCCTCGTCCTTGGTGATGCCATAGGACTCCTGCAGCTTGCCGGCGAGCTGATCGCGCTTCCCTGCGATCTGGTCGATCTGATCGTCGGTCAGCTTCCCCCACTGCTCCTTGACCTTGCCCATCAGTTGCTTCCAGTTGCCTTCGATGCGATCCCAGTTCATTGCCTGCTCCTTCGAAATTGACCGGACGGCCCAGTCGTGGCCCTCCATGTCGCAATCGATATGCCAGAGGAAAACGCTGCAACTTCATTGACTTAATACGACGCCGCGACCAGGCCGCATCGAAAATTGCGCGCCTCCCGTGCAGATCGGGCGGACGTGTAGGACAAGCCGGGCGTGCCGTGTTCCGCCGGTTCAGGTGCGTGGCTCGTCGGCGAGCAACGCGGTATAGCGCTCCAGTGACGGCGTGCGATCGATCACGGTCTTCGCGATACCGAGAAGCGGCACGCCGACGAGCAGTCCCCACCCGCCCCACAGCCAGCCGAAGAACAGCAACGCGACGAAAATCGCCACGGCATTCATCCGATACGCGCGGCCCAGCATCCAGGCGTTGAGTCCCATGCCGATCAGCGTCGCCGCAACCCCCACGGAGAACGCGACGAGCAGCGCCCGGCCGATCTCGTCGAACTGGACGAAGGTGGCGATGCCCGTCGCCACGATCGTCACCGCCGATCCGGCGTACGGAATGATGTGCACGATCGCCGCGAAGATACCCCACAACCCTGCGTGCGCCACGCCAAACGCGAGCAGAATGGCCCAGGTCGCGACGCCGATCAGCGTGTTGATCACCAGCATGGTCATCAGGTACCGCTGCACCTGGGCGTCGATCTGGTCGAGGATCTCGACGGTGACGCGCCGCGCGGCGAGCGTCGGTCCGGCGGCGCGGACGAGCTTGCGCCGGAACGTGTCACCGGCCGCGAGAAGGAAGTACGCGAGCAATCCCGCGAGGCCGATGTCGACGACGACTTCGAGCGCCCTCGCCGACTGCGCGGAGATCCATTGCTGGAAGGCGTTGGGGGGCGCCGCCGGTGCCGCGGTCGGCGCGGCACGCGGGCTGGTGCCGCTCGTCGCCTCGGCGGCCGCGGCGTTGAGCTCGGCCGCGGCCTCGCGCACGTGCTTGACGGGGCCTGCGGGCGCCTGCGCACTGCGATGCGCGGCGAGGCGGATCTTGCGCGCCGCGTCCGGCAACTCGGCGAGCGCGGAATTCGCGTCGTCGCGAAGCAGGAGCACGCCGCCGGTGACGATTCCGCTCACCACGATCAGCACGATCGCGGCGCCCAGAGCGCGATGGATGCGGATGCGCTCGAGCGCCGTCACCATCGGTCGCAGCGAATAGCTGGCGAGAACGCCGACGACGACGGGAATGAGAAAGGACGCGGCGATCTTGGCCGCCGCGCAGACGGCGAGCGCGGCGAGGATGACGAGCGCGGTGGTGACCGCGCGGGGCCGCCGCATCGGAGCGGCCGCTTCGGTGCCGGGTGTTTCCATTTTCGCCACCGTGTTCTTCTTCATACGAAAACGGCGTCTGGAGCCCGTGTTCGACTCCAGACGCCGTCCGGTGAAGTGCGCTGGTCTTTAGTACTTCTTGTGCTCGCGGGCTTCCTCCTTGACCTTGGAGCCGCCGGCCTGGATGTCCTTGCCCGCGCCCTCGACCGTGTTGCAACCGGAGAGCAGCGCAAACGACGGGAGTGCGAAGGTCGCGGCGAGCGCGAGTGCGATGAAGCGTTTCATGAGCGTCCCCTTTCGTGGATGATGGTTACGCGCGAGCCGCGAATGCGGTCTGCCGTACCCGGTCAATGCAGCGCGCGTGCCACGTCGAAAAGCGTTGTGATTCAGTCACTTCTGCTTTCCATCGCGACGCGCCTTGCAACCGCGCGTCGTGCGACCGGCAATTGTTACAGGCACCGTAAGCGCCCGCCCGACGCGATCACGCCGAACTTAGTGGACGTCGGGCCCGCGGTCGGATGCGAGCTCGTCGAGCACCTCGCGCACGCGGTGGTACTCGCGCGCCTTGTCGAAGAAGTAATCCGCGCCGAGCGCCATGCTCTTCGCGCGGTACTGTGGAAAGGCGTAGTTGGTAAGGACGATGACCTTCGTGTTCGGCGGCCGCCGCGAAATCAGCGCACGCAGGACGCCAAGCCCGGTGCCGTGACGAAGCTGCAGGTCGAGCACCATTGCGTCCCACGGCGCGGCCGCAAGCATCCCGATCGCCGCCTGCTCGCTGTCGGCCTGGCCCACGATCTCGATTCGTCCGGGCTCGGCGATCGACTCCGCGAGCCGCTCGCGAATCAGCGGGGAATCCTCGACGAGGAGCACGCGCAGGGGCATTCCGTTGTCCACGTCCTGATCGTCCCGCGCGCCTGCTGACTTCGCCGGAGTTCCGTCAATCGATGATGAGCCTGTAAGTCGCATGCGCCTGCATCCGTCGGCTTTACGCTGCAGGATGCAGGCGCAAGACCGGGTGATTGCTATTCAATCAAGCCATTCTTGATCGCGTAATACGTGAGATCGGCGTTCGACTTCATCGCCATCTTCTCGAGGATCCGCGTCCGGTACGTGCTCACCGTCTTGACCGACAAGTTGAGCTCGTCGGCGATCTTCGACACGGCCGCGCCCGAGGCGAGCTTGCAGAAGATCTGGAACTCGCGCTGCGAGAGCTCCGCATGTAACGGCTTCTCGCCGTCGCCCGACACGCCGTCGGCGAGGATCTGCGCGAGCGACGGGCTCACGTACTTGCGCCCCTGCACGACCGTGCGGATCGCGCCTACGAGCTGCGTCGACGCCGCCTCCTTGTTGAGATAACCGGAAGCGCCCGCGCGCAACAGGTTTACAGCGTACTGGTCCTCGCCGTAGGCGGAAAGCATCAGCACCGGCAGGTCGGGCTTCACGTGGCGCAGCAGTCGCAGCGTGTCGATGCCGTTCTTGTCCGGCATCGAGATGTCGAGGAGCACCACGTCGAAGTCCGCCGCCCGGACGGCAGCGACCGTTTCCGAGCCGCTCGCCGCCTCGGCGGCCACTTCCATGTCGACCTGATCGGCGATGAACTGCCGCAGGCCCGCCCGGACGATGGCGTGGTCGTCCGCGATCAGGATTCGAATCATCGGATGCCCGTGAGCGCGCGCGTCGCGAGATTCTAGCTGATCGATGCGAGTCGGGCACCTTCCGCCTGGTAGGCCGTGAGCCGGTTGTAGAGTGTCTTCAGGCTGACGCCCAGCATCTCCGCGGCGCGGCGCTTGTTGCCTCGGCAATGATCGAGCGTCGCGAAGATCGCCTGGCGCTCCATCTCTGCGAGCGACGTCCCGACCGGCACGCGCAGGCACTCGCCTTCCACCGCAGGACATGCCAGGCCCGCGAGGTCGAGCTCGACGACGTCCTCGGCCATGATGAATGCACGATGCACCGCGTTCTTGAGCTCGCGCACGTTGCCCGGCCAGTGATACGCGCGAATCGTCGTGAGCGCCGCGCGCGAGAAGCGCTTCGACGTGCCGGCCTCGACGTTGAGCTTCTGCAGGAAATGCTCGGCGAGAAGCTCCGTGTCGCCCTCACGCTCGCGCAGCGGCGGCAATGCGATCGGGAACACGGCGAGCCGGTACATGAGGTCCTCGCGCAGGCGCCCGTCGCGGACGGCATCGAGCGCATCGCGATTGGTCGCGGTCAGCACGCGCACGTTGGTCCTGATCTCGCCGTCGCCGCCGACGCGCATGAAGCGGCCGGTTTCGAGGACCCGCAAAAGGCGCACCTGCATTTCCGGCGCCATCTCGGTGATCTCGTCCAGGAACAGCGTGCCGCCCTCGGCGCGCTCGAAGCAGCCACGATGCTGGCGATTGGCTCCGGTAAAGGCGCCGCGCTCGTGGCCGAACAGCTCCGCCTCGATCAGGTTCGCAGGGATCGCGCCGCAGTTGATGGCGACGAATGCGCCATGGGCCCGGGGGCTGCGCTCGTGGATGGTGCGCGCGACGAGCTCCTTGCCGCACCCCGACTCGCCGGTGATGAATACGGTCGCTTCCGTCGGGGCGACCTTCTCGATCATCCGGTAGACGTCCTGCATGACCGGCGAGCTGCCATAAAGTCGACCGAAACGGCCAAGCGCCGGTGCGGACGCGGCACGCGCAGCGGCCACGAATGGCAGCGCGACGACGATGTCGTTGGTCGGTTCAGCGGTCAGCGTTTCCTGGAGGGGCATTGAGTTCCTCTTCGAAGGTGATGGGTCGCAACAGGCGCAATCGTAGGGAAAACTTTGCACGGCACGTATCGGCGCCCCCCGGAACCTGCTGTCGAGGTTTGTCCTACAGCCGTGCTTGCGTTAGAGTCCGGAAATTACAACGGCTGATCGCAACCGAATGTCCGACGGCGCGCTGCTTCCGATCATTCTCTCCGGCGGGGCCGGCACGAGGCTGTGGCCGCTGTCCCGCGAAGCGGCGCCCAAGCCCTTCATGCCGCTGCCCGACGGCGAAACGCTGCTCGGCAAGACCGCGGCGCGCGCACTGGCGCTCGGCGGCGTGGACACGCTGTTCACGGTCACCAATCGCGACTATTACTTCCACACCAAGGACACGTACGCAGGCGCCGACCGTGCGCAAAGCATCGTCTACCTGCTCGAGCCGTTCGGGCGCAACACAGGCCCCGCGGTCGCGCTGGCCGCGCTGTGCGCGCAGGCGCGCGGGATGGGAAACAGCGTGATGCTGGTCCTGCCGGCCGATCACCTGATTCGCGACCAGGCCGGGTTCGCGCACGCGGTCGCGCGCGCGCGCGCGCTTGCGGCGAACGGCATGCTCGTCACGTTCGGCATAACGCCGACGCATCCCGAGACGGGATTCGGCTACATCGAGTGCGGCGAGATGTTGAGGCCCGCCGAGGGTGACGCGCCGGCCGCGTATCGCGCGCGCCGCTTCGTCGAGAAGCCCGCCCTCGCCACGGCACGCGAGTACCTGACCGCCGGGCATTACGTGTGGAACTCCGGCATGTTCGCGTTCACGGCCGACGCGATCGTCGATGCGTTCGCGCGCCATGCTCCCGGCGTGCTCGCCTGCGTGCGCCCCGTCGCGCAGGCGGTCAAGGATTTCGACCGGGCGCCGATGCTGGAAATCGATGCCGCGCTGTTCGCCGCGGTGCCGGACATCTCGATCGATTACGCGATCATGGAGCGGGCGGCCGAAGCGGGCGAGGTCGCCGTCGTGCGCGGCACGTTCGATTGGAGCGACGTCGGGTCGTGGCATGCCGTCGCCGCGCTGTCCGCTGCCGATGTCGACGGCAACCGCGGGCAGGGGGAGCGCGTCGCGATCGCGACGCGGGGAACCTACGTGCATGCGGCCGATCGCATCGTCGCGACGGTGGGCGTCGAGAACCTCGTGATCGTCGACACGCCCGACGCGGTGCTCGTCGCGCACCGGGATCACGTGCAGCGCGTCAAGGACGTCGTCGGCGAGCTCAAGGCGCGCGGCCACGAGGCGTACAAGCTGCACCGGACGGTGAGCCGGCCGTGGGGCACCTATACGCTGCTCGAGGAGGGGCCCGGCTTCAAGATCAAGCGCATCGAAGTACGTCCCGGCGCCGCGCTGTCGTTGCAACTCCATCATCGCCGAAGCGAGCATTGGGTCGTCGTGCGCGGGGTCGCGCGCGTGACCAACGGCGAGCGCGAGTTCGACGTCCACGAGAACGAATCGACCTACATCCCGGTGCAGACGCGCCACCGGCTCGAAAACCGGCAGGCCGAGCCGCTCGCGATCATCGAGGTGCAGTGCGGCGACTATCTGGGCGAGGACGACATCGTCCGCTTCGAGGACCGGTACGGCAGGACGCCGGCTTAGCAATCGGGGTCAGACTCGAAATTCGGCGGGTCCTGGCGGCGCGGCCCTCTCCTGCCGAATTTCGCTGTGCAGCAGATCGGGGTCAGACTCGAAATTCAGCGAGCACCGGCGGCGCGGGCCTCGCTGCCGAATATCGAGTCTGACCCCGATGACGAAGGCTTCGCCGGATGCCTGCTTCGCCGCGTATAATCGCGGCTCGCGAATCGCTTTCGCGCTCCTCGCATGCCGACGGCCTCCACCGATGCTGCGACGGCCGCTCCCGCGCCTCTCCCGGTAACCCGCGAACCCGTCGCCGACGATCAGACGTCCGCAAGTCCCCTGGCGGCGCTGCCGTCGCTCGTCCCTCCACCGCCGCCCGCCGGGCGCCGCGTGGCGCTGCCGCCGCTCACTGGCTCGGCCGACGCGCTCGCATTGGCGCAACTCGCGCTCGCCGCGCGCGCGCAGCATCGCATGCTTGCCGTGGTATGCGCCGACGCGCTCGCCGCGACGCGCCTCGCAGTGGAGATCGCGTGGTTCGCGCCGGCGCTCGTCGTCGGCGCGTTTCCCGACTGGGAGACGCTGCCGTACGATCACTTCTCGCCGCACCAGGACCTCGTGTCCGAACGGCTTGCGACGCTCTACCGGATCACCCGCGGCGAATGCGACGTCGCGATCGTCGCCGCGCAGACCGCACTCTACCGGCTCGCGCCGCCATCGTTCATCGCCGCACACACGTTCTTCCTGTCGCAGGGGCAGCGGCTCGACGTCGACGGGCTGCGCGCGCAACTCGCGCTTGCCGGGTATGCCCACGTCGCGCAGGTCGTGACGCCGGGCGAATTCAGCGTGCGCGGCGGCCTGATCGACCTTTACCCGATGGGCGCGCCGCTGCCGTATCGCCTCGATCTCTTCGGCGACGAGATCGAGAGCATCAAGACGTTCGACGCGGACACGCAGCGCACGCTCTTCCCGATGCGCGACGTGCGCCTGCTGCCGGCGCGTGAGTTCCCGCTCGACGATGCGGCGCGCACGCGTTTCCGCGGTCGCTTTCGCGAAGCGTTCGAGGGTGACCCGTCGCGCTCGCCGCTCTACAAGGACATTTCGTCGGGCATCGTGCCCGGCGGCATCGAGTATTACCTCCCGCTCTTCTTCGATGCGACGGCGACGCTCGTCGACTACTTCCCGCCCGATGCGATCGTCGCGCTGCACGGTGACGTCGACACCGCGATCGAACGCTTCTGGCAGGACACCGAGGCCCGCTACCGACTGACGCGCGGCGACAAGGCGCGCCCGCTGCTGCCCCCCGTCCGGCTGTTCCTGCCGCACGACGAGTTTCGCGGCGCCATCAAGCCGCTCGGCCGCGTCGACGTGCCTCTCGCCGCGGCGCAGGCCGCGCTCGCGCCCGATGCGCCGATCCGGCGACTGCCGGCGGTGCAGGTCGACCGTCGCGCCGACGACCCGCTCGCCGCGTTGAAGCGCGCGCTCGACCTGCTCGACGGCCGGATGCTGGTCGTCGCCGAGGGCGCCGGCCGGCGTGAAACGATGCAGCAGTATTTCGCCGAATACGGCGTGCGTCCCGCCATTGCCGAGAGCTTCGCCGATTTCGTGCGCGGCGACGCGAAGCTCGCGCTCGCCGCGGCGCCGCTGCATGCAGGCTTTGCGTGGCCCGGCGCGCATCTCGCGTTCGTCACCGAGACGGAGCTTTATGCGAACGTCGTGCGACGCGGCGCGCGCGAGGCCGGTCGGCGCTCGAACGTCGACGCGATGGTCCGCGACCTCTCCGAGGTGCGCGTCGGCGACCCGGTCGTGCACGAGGAGCACGGCATCGGGCGCTACCTCGGACTCGTCACGCTCGATGTCGGCGACGGCGCGACGGAGTTCCTGCAGCTCGTCTACGCGAACGACGCGAAGCTGTACGTGCCGGTGTCGAACCTGCACGTCATCGGCCGCTACAGCGGCGCGTCGCCGGAGGCGGCGCCGTTGCACGAGCTCGGCAGCGGGCAATGGGAAAAGGCGAAGCGCAAGGCCGCGCAGCAGGCGCACGACACCGCGGCCGAGCTCCTCAACCTGTACGCGCAGCGCGCGTCGCGCAACGGCCACGCGTTCACCTACAAGCCGCACGACTACGAGGCGTTCGCCGAGGGCTTCGGCTTCGAGGAAACGCCCGACCAGCAGGCGGCGATCGAGGCGGTCGTCGCCGATCTCGGGGCGGGCCGCCCGATGGATCGGCTGGTGTGCGGCGACGTCGGCTTCGGCAAGACCGAGGTGGCATTGCGCGCCGCGTTCATCGCGCTCGCCGACGGCAAGCAGGTCGCGCTGCTCGTGCCGACGACGCTCCTCGCCGAGCAGCACTTCCAGGTGTTCTCCGATCGCTTCGCCGACTGGCCGGTCAAGCTCGCGGAGCTGTCGCGCTTCCGGTCCGCCAAGGAGGTGAAAGCCGTCCTCGACGGGCTCGCCAGCGGGAAGATCGACCTGGTGATCGGCACGCACAGGCTCATCCAGTCCGACGTGAAGTTCAAGAACCTCGGGCTCGTCATCATCGACGAGGAGCATCGGTTCGGCGTGCGGCACAAGGAGCAGTTGAAGCGCCTGCGGGCGGAGGTGGACGTGCTCACGCTCACCGCGACGCCGATCCCGCGCACGCTCGCGATGTCGCTCGAAGGCATCCGCGACTTCTCCGTCATCGCCACCGCGCCGCAGCGCCGGCTCGCGATCAAGACGTTCGTCGCGCCGTATTCGACGGGCATCGTCCGTGAGGCGACCCTGCGCGAGCTGAAGCGCGGCGGCCAGATCTACTTCCTGCACAACGACGTCGACACGATCCGCACCACCGCCGAGCGTCTCGGCGAGCTCCTGCCCGAGGCGCGCATCGCGGTGGCGCACGGCCAGATGGGCGAGCGCGAGCTCGAGCACGTGATGCGCGACTTCTACGCGCAGCGCGTGAACCTGCTCGTCTGCTCGACGATCATCGAGTCGGGCATCGACGTCCCCACGGCCAACACGATCATCATCGACCGCGCCGATCGGTTCGGCCTCGCGCAGCTGCACCAGTTGCGCGGCCGTGTCGGCCGCTCGCACCACCAGGCGTACGCGTACCTGCTGACGCCGCCGCACGAGGCCCTGTCGGCGCAGGCGAAGAAGCGGCTCGACGCGATCCAGATGATGGAGGACCTGGGATCCGGCTTCTTTCTCGCGATGCACGACCTCGAGATCCGCGGCGCCGGGGAGGTGCTCGGCGACGAGCAGTCGGGCGCGATGCAGCAAGTGGGCTTCCAGCTCTACGCCGACATGCTGAAGGCGGCCGTGTCGGCGTTGAAGGCCGGTCGCGAGCCGGATCTTTCCCAGCCGCTCGGCGTGACGACCGAGATCAACCTCCACGCTCCGGCGCGGCTGCCGGAAACGTATTGCAGCGACATCCACGAGCGCCTCGTGCTCTACAAGCGCTTCGCGAGCTGCGAATCGATGGAGGAGCTCGATCTTCTGCGCGAGGAGCTCGTCGATCGCTTCGGGCCGACACCCGAACCCGCGCAGGCGCTTCTCGCCTGCCATCGGCTGCGCCTCGTCGCGCGTCCCCTCGGCGTGACGAAGATCGACGCCGGACCCGAGCGCTCGACGCTGCAGTTCGTCAAGGAGCCCCCGTTCGACGCCGGCAAGCTGATCCTGCTCGTGCAGAAGGACGGCCGGATTCGCTTCGCGGGCCCCGATCGCATCCGCATCGAGCGCGCGGCGCCGGCGCTCTCCGACCGCGCGAACCTCATTCGCGAGTTTCTCGGCCGGCTCGCATGAGCGGCGAATCGGACCCGAAGCGCGCAACGCGAAGGGGAGGCCGGTGACCCGCGTGCCCGAGCTGCCGCCGCAGATGCACGTGTTCGTGCGCGACTGGCTGTCCGCGAACCACGTGGTGTTGCGAAGCGCCAAGGGCAGCGTCGTGATCGACTCGGGCTACGGCAAGCACGCGCCGCTCACGCTCGCGCTCGTCGCCTCGCGCATGGGCCTCGACGGCGCGCCACTGGCCACGCTCGTCAACACGCACTGCCATTCGGATCACATGGGCGGCAACGCGGCGCTGCGGCGCGCGTACGGCTGCAGGATCGCCGTGCCCGAAGGGGAGGCGCCGCTCGTCGCGGCGTGGGACGAGCGGACCCTCCTCCTCGATTATGCCGATCAGCGCGCGGAGCGCTTCGCCGTCGACGCGGTGCTGCGGCCCGGGACGTCGGAGGTCTGGGGCGACCTCGCCTGGCGGCTGCTCGCGGCGCCGGGCCACGACATGGGTGCCCTCGTCTTCTTCAACGACGAGCACGGGATCCTGATCTCCGGCGACGCGCTGTGGCAGAACGGCTACGGCTTCGTGATGCCTCCGGACGTCGATCCTGCAGCGCTCCCCGCGACGCGCGCGACGCTCGAGATGATCGCGCGGCTCGGCGTGCGCGTGATCATCCCCGGCCACGGCGAGCCGTTTTGCGACGTCGACGCCGCACTCGAGCGCGCGTTTCGGCGCACCCAGGCGTTCGAGGCCGATCCGGTCAAGCTCGCGCGCCATGCGCTCAAGGTCGTGCTCGTGTTCGCGCTCCTCGATTACGAGCGGATGCCGCTCGCCTGGCTGCCGGACTACATGGCGCGCGTGGGAATCTACCGCGACTTCAACGCACGATTCTTCCGCCTTGCGCCGGCGATGCTCGCCGAGCAGCTCGTGGGCGAGCTGGAGCGCGTCGGGGCTGTCCGGCGCGAAGAGGGTCATCTGCTGCCGGTGTAATCGCGATCAGAGAAACGCGGTTAGCGCTCGCCGGCAGTGTGAGGTATGCGTCGCGCGCTCCATTGCCCGAGTCGCGCGCGACGCATGCCCCACACTACCGGAGAGCGGACCCGGTGGTCGCTGTTTGCTCCGACCCCGGTTGCCCTACGGCTCGACGCGGAACGCCTCGATCGGGACGACGATCGTGACCTCGTCCGCAGGCGAATACGGCAGACCGGCCGTCATGCCCCACTCGGAGCGCTTGATGACCGCGGTCGCGTCGCCGCCGCACATCGGTTTCTTGTTGAACGAATGCTCGCCGCAGCGGAAATGGTCGACCTTCAGGACGACCGGCTTCGTCACGCCGAGCATCGTGAGCTCGCCGTCGACTGCGACGACCTTGTCGCCGTCGAAGCGCACGTCGCTCGACGTGAACGTGATCGTCGGGTACTTGTCGACATTGAAGTACTTCTCTCCCTTGACGATGGCATCGAGCCGCATGGGATCTTGCGTATGAATCGAGGTGGCGTCGATCGTCACGTCGACCGTCCCCCTCTTCGCCGCCCGGTCGAGCGTCACCTTCGCACTCGACTTCGCGAAGTGGCCGCGCTGCGTGCTGAATCCCAGGTGTCGCGTCTCGAACGCCACCTGCGAGTGCGTCGGGTCGAGCACGTAGCTCTCCTGTGCCGCGAGCGCGACGCCGGGCAGGGCGAAAAACAGGATGGCGATGCGCGGGCTCATGATGTTGTCTCCTGTCGAAAGGATGCTTGGGTGCGCATGGCTGCGCGAGACGCGACTCCGGCGGCCGCGACGTTCACGCCTGCGGCGCGAGCACCATCCTGACGCGAACGAGGACGTTGTCGTCGACGATCGAGGTGTCCGCCCATTCGCCCTCTCCCACCTTGTAGTCGAGCCGCTTGAGTGCGAACGTGCCCTCGGCGATCCGCTGGCCCGCGGCGTCGGTCCTGACCGCGATCGGCACGACGCAGTCGCGCGTGATGCCTTTCATCGTGAGCCGACCCGCAACCTCGTAGCGGCCGCCGCCGGCGTCGCGGATCGCCGTCGAGACGAAATGCGCGACGGGGAACTTCGCCGCGTCGAACCAGAGCCGGCCGCGCGCCTCGGCCTCGGAATCCTCGCTCGCGAGGTCGACGCTGCCGAGGTCGACGTCGATCCGCGCCCGCGATTGCTCGAGCGCCTGCGGCCGAAACACGACGTCCGCCGACCATTTGCGGAAGCGGCCGTCGAACTTGACGCCCATCTGCTTGACGGTGAAGGCGATCTCGCTCTTGTCGGCGACGATCCCTTCGCCGGTTGCGCCGGCGGCGAGCAGCAACACGGCGCACGCGACGAAGCAGCGCACCGCCTTCATCGACGGACCATGTCGGGAATCTTGACGAGCGGCAGCATGCGCGCGAGCGTCGCGTCGCGATCGACGAAGTGATGCCGAAGCGCCGCGGCGACGTGGATGCAGACCACGGTGAACAGCACCGAGTTCAATGCCAGGTGGGTGACGCGCAGCATGTCCGCGAGCGGCTTGTCCTTGGGCACGAGCTCCGGCAGCGGCACGAGCCCGAGATAGACGACCTGCACGCCCGTCGCCGCGCTGTAGAGCCATCCACTCACGGGGATCGCCAGCAGCAGCAGGTAGAGCAGCGCGTGCGTGGCACGGGCGGCCTTGCGCTGCCACGCCGGCATCGCCACGGGCGCGGGGTGCGGGCGGCGCGCGCGCCAGGCGAGGCGCAGCGACGTCAGGGCGAACACCGTGACGCCGATCGACTTGTGCCAGAGGTACCAGTGCAGCTTCCGCGGCGAAATGGGCAGCGGCACCATCGACAGCCCGAGCAGCAGATTGCCGACGATCAACGCCGCCACGGCCCAGTGCAGCGCGATCGCTACGTTGTCGTACCGTTCACCCAACTTCGATCGAGCCAGCGGTTCTACGGACTACACGCGAAACAGTACCGCGGACGATTCTATTCCCTCTGCAGCGCCAGGGGTCAGTCCCCCATCACGACGCCCTCCCGGCGCGGATCCGCGCCGCCGACGAGGCCGCGCGGCAGGCGCACGATCGTCTGCACGCCGCTCGTCTGCGGACCGATGCGAATCGTATGGCCGAGCGCCTCGAGCTTGGGTGCGAGGGCGGCCACGGGCGTCCCGGCCTCGAGCTCGGTCGGCCCGTTGCGGCTGCCGAAGTTCGCGAGCGCCGCCGCGGCCTGCGGATCGAGCTTCCAGTCGATGATCGCGACGAGCGTCTTGACGACGTACTCGATGATCGCGCTGCCGCCCGGCGAACCGGTGACGATCGCGACGCGCCCCGCGCGATCGTAGGCGATCGTCGGCGCCATCGACGAGCGCGGACGCTTGCCCGGCTCGACCCGGTTGGCGACCGGCTTGCCGTCGGCCGCCGGCACGAACGAGAAATCGGTGAGCTCGTTGTTGAGCAGAAAGCCGCCCTCGGTCATCAACCGGCTTCCGAAGCCGTCCTCGATCGTCGTCGTCATCGATACCGCGTTGCCGTCACGGTCGACGATCACGACCTGCGACGTCGACGGGAATTCGGCGGCGGCATCCTGGCCGAACGCCACCTCGCGCGGCCGCGTCGCATGACGCGCGGGATCTCCGGGCGGTGCAACGCCCATGCTTCGATCGACCGCGATGAGGCGCGAGCGCGCGCGAAGGTACGCATCGTCGAGCAGGCCCGCCGGCGGCCGGAAGAAATCGGGATCCGCCATGTAAACGCCGCGATCGGCATAAGCGAGCCGCTCGGCTTCGCTCACGAAGTGCACGCTCCAGAACGTCGCGGGACCCATCGCCGCGACGTCGTAGGGCTCGAGCATCCTGAGCGTCTGCAGCACGGTGAGGCCGCCGGACGACGGCAGCGGCATGCCGCAGACGCGATAGCCGCGATAGCCGTCGCAGACGGGTTCGCGCACCTTCACGCGATAGGCGGCGAGATCGGCGTGCGACAGGTCGCCGGGATTGCGCGTGGCACCGTTCGCCGTCGCGACGACGTCGTCGGCGATCGGTCCCGCGTAGAACGCGCCTGCGCCGTGCGCCGCGAGCGTGCGCAACGTGCGCGCGTACGCGGGATTGCGCAGCAATGCACCGACGGGACGTGGCCTGCCGTCGGGCATGAGGAAATATTCCCGCGCGCGGGGCGACCAGTGCGCCTCGTCGGCCACCAGCGCGTGCAACCGCGGCGAGATCGGAAAGCCGTTCTCCGCGAGCGCGATCGCGCGCTCGAAAAGCCGCTGCCATGGCAGGCGGCCGTGGCGTCGATGCACGGCCTCGAGGAGCTTCACCGTTCCCGGCACGCCGACGGAGCGGCCGCCGACGACCGCGTCGTAGAAAGCGAGCGGCTTGCCGTTCGCGTCGAGAAAGCGCGTCGGCATCGCGGCCGCCGGAGCCGTCTCGCGTCCGTCGTAGGCGACGAGGCGGCGTGTCCTGGCGTCGTGATAGAGCAGGAACGCGCCGCCGCCCAGGCCCGACGATTGCGGCTCGACGAGGCCGAGAACGAGCTGCACGGCGATCGCGGCATCGGCCGCGTTCCCGCCGGCGCGCAGTATGTCGTAGCCCGCGCGCGTGGCGAGCGGGTTGGCCGTCGCCACGATGAAATGGCGCGCGGTGACGGGCGCGCGCTCGACGCGGGCCGTCGCCGGCTCGGGCGCGACCCGCAGCGGCTGCGCGGAGACGGCCGCCGCGAAGCCCGCCGCCAGCGCGACGAGGACACGCAGTCGCAGCGCGCGGGCCCGCTTCGGCGCCTGCCGGGACAAGCGCGCTATACGCGGTCCTTGACCGCCGCGATACCCGCCGTGTGGGCGCAATGCGCGCAGCAGTAGAAATGCCCTGTCGCTTCCATGCCGTGTCCGATGATCCGGCAGCCGCAATGCTCGCAGACCGGCGCGATCGTTGCGATCGCGCACTCGAACGAATCGAAGACGTGCGTTGCGCCGCCTTGCGTCAGCGTGAAGCTCTTGTCGTAATCGTTGCCGCAGCGCTCACATTTCGCCATGAGTGACCTCCGCGCGCCGCGCGCACGCGCGGCCGGTGATGCGCGCCGAGCGCGCCGGCCCATGATACGCCGGCGCGCCGGCCCGCGCGCTACTTCGCGGGGGCCATGCTGGACGTGACCGCCTTCGCCGGCGCGCTCGTGCCGGCGTCGGCGGCGTGCAGCGCGAGCAGCGGCACGATCATCAGCGCCACGATGTTGATGATCTTGATGAGCGGATTGACCGCGGGACCGGCGGTGTCCTTGTACGGGTCGCCGACCGTGTCGCCGGTGACGGCCGCCTTGTGCGCGTCGGAGCCCTTGCCGCCGTAGTTGCCGTCCTCGATGTACTTCTTCGCGTTGTCCCACGCGCCGCCGCCGGTGGTCATCGAGATCGCGACGAAGAGTCCCGTGACGATCGTTCCCATCAGCAGGCCGCCGAGCGCCTGCGGGCCGAGCACCAGGCCGACGACCACCGGGACGAGCACCGGCAGAAGCGACGGCACGATCATCTCGCGGATCGCCGCGCGCGTGAGCATGTCGACCGCGACACCGTACTCGGGCTTCGCCGTGCCTTCCATGATTCCCTTGATCTCGCGGAACTGCCGGCGCACCTCGATCACGACCGCACCGGCCGCGCGTCCCACGGCCTCCATCGCCATCGCGGCGAACAGGTAGGGAATGAGCCCGCCGAGGAAGAGGCCGATGATGACCATGTGGCTCGACAGGTCGAACGACGTCGTGATGTGCGCCGTCTCGAGCGCGTGCGTGTAGTCGGCGAAGAGCACCAGCGCGGCCAGGCCGGCCGAGCCGATCGCGTATCCCTTGGTCACCGCCTTCGTCGTGTTGCCGACGGCATCGAGCGGATCGGTGATGGCGCGCACCGAATCGGGCAGGTCCGCCATCTCCGCGATGCCGCCCGCGTTGTCGGTGATCGGGCCGTACGCGTCCAGCGCGACGATGATCCCCGTCATCGACAGCATCGCGGTCGCCGCGATCGCGATGCCGTAGAGGCCCGCGCAGAAATACGATACGAGGATCGCGAGGCAGACGGCGATCACCGGCCACGCCGTCGCCTTCATCGATACGCCGAGGCCGGCGATGATGTTCGTCGCATGTCCCGTCGTCGATGCGGCGGCCACGTGCCTTACCGGCTTGAAGTCGGTGCCGGTGTAGTACTCGGTGATCACCACCATCGCGGCCGTCAGCGCGAGCCCGACCAGCGACGCGCCCCACAGCCGCAGCGGCGTAAGCGACGCGTTGGCCCCGGCGATGTCGCCCATCATCCACGCGGTGATGAAGTAGAAGCCGATCGCGGAGATCACGCCCGCGACGATCAGCCCGCGGTAGAGCGCGTTCATGATCTTGCCGCCGGGCCGCGCCTTGACGAAATAACAGCCGACGATCGACGCGAGGATCGAGAAGCCGCCGAGCACGAGCGGATAGGTGACCGCGATGGTGGCCATCGTCGGCAGCAGCAGCGCGCCGAGCAGCATCGTCGCGACGATCGTGACGGCGTAGGTCTCGAAGAGGTCCGCGGCCATGCCGGCGCAGTCGCCGACGTTGTCGCCGACGTTGTCCGCGATCACCGCCGGGTTGCGCGGATCGTCCTCGGGAATGCCGGCCTCGACCTTGCCGACCAGGTCGGCGCCCACGTCGGCGCCCTTCGTGAAGATGCCGCCGCCGAGTCGCGCGAAGATCGAGATCAGCGATCCGCCGAACGCAAGGCCGACGAGCGGCTGGATCGCCGCGTGCAGGCCCTCGTTCATCATGTTCGGCGCGTAGGCCGCCGACGCGACGAGGAACCAGTAGAAGCCCGCGACGCCGAGGAGCCCGAGGCCCACGACCAGCATCCCCGTGATCGCGCCGCCACGAAACGCGACCGCGAGCGCCTCGTTCAGGCCGGTGCGTGCCGCTTCGGCGGTACGCACGTTCGAGCGCACCGAGACGTTCATGCCGATGTAGCCTGCGAGGCCCGACAGGATCGCGCCGACCGCGAAGCCTCCGGCGGCGCGCCAGCTCAGGAAGACGCCGATGATGACGAACAGGATGACGCCGACGATGCCGATCGTCGTGTATTGCCGGTTGAGGTACGCCTTGGCCCCGGCTTGCACCGCTGCGGCGATCTCCTGCATGCGCGGGTTGCCTGCGGGCTTCGCCATGATCCAGCGTATGGAGACGACGCCGTAGACGATGGCCGCGACCGCGCAGACGAGCGCGAAGATGAGCGGATTGGACATGGAGACACTCCCTTCAGGACCGTGAACGTGGGACGGGCTGCCGGACCGCCATTCTGCGGGCGGCGGAAGCCGGCGCGAGCAAGGTGCGCGCGCCGCGCCGTTTCGTCTTCGAGGGCGGGGCAACGGAGGCGCCCCGGCCGCCAAAACCCGCTATTTTGCCAGCGCGCGGTCCAGGAAGTCGAGCCGGTCCTGTCCCCAGAAGAGCTCGCCGGCGTACACGTACGTCGGCGCGCCGAAGACGCCGCGGTCGATCGCCTCCTGGGTCAGAACGCCGTAGCGCGTCGCGATGTCGGGGGCGTTCGCCCGCTCGTCGAGCGCGTCGGCGTCGAGGCTTCGCGCGCGTGCGATCGCCGCGAGCGTTTCGCGCTCCGCGATGTTGCGCTCCTCGGCCCAGACGGCGCGACCGAGGGCGCCGGCGAACGCGAGCGCCGCCTCGACGTCCTGCTCGAGCGCGGCGACGATCCAGCGCGATGCCAGGTCGGCGGACACGGGAAAGTGCGCGGGCTGGGGGTTCAAGGGAATGCCGAGGTAGCTCGACCAGCGCCTGAGCTCCACCAGGCGGTACGCCTGCCGCTGCGGTGCGCGCTCCCTGAGCGGTACGCCACCCGAAACCGGGAAGACGCGGCCGAGATCGATCGGCTTTGCCGCGATCGCTGCGCCGTGGCGGCGCGCGAGCGCGACGAAGCGGTCATGCCCGAGGTAGGTCCAGGGAGAGACCGGCGTGAAGTAATAGTCGACGAGGCTGGTCATCGCAGGGGGGCGCGGTCAGATCGCAAACGCGGTCGCGAGCTTCTTCGCGACGGCGACGTTGCGCAGGCGCACGTATTGCGGCAACCCGTCCTTGAACGGCGGCGGCGCCTCGCCGCGGATCAGCGGCGACAAGTACGCGCGGGCGCTCGCGGTGATGCCGAAGCCCTCCGGCGTGATGAAGTCGCGCGGGAGCATCTTCTCCTTGTTCGCGATCTCGGTGAGCGGGGCGATGCCGATCTTCCAGCGATACGGGCGATCGGACACGCGCACGATCGCCGGCATGACCGCGTTGTGGCCCTTGAGCGCCAGCTCGACGGCGGCCTTGCCCACCGCGTACGACTGCTCGAGGTCGGTCTTCGACGCGATGTGCCGCGCCGCGCGCTGCAGGTAATCGGCGACCGCCCAGTGGTACTTGTATTTGAGCCGTTCCTTGACGATCTGGGCGATCAACGGGCCCACGCCGCCGAGCTGCGCGTGGCCGAACGCGTCGCGCGTGCCGGCGTCCGCGAGGAACTTGCCCTCGGCGTTCTTCACGCCTTCGGACACCACCACCGCGCAGTAGCCGTGCCTGTCCACGCACTCCTTCGTGCGGGCGAGGAACTTCTCCTCGTCGAACGTGATCTCGGGGAACAGGATGATGTGCGGCGCGTCGCCCGCCTTTTCGGCGGCGAGGCCGCCGGCCGCGGCGATCCAGCCGGCGTGGCGGCCCATCACCTCGAGCACGAAGACCTTCGTCGAGGTGCGGGCCATCGACGCCACGTCGAAGCCGGCTTCGCGGATCGAGACGGCGACGTACTTGGCGACGGAGCCGAAGCCCGGGCAGCAGTCGGTGATGGGCAGGTCGTTGTCCACGGTCTTCGGCACGTGGATGGCGGTGAGCGGGTAGCCGAGCTTCTCGGCGAGCTGCGACACCTTCAGGCAGGTGTCGGCCGAGTCGCCGCCGCCGTTGTAGAAGAAGTAGCCGATGTCGTGCGCCTTGAACACCTCGATCAGCCGCTCGTACTGCGCCGGGTTGTCCTCGAACTTCTTGAGCTTGTAGCGGGCCGAGCCGAACGCGCCGGCCGGGGTGTGGCGCAGGGCGCGGATCGCCGCGGCGCTCTCCTGGCTGGTGTCGATCAGGTCCTCGGTGAGCGCGCCGATGATGCCGTTGC
>JBLMWW010000103.1:0-3209 GCA_050257435.1 Rudaea sp.
AGGCCGAAACCGACCGGTTGTGGAACGCGATCGTCGGAAACGGCGGCGAGGAGAGCGCGTGCGGCTGGTGCAAGGACAAGTGGGGCGTGTCGTGGCAGATCACGCCGCGCGCCCTTCTCGAGGCGGTCTCGGATCCGGATCGCGTCGCGGCCAAGCGCGCGTTCGACGCCATGATGACGATGAGAAAGATCGACATCGCGGCCATCGAGGCGGCGCGACGGGGCTGACGTCATTCCTTGGCGTGTCGAGAAGCGGCAGTCATCGCGCGAGCCGCACCGCCGTCCGCTTGTGTCCGGTAAGCGCCCGCTGTCTCGGCGCTTACCGGGGTCTGACGGACGCAAACTTCCGCCTGCTCCGCGATCTCGAGAGCGTTATCGACCTCGATATCGGGATATCGAGCCGTGGTTTCGAGCTTCGCACGAGCGAGAAGAAGCTGTATGGCACGAAGAGTCTTCGTGCGTGAATAGACAAGCGTCGGCATGGTCCCCGAATCGAGTGCGTCCCGTACGCCGCGCTGTCGACACTGATCTCTTTCACCCGGCCATCCACCATCCGAGCATAGTGCCGGGCCCCGAGATGCGGCGGCACGAGAAGTTCACTCGGGAACAGGTAATCATCCGCTCGCAATCGCGACGGACTTGATCCAGACTGCGGGCATTTGTCGCGAATTGCAGATTCGGATTCGTCGGCCTATATTCGGCCGACATGTGCATCAGCGGAGGGAGCAGATGGCGCGCGAGCAGCGTCGCCTGGCGGCGATCGTCTCAGCCGACGTTGCGGGCTATTCCCGCCTGATGGGGCGCAATGAGAGCGCCACGCTGTCCGCGCTCAAGGCTCACCGGCGCGAGCTGATCGATCCAAAGATCGCCGAGCACGACGGGCGCATCGTCAAGACAACTGGCGATGGATTGCTGCTCGAGTTCTTCAGCGTCGTGGACGCGGTGCGCTGCGCCGTCGACATTCAGCGCGGCATGGCGGAGCGCAATGCACCCGTGCCGCACGACGAGCGCATCGAATTTCGCATTGGCATCCACGTTGGCGACGTTATCGTCGAGGACGGCGACATACTTGGGGACGGAGTGAATATCGCTGCGCGCGTCGAAGGTGTCGCGCGATCTGGCGGTATTAGCATCTCCGACGACGCTTACCGACAAGTGCGCGGCAAGCTCGATTTCGACGCCCAGGATGCGGGCGAACACGAGCTGAAGAACATCGCTCGCCCCGTTCGGGTCTACCAGCTGCAACTGTCTGGCGGCGGGGCGACGGAGGCGCCGCCACTTGCGCTGCCCGGTAAGCCGTCGATCGCCGTCCTCCCATTCCAGAATATGAGCGGCGACGCCGAGCAGGACTATTTTTGCGACGGCATCGTTGAGGACATCATCACAGGCCTCTCGCGCATCAAATGGCTTTTCGTCATCGCCCGGAACTCGAGCTTCGTCTACAAGGGTCGCGCGATCGACGTGAAGCAGGTCGGACGAGAGCTCGGCGTGCGTTATGTGCTGGAGGGCAGCGTCCGGAAGAGTGCTAACCGGGTGCGCATTACAGGTCAGCTGATCGAGGCGGAAACCGGCGCACATCTCTGGGCCGAGCGGTACGATCGCCCGCTCGACGATATCTTCGCCCTCCAGGACGAGATCACGCTCGCACTGGTCGGTGCCACCGAGCCGAGCCTGCGTACCGCCGAAATCGAGCGGGTCAAGCGCAAGCGGCCGGAAAATCTTGACGCCTACGATCTGATGCTGCGCGCGATCGCCTGTGATATGGCAATGCCGCAAGGTGTGGCTCAGGCGTTGCCGTTGCTCGAGCGCGCGCTCGCGATCGAGCCCGACTATGCCCGGGCGCATGCACAGGTAGCCATGTGTCACCACACGCTTTACCTACGTGGCGGACTACGAGAAGAGAGCCGGCTGGCGGCTGTTCACCACGCACACGCTGCGATCGCGAACGGCCAGGATGACAGTACGGCGCTATCGTTCGCGGGATTTGTTATCGGTATGGACGAGCACGACCGTGTAGCCGCGTACGAGGCCTTCGAGGCGGCTCTCGCGCTCAGTCCTTCGTCTGCCTTCACGTATCTCGTAGGCAGCGCTGTCCGGGGTTGGGGCGGTGACGCCGAGCGTGCCATCGAGTGGGCCGAGCGTGCGCTGCGTCTGAGCCCCTTCGACCCCTGGAACTGGTATCCCTGCCACGGGCTCGCGCTCGGCCACTTTGCGCTCGGGCACTACGGTGAGGCGGCGGCTGCTGCCCGAAAGGCGATTCACTTCAATCCCGGATTCAGCATGTCACATATGTTGCTTGCAGCGTCGCTAGCAAAGATGGGACGGCTGGGCGAGGCCCAGGGTGCAGCCTCCCGCGTTCTGGAGTTGCAACCCTCCTACAAATTCGGCGGGCACTTTGCTGGAGTGGATTGCGCGCAACCCCTTGCCGCTTCGTTGTCCGAGGCCTTGCGCATTGCCGGGCTGCCGGAGTAGGCGCCGCCGTTGTGTCCAAGCGCAGTTGAATAACTCGCATCGCGATTCCGACGCACGGCGTTACGTTTTCGCTGTCGGTCGAAGCCGGACAGATCGGTTAGAGAGTCGCGAGCCGGTCGAACGACAACGCGGACGTGGTTCGGCAGCCGGGTCGCGGCGCTGCTGAGCGCGCCGACCACGACGTTCGTTGGCGCGAGGGCTGTGTGCGCAACGGCGTGGAGCCGGCGCATGCGATCCCGCGCGAAGGCGCCGACTTCAATCGCGCACGCGCGAATCGAGCCACAGCGTGACCGGGCCGTCGTTGACGAGGGCCACGCGCATGTGGGCGCCGAAGACGCCCGTCGGGACCGCCTTGCCGAGATGCGCGGCGAGGGTCGCGACGAAGGCGTCGAACCCCGGGCGCGAGATCTCGGGTGGTGCGGCGGCCGACCACGACGGACGATTGCCTGTCCGCGTGGAGGCGAAGAGCGTGAACTGCGACACGGCGAGCACGTCGCCGTCGACGTCCTTCACCGCCCGGTTCATCGCGCCGCGATCGTCGTCGAAGATGCGCAGGCCGACGATCTTTCGGGCAAGCCACGTACGATCGTCGTCGCCGTCGTCGCTCGCGATGCCGACGAGCACGAGGAGGCCGTGCCCGATCGTCGCGACGACGTTGCCATCGACCGTCACGCGCGCCTCGCCGACGCGCTGAACGAGCGCCCTCACCGGACGCTGATAACCTTGCGCTCGACTTCG
>JBLMWW010000104.1:0-2552 GCA_050257435.1 Rudaea sp.
TCCTCTTGCCCGAGAGACGAACGAGCGGAGACTCCAAGGAACTTCCATGGCCGTTACGGTAAGCGAAAAGGCGAAGGTCATCGCCGAGAACCAGCGCGCGAAGGGCGATACCGGATCGCCCGAAGTGCAGGTCGCGCTCCTCACTGCGCGCATCAACGGACTGAACGACCACTTCAAGGCCCACGTCAAGGACCACCATTCGCGCCGGGGGCTTTTGCGGATGGTGTCGCACCGGCGCAAGCTCCTCGATTACCTGAAGTCGCGCAACACCGACAGCTACCGGTCGCTGATCGAGAAGCTCGGACTGCGCAAGTAGTGTCAGCGCGTTGCCGCAGCCGCCCGCCCCGGCACTCGCCGAGCGCCGCGACGAATTCGACGGGCATTCGGATCCGTCTCGCACGTCCCGGGCAGCGTCCGTCGTCTTCGAGCTGAAACTCCATCGCAATGGCCGCGCCGCTCCGCGCGGCCATTGTCATTTCTGAATCGCGAGGAACCATCGTGTCCCATCCCATCAAGAAGTCGATCGCGTACGGCAACCAGACGCTGACGCTCGAGACCGGCGAGATCGCTCGCCAGGCGGCCGGCGCGGTCGTCGCGAGCCTAGGCGACACCGTCGTGCTGGTCACCGCGGTCGCTGCCAAGCAAGCCAAGCCCGGCCAGGATTTCTTTCCGCTGACGGTCGATTACCAGGAGAAGACGTACGCCGCGGGCAAGATTCCGGGCGGATTCTTCAAGCGCGAAGGGCGGCCCTCCGAGAAGGAGACGCTCACGTCGCGCCTGATCGACCGGCCGTTGCGCCCGCTCTTCCCGGACGGGTTCTACAACGACGTGCAGATCGTCGCCACCGTCCTTTCCGTCGATCCCGAAACCGACCCCGACATCCCGGCGATGATCGGCGCCTCCGCCGCGATCTCGCTTTCCGGCATTCCGTTCAACGGACCGATCGGCGCGGCGCGCGTCGGCTACGTCGACGGCCATTACCTGCTCAACCCGACGAAGAGCGACCTCGACAAGTCGCAGCTCAACCTCGTCGTCGCGGGCACCGAGGCCGCCGTGCTGATGGTCGAATCTGAAGCGAGCGAGCTGCCCGAGGAAGTGATGCTCGGCGCCGTCGTCTACGGGCATCAACAGCAGCAGGCGGTCATCGACCTCATCCATCAGCTCGTCGAGGAGGGCGGCAAGCCGCTGTGGGACTGGCAGCCGCCGGCGAAGGACGAGGCGCTGATCGGGCGCGTTGCCTCGGCCGCCGAGGCGGAGCTCCGCGACGCCTACCGGATTCGCTCGAAGCAGGCACGCACGCAGCGCATCCGCGAGATCGGCGCGAAGGTCGAGGCCGAATGCGTCGATGCCGACGCGTCGCCCGACGTGCGACGCCATGCCGGCAACGTGTTGTTCGACTTGGAGGCGAAGATCGTTCGCGAGCAGATCCTGTCCGGCGAGCCGCGCATCGACGGACGCGACACGCGTACCGTGCGGCCGATCACCATCCGCAGCGGCGTCTTGCCGCGCACGCACGGTTCCGCGCTCTTCACGCGCGGCGAGACGCAGGCGCTCGTCGTGGCGACGCTCGGCACCGCGCGCGACGAGCAGATCGTCGACGCGCTGATGGGCGAGTACCGCGACCGGTTCATGTTCCACTACAACATGCCGCCGTACGCGACCGGCGAGACCGGCCGCGTCGGCTCGCCGAAGCGCCGCGAGATCGGCCACGGGCGGCTCGCGAAGCGCGCGTTGGTGGCGGTGCTCCCGACGGCGGAGGAATTCGCGTATTCGCTGCGCGTCGTCTCGGAGATCACCGAGTCGAACGGCAGCTCGTCGATGGCGTCGGTGTGCGGCGCGAGCCTCGCGCTGATGGACGCCGGCGTGCCGACGAAGGCGCACGTCGCGGGCATCGCGATGGGCCTCATCAAGGAAGGCAACCGCGTCGCGGTGCTGACCGACATCCTCGGCGACGAGGACCACCTCGGCGACATGGACTTCAAGGTGGCCGGCACCGATCGCGGCATCACGGCGCTGCAGATGGACATCAAGATCCAGGGCATCACCAAGGAGATCATGGCGGTCGCGCTCGCGCAGGCGCGCGAAGGGCGCCTGCACATCCTGAAGCTGATGCACGAGGCGGTGCCGCATCCGCGCACCGAAGTGTCGCAGCACGCGCCGCGGATGATGACGTTCAAGATCAACCCCGAGAAGATCCGCGACGTCATCGGCAAGGGCGGCTCCGTCATTCGCGCGCTGACCGAGGAGACCGGCACGACGATCGACATCCAGGACGACGGCAGCGTCACGATCGCGTCGGTAAACGCCGAGGCGTGCAACGTCGCGCGCAAGCGCATCGAGGCGATCACCGCGGAGGTCGAGGTGGGCAGGATCTACGAGGGGCCGGTGCTGCGCCTGCTCGATTTCGGCGCGATCGTGCAACTCCTGCCCGGCAAGGACGGCCTGCTCCACATCTCGCAGATCGCGAAGGAGCGCGTGAACCAGGTCTCCGATTACCTCAAGGAAGGCCAGGTCGTGCGCGTCAAGGTGCTCGAGGCCGACGAGAAGGGCCG
>JBLMWW010000105.1:0-6885 GCA_050257435.1 Rudaea sp.
GTGCTCGCGGCGATATCCCGGTCGCCGCATGAAGCCCACAATATTCGTTGTCCGCGGGCGCGCGGCGCCCGCTCGAGCCAGGAGATTCCCATGGAAAGCGTCACCGCAGCGCGCAAGGAAACGGCAGCCGGCGCGTCCGAGGCTGCACCGCAGAAGACGAGCGCCGAGGTCCAGCCGCAGCAGGAAACCGATGGCTTCCACCTGCTGATCGATGCGCTCAAGCTCAACGGCATCGACACGATCTTCGGCCTGCCCGGCATCCCGATCACCGACCTGACGCGCAAGGCGCAAGCCGCCGGCATGCGCATCGTTTCGTTTCGCCACGAGCAGAACGCGGGCTACGCAGCGTCGATCGCCGGCTACCTGACGCAAAGGCCCGGCATCTGCCTGACGGTGTCCGCGCCGGGCTTTCTCAATGGTCTCACCGCGTTGGCGAACGCGACCACGAACTGCTTCCCGATGATCCTCATCAGCGGCTCGAGCGAGCGCGAGATCGTCGACCTGCAGCAGGGCGACTACGAGGAGATGGATCAACTCGCGATCGCCAAGCCGCTTTGCAAGGCGGCGTTCCGCGTGCTGCACGCCGAGGACATCGGCGTCGGCGTCGCGCGGGCGATCCGCGCGGCCGTGTCGGGCCGCCCGGGTGGCGTCTACCTCGACCTGCCGGCCAAGCTCTTTCCGCAGACGATCGACGCCGAAGCGGGCAGGAACTCGCTGATCGAGGTCGTCGATCCCGCGCCGCGCCAGATCCCGGCGAAAGAAGCGGTCGCGCGGGCGCTCGATCTGCTGAAGAGCGCCGAGCGCCCGCTCATCATCCTCGGCAAGGGCGCCGCGTACGCGCAGGCGGACGACGACATCCGCGCGCTCGTGGAGAAGACCGGCATTCCGTACCTGCCGATGGCGATGGCGAAGGGCCTGCTTCCCGACACGCACGCGCAGTCCGCCGCGGCGGCACGTTCCTACGTGCTGCCCGAGGCGGACGTCGTGATGCTGATCGGCGCGCGCCTCAACTGGCTGCTGTCGCACGGCAAGGGCAAGACGTGGGGCGGCAAGAGCCCCAAGGCGTGGGGCGGCCAGAAGTTCATCCAGGTCGACATCTCGCCCACGGAAGCGGACAGCAACGTGCGCATCGATGCGCCGGTCGTCGGGGATATCGGCTCGTGCGTGTCGGCGCTCCTCGCCGGCATCGGCGCGAACTGGGCGAAGCCGCCTGCGGATTGGCTGAACGCGATCGCCGAGCGGAAGAGCAAGAACGTGGCGAAGATGGGCGAGACGCTCGCCCGGAATCCCACGCCGATGAACTTCCACAGCGCGCTCAACGTCGTGCGCGACATCGTGAAGGCGAATCCCGACGCGTACCTCGTCAACGAAGGCGCCAACGCGCTCGACTTCACGCGCAGCATCGTCGACATGTACAAGCCGCGCAAGCGGCTCGACGTCGGTACGTGGGGCGTCATGGGCATCGGCATGGGCTTCTCGATCGCGGCGGCGGTCGTGGGCGGCCAGCAGGTGATCGCGGTCGAGGGCGACAGCGCGTTCGGCTTCTCGGGCATGGAGGTCGAGACGATCTGCCGCTACGGCCTGCCGGTGTGCGTGGTCATCCTGAACAACAACGGCGTGTACCGCGGGGACGAAGTGAACTGGGCGGGGAAGAGCGATCCGTCGCCGCTCGTGTTCGTCAAGGACGCGCGCTACGAGAAGCTGATGGAGGCCTTCGGCGGCGTCGGCGTGCACGTGACGACGCCCGACGAATTGCGCAAGGCGATGGAGGAAGCAGTCCGCTCGCGCCGGCCGACGCTCATCAACGCGTTGATCGACGAGAAGGCGGGCACCGAAAGCGGGCGCATTACGAGTCTCAACCCGGCCGCCAAGAAGAAGTAATCGAAGCGGACGCGAGTTGCACGGGCGATCCATTGACGCCGTCTGGTATATCACATACCTTATGCGACATCGCCGATCGGACGCGGCCGTGACGGTGGCGCAGGCACCGAACCGGCCGCACGGCAGGCACACGCGCGACGCCAGGTGTTGGTGCGCCGTCGCATGTACGGCCGCTCGTTCCGCCCGCAGGCGAATGCTCGGAGGAATTCATGAGGTCGCGGCGGTCCCCGCTCGCGATGGCGTCGCCGATGGCCGCGCGCGCAACGCGCCACGGCATTTGCGCGCCGTCGCCCGGCCGGGACGTTCCGCGATAAACGAGGTGCGCGCGAGCGCACGAGGCTACAGGGGCTGGTAATGGCGAAAGCGCTAGACGGGGTTCGCATCCTCGATTTCACCCACGTGCAGTCGGGTCCGACCTGCACGCAACTCCTGGCGTGGTTCGGCGCCGACGTCATCAAGGTCGAGCGCGCCGGCGAAGGCGACATCACGCGCGGCCAGCTGCGCGACATTCCCGACGTGGACAGCCTCTATTTCACGATGCTGAACCACAACAAGCGCTCGATCACGATCGACGCGAAGAACCCGAAGGGCAAGCAGATCCTCGAGGCGCTCGTGAAGAAGTGCGACGTGCTGGTCGAGAACTTCGCGCCCGGCGCGCTCGACCGGATGGGCTTCACGTGGGAGCGCATCCAGGAGCTCAATCCGCGGATGATCGTCGCGTCGGTCAAGGGCTTCGGTCCGGGGCCGTACGAAGAATGCAAGGTCTACGAGAACGTCGCGCAATGCGCGGGCGGCGCCGCGTCGACAACCGGCTTCGACGACGGCCCGCCGCTCGTCACCGGCGCGCAGATCGGCGACAGCGGCACCGGCCTCCATCTCGCGCTAGGCATCGTCTGCGCGCTCTATCAACGGAACGCGACCGGCCGCGGCCAGAAGGTGCTCGCGGCGATGCAGGACGGCGTGCTGAACCTCTGCCGCGTGAAGCTCCGCGACCAGCAGCGGCTCGATCGCACCGGCATCATGGAAGAGTATCCGCAGTATCCCAACGGCCATTTCGGCGAGGCGGTCCCGCGCGCGGGCAACGCGTCGGGCGGCGGCCAGCCGGGCTGGATCCTGAAGTGCAAGGGCTGGGAGACCGACCCCAACGCGTACATCTACTTCATCACGCAGGCACCGGTGTGGAAGGACATCTGCAAGGTGATCGGCCGCGAGGAGTGGCTCACCGACCCGCGCTACGCGACGCCCAAGGGGCGCCTGCCGCACCTGATGGAGATCTTCGGCGAGATCGAGAAGTGGACGATGACGAAGACCAAGTTCGAGGCGATGGAGATCCTGAACCAGTACGACATCCCGTGCGGGCCGATCCTGTCGATGAAGGAGCTCGCGGAGGAGCCATCGCTGCGCAAGACGGGGACCGTCGTCGAGGTCGATCATCCGACGCGCGGCAAGTACCTCACCGTAGGCAACCCGATCAAGCTCTCCGACAGCCCGACGGAGGTGAAGCGGTCGCCGTTGCTCGGCGAGCACACGGACGAGGTGATGAAGGAGCTCGGCTACAGCACGGACGAGATCGCGGCGCTGCGCGCCGAGAAAGTGATTTGACGGCGAAACGTCAGAAACCTACCTTTCGCCGAATTCGGATACCGGCGAATCGCGGGCGAAGCCCGACGATTCGCGGCGTCAACCCAAGGGAAAGACAAATGGCGCACGACAAGACGACGGTCCGCAACATCATCGACAAGGTCAAGTCCGAGGGGCGCACGTCGCTGACGGCCCCCGAGGGCAAGCTCGTCTGCGACGCGTACGGCATCCCGGTGCCGCAGGAAGGCGTCGCGAAGTCGCCCGCGGAGGCTTCGCGCCTCGCCGGCGAGATGGGCTATCCGGTCGTGCTGAAGATCGTCTCGCCCGAGATCCTGCACAAGACGGAAGCGGGTGGCGTGCTCGTGGGCCTGAAAAGCGCCGCGGACGTCGAGCAGGGCTTCGCGTCGATCATGGCCAACGCGCGCAAGTACAACGACAAGGCGAACCTCGTCGGCGTGCAGGTGCAGCAGATGGTCGGCGGCGGCCAGGAAGTGATCGTCGGCGCGGTCACCGATCCGTCGTTCGGCAAGCTCGTCGCGTTCGGCCTGGGTGGCATCCTCGTCGAGGTGCTGAAGGACGTGACGTTCCGCCTCGCGCCGATGACGCACGACGAGGCGCTCGGCATGCTCGACAGCATCGCCGCGAAGGACGTGCTGAAGGGCGTGCGCGGCGCCGAGCCCGTCGATCGCGACGCGCTCGCGCAGATCATCGAGCGCGTCGGGGCGCTCGTGTCGGACTTCCCCGAGATCGGCGAGATGGATCTGAACCCGGTCTTCGCGACTGCGAAGGGTGCGATCGCCGCCGACGTGCGCATCGTGATCGATCCGCATCCCGCGCCTGCGCGCTATCGCCCGAGCGAGGACGAGATCGTGCGTGCGATGAACCGCATCATGAAGCCCGACGCGGTCGCGGTGATCGGCGCCTCCGCCGAGGCCGGCAAGATCGGCAACTCGGTGATGAAGAACCTGATCAACGGCGGCTACCAGGGGAAGATCTATCCGATCCATCCGAAGGCCGACGAGATCCTGGGCTACAAGGCCTATAAGAGCGTCAAGGACGTCCCCGGCGACATCGACGTCGCCGTGTTCGCGATTCCCGCGAAGCTCGTCGCGGGAGCGCTCACCGAAGTGGGCGAGAAGAAGATCCCCGGCGCCGTGCTGATTCCCTCGGGCTTCGCCGAGACGGGCAACGTCGAGGGGCAGAAGGAGATCCAGGAGATCGGGCGCAAGTACAACGTGCGCCTGATGGGGCCCAACATCTACGGCTTCTACTACACCTGGAAGAACCTGTGCGCGACCTTCTGCACGCCCTACGACGTCAAGGGCCATGCGGCGCTGTCGTCGCAGTCGGGCGGCATCGGAATGGCGATCATCGGCTTCTCGCGCTCGGCGAAGATGGGCGTGTCCGCGATCGTGGGGCTCGGCAACAAGTCCGACCTCGACGAGGACGATCTGCTGACGTTCTTCGAGCAGGACGACAACACGCACGTCATCGCGATGCACTGCGAGGACCTCAAGGACGGCCGCTCGTTCGCCGAGGTGGCGAAGCGCGTGTCGAAGAAGAAGCCGATCATCGTGCTCAAGGCGGGCCGCACGAGCCTCGGCGCCCGTGCGGCGGCCTCGCACACGGCGGCGCTGGCCGGCAACGACAAGATCTACGACGCCGTGCTGCGCCAGTCGGGCGTGATTCGCGCGCCGGGGCTGCGCGATCTTCTCGAGTACGCGCGGGCGCTGCAGGTCCTGCCCACGCCGAAGGGCGAGAACGTGGTCATCATCACCGGCGCCGGCGGCTCCGGCGTGCTGCTGTCCGATGCGGTCGCCGACAACGGGCTCAACCTGATGGCGATGCCGCAGGACCTCGATGCCGCGTTCCGCAAGTTCATCCCCCCGTTCGGCGCGGCCGGCAATCCGGTCGACATCACCGGCGGCGAGCCGCCGACGACGTACAAGAACACGATCCGCCTTGGCCTCGAGGATCCCCGCATCCACGCGCTGATCCTCGGCTACTGGCACACGATCATTACGCCGCCGATGGTGTTCGCGAAGCTCGTGGTCGAGGTGGTCGAGGAGATGAAGGCGAAGGGCATCGAGAAGCCGATCGTCGCGTCGCTCGCCGGGGACGTCGAGGTCGAGGAGGCGGCCGAGCACCTGTTCACGCATGGCATCCCGGCCTATCCGTACACGACGGAGATGCCGGTCGCCGTATTGGGTGCAAAATACAAGTGGGCGCGCGGAGCCGGGCTCGTGTGAACGGCGCCGCGGTCGAGGCATCGAGGAGGCTTGCAAGGCGAAGTGCAGTTCGGCGCTCCGCGCTTTGCGGGCGACCAAGGCGATGCGCGTCGCTTGAAGACGCGCGTCGGCGAGCGAGAACAACGGGCAGTCGGTCCTTTTTCCTGGAGGAATCATGAAGCAAATCCGTCGTCGTGGCGTCCTCGCTGTCGCCATGTCCGTGTGTGCCGTTGCCATGCTGCCGGCGCCTGCCTCGGCATGGGAGCCGTCGAAGCCGGTCCAGTTCATCGTGCCCGCCGGCACCGGGGGCGGCGCCGACCAGATGGCCCGCTTCATCCAAGGGGTCGCATCGAAGCACAAGCTGATGAACCAGCCGCTCATCGTCGTCAACGAGTCGGGCGGCGCGGGCGCGCAGGGGTTCCTCGACGTCAAGGACAGCAAGGGCGATCCGGAAAAGATCATCATCACGCTGTCCAACCTGTTCACGACGCCGATGGCGACCGGCGTCCCGTTCAACTGGAAGGACCTGACGCCGGTCGCGATGCTGGCGCTCGACGAATTCGTCCTGTGGGTCAACGCGGACACGCCGTACAAGACCGCCAAGGAGTACATCGACGCGGTCAAGAAGGAGCCCGGCAAGTTCAAGATGGGCGGCACCGGGTCGAAGCAGGAAGACCAGATCATCACCGCCGAAATCGAGCAGGCCACCGGGGCGAAGTTCACGTACATTCCGTACAAGGGCGGCGGCGCGGTCGCGGTCCAGCTCGTCGGCAAGCACATCGACTCGTCGGTCAACAACCCGATCGAGGCGGTGGCGCAGTGGCGAGCCGGGAAGCTGCGGCCGCTCTGCGTGTTCGACACGCAACGCATGCCCTACAACGACAAGGTGACGAGCGACATGTCCTGGCATGACATCCCGACCTGCAAGGAAGCCGGACTGCCGGTCGACTATCTGATGCTGCGCGGGATCTTCATGCCGGGAGGCGTCAAGCAGGATCAGGTCGACTTCTACATCGATGCGCTGAAGAAGGTGCGCGCAACTCCCGACTGGAAGGACTTTTCCGAGAAGGCGGCGTTCAACCAATCGTTCATGAGCGGTCCGGAGTTCGTCAAGTGGCTCGAGGCGGCCGAAGCCAAGCACAAGACGCTGATGGAAAAGGCCGGCTTCATGGCGAAGAAGTAGCTTTCGCTGACC
>JBLMWW010000106.1:0-3601 GCA_050257435.1 Rudaea sp.
CGCCGAGCGAGGGTCCGCTCGACAGGCTCGCTCCTGCGGTTGCGCTCCCTCCGGTATCCGAACGGCCGGAGCTCGACCCGCTCGCCGAGGAGATCCGCATGCAGGTGCTGCAGCGCCTGGATCTCTTCACCGATACCGGGCTGCGCGAGCAACTCGCTGCGCGGCTTGCGCCGATCGTCGATCGCGCAAGCGCGCAGCTCATCGAGACGATCAATCGCGAGCTCGGCGAGCTCGTGCGCGGCTACGTCGCGGAGGCGATCGAGCGCGAGATCGAAACCTGGCGTTCGGGGTCGGAGCAAAACCGGCCGATTGGGGTCGGAGCAGACTATTCGGTCTCGAAGGACGCCCAATAATCCGTTTCGACTGCAATCGGCCGGTCTGCTCCGAGCCCGGGTTACCGCCGCGCGATCATGTCGATTTCGACGAGCGCGCCGCGCGCGAGGCCGGTCACGCCGACGCACGTTCGCGCCGGACGCCGCTCGGGCGGAAAGTAGCTCGCGTACACCGCGTTCATCCGGTCGTAGTGCTCGTCGAAGTGCCGCAGGAAGACGCGCACCGCGGCGACGTTCGCGAGTCCGAGCCCGCAGCCTGCGAGCACGGTGACGAGGTTTTTCATCACCTGGTGCGTCTGCGCCTCGATCGTTTCCGGATACGCCGACGTGTTCGCCGTCCCGGCGAATGGCATCTGGCCGGTGAGGAACACCCATCCCTCGGCCTCGACGGCGTGGCTGAACGGCGCGACGGGGTCGGGGGCTCCGCCGATCATGTGATACACGAGTGCCGACATCGCGGATCTCCTCTTGTCGGGTAACGTGGGAAACTGTAGCCGGTGACCTTCCGCCGGTGCGACGCGGACGCGGCGCGCCCTTTCGAGCACGTCCGATGCCGGGGTGTCGCATTTCAATCAGCTGGAATCGACCGTTGACCGGGTCGCTCCCTGCCAAATCTTGCGACGTCAGCCGAGGCGCGTGCTAGACTGCCTCACATGCGACAGGTTGCACCGCGTCTCGCGTTTTCCCTCCCCGCCGGCGTGGCCGCTTGGGCGTACGTCTATTTCCACTTTACGGGAGTGGCCGAGGGCCGCACGCAACCGTAATCAGTACGCAACGCTAACAACTGAATCGGGCGGCCCTGCAAAGGCCGCCCGATTTGTTTTCGACACAACGCAATGGAGAGGAAGATGATCATCGTCATGCAGCCCGACGCCGGCGAGGCCGAAATCGCCGCCGTCGAAGCCAAGATTCGCAGTCATGGCCTGGACGTCCACGTTTCGCGCGGCACCGAGCGCACGCTGATCGGCGCGATCGGCGACGAGCGGAGGCTCGATCCGGAGATGTTCGACCCGTTGCCCGGCGTCGAGCGCTCGCTGCACATCCTGAAGCCGTACAAGCTGGTCGCGCGCGAGTGGCACAAGGCGAGCACGGTGATCGACGTCGCCGGCGCACGCATCGGCGGTAACGAGGTGCAGGTGATCGCCGGGCCGTGCTCGGTCGAGACCGTGCCGCAGATGGAGGCGGCGGCCGCCGGCGTCGCGGCCGCGGGCGCGCGGCTGATGCGCGGCGGCGCATTCAAGCCCCGAACGAGCCCTTATGCCTTCCAGGGCAAAGGCGTCGAGGGCCTGACGATGCTGAAGAACGCCGCCACGCGCCGAGGCCTGCCGATCGTCACCGAGCTGATGGACGTGCGGATGCTCGACACGTTCCTCGAGAACGGCGTCGACGTGATCCAGATCGGCACGCGCAACATGCAGAACTTCGACCTGCTGAAGGAAGTCGGGAAGGTCGACGTGCCGGTGATCCTCAAGCGCGGCATGAGCGCGACGATCAGCGAATGGCTGATGGCGGCCGAGTACATCGCGGCCGGCGGCAATCACCGCATCATGCTGTGCGAGCGCGGCATCCGCACGTTCGAGACCGCGTATCGCAACGTGCTCGACGTCACCGCTGTCGCCGTGCTCAAGAAGGAGACGCATCTACCGGTGGTCATCGATCCGTCGCACGCCGGCGGGAAGGCGTGGATGGTGCCGGCGCTTTCCTGCGCGGGGGTCGCGGCGGGCGCCGACGCGTTGCTGATCGAGGTTCACCCGTGCCCGGCGGAAGCGTGGTGCGACGCGGACCAGGCGCTGTCGATCGAGGAGTTCGGTACGTTGATGGCAAGGCTTCGCGCGGTGGCGCAGGCGATCGGGCGATCGCTGGCGCCGTCGCGCGACGTGGCGCGCGTCGATGTCGCCGTAGCGTGACCTTGCGAACGGCGTCATCTGGGTCCGTTCAGGGAACATGCGCAAGGCGCAAGCGCTACACCGGTGGGGCGAGCTTTGGCCAATCATCGACGAGACTCTTCGGAAGGGTGAGGCGCTGATCGAGATTGCCTGACAAGGGGCGGGTTGAGAATACGGCGCGCCGACGAAGGTGAGAGCGGTGCCCGAGCTCGGCCCCGTAAGCGTTAATTCGCGTGCTCTCCAAGCACACCCCGGGGTCGATAATTCGAAATTTTGGTGTTTTGAGATCCCGTGCGCCGCCGTATCCCGGCACCGCGGGACGAGGCACGACGACGATGGAGCTTGCGAAAAGCTTCGAGCCGCACGCGATCGAGGCGAAGTGGTATCCCCTCTGGGAGGCGCGCGGCTACTTCCAGCCCACGTACGCGCCCGGCGCGCAGCCGTACTGCATCCAGCTGCCGCCGCCGAACGTCACCGGCACGCTGCACATGGGGCACGCGTTCCAGCAGACGCTGATGGACGTGCTGATCCGCTATCACCGGATGCGCGGCTGCAATACGCTCTGGCAGGTCGGCACCGACCACGCGGGGATCGCGACGCAGATCGTCGTCGAGCAGCAATTGCGGGCGACCGGCATGACGCGCCACGACCTCGGGCGCGACGCGTTCGTCGATCGCGTATGGGCGTGGAAGGAGGAATCGGGCTCGACGATCACGAACCAGATGCGACGCCTCGGCGCGGCCGCCGACTGGTCGCGCGAGCGCTTCACGATGGACGAGGGCCTGTCGGCCGCCGTGCGCGAGACGTTCGTGCGCCTGTACGAGGATGGCCTCATCTATCGCGGCAAGCGGCTCGTCAACTGGGACCCGAAGCTCATGACGGCCGTGTCGGACCTCGAGGTCGACAACGAGGAGGAGCAGGGCCGCATCTGGGAGCTGCGCTATCCGCTCGCCGACGGCTCGGGATCGCTCATCGTCGCGACGACGCGACCCGAGACGATGCTGGGCGACACCGGTGTCGCGGTCAATCCCGACGACGACCGGTATCTCGCCTTCGTCGGGAAGACGGTGCGCCTGCCGCTCGCCGAGCGCGACATTCCGGTCATCGCCGACGAGCACGTGGACCGCGAGTTCGGCACCGGCGTCGTCAAGATCACGCCGGCTCACGATTTCAACGACTGGGCGGTCGGCCAGCGCCACGGGCTTGCCGCGCTGTCGATCTTCAATCTCGACGCGACCGTCAACGACAACGCGCCCGAGAGATATCGCGGCCTCGACCGTTATGCGGCACGCAAGGCCGTGCTCGCCGATCTGCAGGCGGCGGGCCTCGTCGTGTCCGAGAAGCCGCACAAGATGATCGTGCCGCGCTGCGGCCGCACGGGCG
>JBLMWW010000107.1:0-2889 GCA_050257435.1 Rudaea sp.
TCCTTGGGTGTTTGGCGCATGGTCATGGGATACGCCAGGTCAAGCCTACGTCGTGCCCGCCCGCGCGAGCACCGCGTGCAGCAGGACATTGGCGCCGGCCTCGAGATGCTCCGGACGCGCATCCTCGAGCTCGTTGTGGCTAATGCCGTCCTTGCAGGGCACGAAGATCATCGACGTGGCCGCGACGCGGGCGACGTAGATCGCATCGTGGCCGGCGCCGCTCGGCATGTCGCGGTGACTGAGTCCGAGCCCCGCCGCTGCGTCGCGAACCGCCGCGATGCAGCCCGCATCGAAGCGCGACGACGGGAACTCATCCACCTGTCGCACTTCGCACTCGAGGTGCAGTTCGCGCGCGATCGCCGCCGCCGCGGCGCGCAGGTCGCCGTCCATCGCGCGGAGCGCCGCATCGCTCGGATGGCGCAGATCGACCGACATGGCGACCCGGCCCGGCACGACGTTGCGCGAGTTCGGCCGCACCTGCACGAAGCCCACGGTGCCGCGACCCTCGGGCCCCTGCCGGACGGCAAGCGCGTGCACGGCCTCGACGAGCCGCGCCGCGCCGCGCAGCGCGTCGTGCCGCGACTCCATCGGCGTGGGCCCCGCGTGCGCGTCCTGCCCGGTCCACGCGCAGTCGTACCAGCGCTGCCCGAGCGCGCCCGTGACGACGCCGATCGTCACGTTCTCCCGCTCGAGGATCGGCCCCTGCTCGATGTGCGCCTCGAAGTAGGCGTCGAGCGCGCGACCGCCGACGCGCGCGTCGCCCTTGTAGCCGATGCGCTCGAGCGCCTCGCCGAACGAAATGCCGTCGACGTCGCGCTGCGCGAGCAGGTGGTCGACCGTGAAGACGCCCGCGTAGGCGCCCGAGCCGCCCATGACGGGCACGAAACGGCTCCCTTCCTCGTTCGTCCAGATGGCGACGCCGACCGGCTTTTCGGTTTCGACGCCCGCCGCGTTCAGCGTGCGCAGCACCTCGAGCCCCGCGAGGACGCCGTAATTGCCGTCGAACTTCCCGCCCGACGGTTGCGTGTCGACGTGGCTGCCGGTGAGGACGAGCGGTGCGCCGGCGGCACGACCGCGCCGCGTCGCGAAGACGTTGCCGACGCCGTCGATCTCGACCTCGCAGCCGGCCTCGCGCAGCCACCCGACGACGAGGTCGCGGCCCTGCCGATCGAGATCGGTCAGCGCGAGCCGGCACACGCCGCCCTTCGGCGTCGCGCCGATCTGCGCGAGATCCATCAGCGAGCGCCACAACCGCGCGCCGTCGACGCGTAACGTTGCCTGTGACATGGGACTCCGCCGTTTCGCGCGGATCGCAAAGCGAGGCGCAAGCGGCCGATTGTGCCAGCAAGCCGCGCGAGCGGCTAGAATAGCGCGCGCCATTGTCGGAGGTGTAAACCGGCTCCAGCGCGAGAACCGGAGCCGACGCGGCGGTGGCGGTATGCGTCGAATCGGGGTCGGACTCGAATCTCGCTCGACGATTTCAAGCGCGCGCGTTCGTTGGTGCGCGAGATTCGAGTCTGGCCCCGATTCGACACGAGTCTGACCCCGATTCGGCACGGGCTCGCCGTCGCGCAGGCGGCCGGTCCACGCGTTCATGCCATCCTTTTCCGCTACCACCGGCGGCGCCGATACGACCCCGCGCAGCGATCGATCGGTCGGCCCGGTCCTGGCGCAGCACGCGCATTTCGACACGCCGCTGCCGCTCGCGTGCGGGCGCACGCTTCTCGAGTACGACCTCGCGTACGAGACGTACGGCACGCTGAACGCGACGCGCTCCAACGCGGTGCTGATCTGCCACGCGTTGAACGCCTCGCATCACGTCGCGGGCTTCTACGCCGACGACCCGGACAACGTCGGCTGGTGGGACAACATGGTCGGCCCGGGGAAGCCGCTCGATACCGACCGGTACTTCGTCGTCGGCGTGAACAACCTCGGCAGCTGCTTCGGCTCGACCGGGCCCGTATCGATCGATCCGCAGACCGGGAAGCCGTGGGGCAGCGATTTCCCCATCGTCACCGTCGAGGACTGGGTCGACGCGCAGGCTCAGCTCGCCGATCGCCTGGGCATCGCGCAATGGGCCGCCGTGATGGGCGGCAGCCTGGGCGGGATGCAGGCGCTCGACTGGGCGATCCGCTATCCCGCGCGCATCCGCAACGCGCTCGTCATCGCCGCCGCGCCGAGCCTCTCGGCCGAGAACATCGCGTTCAACGAGGTCGCGCGGCAGGCGATCCTGTCGGACCCGGACTTCCACGACGGCAATTTCCAGTCGTACGGCGTGAAGCCGCGGCGCGGCCTGCGAGTCGCGCGGATGATCGGGCACATCACGTACCTCTCCGACGAGCAGATGGAGGCGAAATTCGGCCGGCAGCTGCGCGACGGCCTCAAGTTCTCGTTCGCGCCCGAGTTCCAGATCGAGTCGTACCTGCGCTACCAGGGGGACAAGTTCGCGGAGTATTACGACGCCAACACGTACCTGCGCATCACCAAGGCGCTCGACTATTTCGATCCCGCGACGCGCGAGGGCGGCGACCTTGCGCGCGCGCTCGCGCCCGCGACCTGCCGCTTCCTCGTGATCTCGTTCACGACGGACTGGCGCTTCCCTGCGTCGCGCTCGCGCGAGATCGTGCGCGCGCTGGTGCGCCAGCGGCGCGACGTCTCGTACGCCGAAATCGCCGCGCCGCATGGGCACGACGCGTTCCTGCTCGACGATCCGCAATACCACGCCGTCGTGCGCGGTTGGTTCGAGCGGATGGCCGGCGTCCAAGAAGCAAGTCCGGACGCCGGCGCCGTGGCGCAGGTCGCGTCGCCCGGCATCGCGCCTCCGGCACCGGTTTTCGCCGCGGCGAGCCGCGATGAGCCGCCCGTGCGCGACCGCCCCCCGAAGGCCGG
>JBLMWW010000108.1:0-4530 GCA_050257435.1 Rudaea sp.
GGCGAGCGCTTCGACAAGGGCGAGCGCGTGATGCTGCGAGCGCGCCGGGCCGCCCCAGGCGCTCGCCCCCTGCGCTGGAGCGGGAGGCTGACCGAGCACCGGACGGCTTCGGGGGAGCGCGCCCGGTCGGCCGATGGCCGTGAACGTCTTCGCGCTCTTCTCCCTGGAGGGCCGCGTTGCGCTCGTGACGGGGGCGAGCTCGGGCATCGGGCGCGCCATCGCGCAGGCGCTGGCTCAGGCGGGGGCGGCGATCGTGCTCGTCGCGCGGCGCGACCCCGAGCTCGCGGCGGCCCGCGCGAGCATCCTGGACGCCGGGGGCCGCGCCGAAGCGATCGCGAGCGACCTCGCGAAGCGGGAGGCGATCGAGCGGTGTGCCGACGAGGCGCCGCGCTTCTTCGGCGCGCCCGACATCGTCGTCAATGCCGCGGGGATCAACATCCGCAAGCCGATGCTCGACATCACGCCCGACGACTGGGACCGCACGATGCGCATCAACCTCGAGGCGCCGTTCTTCCTGTCCCAGCGCCTCGCACCGGCGATGATCGCGCGGCGTTGGGGCCGCATCATCAACATCGCCTCGCTGCAGTCGGTGCGCGCGTTCGCCAACAGCGGCGCGTACGGCGCATCGAAAGGGGGTGTGATGCAGCTCACCCGAGCGCAAGCGGAGGCCTGGTCGCGCGACGGCGTGAATGCGAACGCGATCGCGCCCGGCTTCTTCGCGACCCCGCTCACCGCGGCGGTCGCCTCCGACCCGGTGAAATGGCAGGCCAATGCCGCAAGGACGTTCATCGGCCGCAACGGCGAATTGCCCGACCTCGCCGGCACCGCCGTCTACCTCGCAAGCCGCGCATCGGACTACGTCACCGGACAGACGATCTTCGTCGACGGCGGTTTCTCCGCAGGCTGAAACCGCGTCCGGCAGCGCCCGATTTCGCTGTGCGAAACGCGGGCCCGTGCCGGCGCATCCTGGCGCGATCGGCCGTACGATGCGCGACCGATGAGCGAAATCGTTTTCGACCACGTGACCCGCGTGTCCCAGCGCGACGGCAAGGATTTCCTGACGCTCGACCGGGTCGCGTTCGACGTGCGCGACCGAGATCTCGTCGCGCTGGTCGGCCCGTCTGGCTGTCCCAGGCGCGCACCTGCCCGGGGCGATGCGTGCACCAGAAAGCGCCGCAGCTTCGCGACGATCGCGTTCGAAGGCGTCGACGAGACGCGTACGAAGTCCGAGTCCCAACCGCGCGAAGCTTCGTCGTCCGCGTCGTTCACGACGGCTGAGCGGCGCGACCGACTATTCGACCGTCACCGACTTCGCCAGATTGCGCGGCTTGTCGACGTCGGTATCGCGCAGCACCGCCGTGTGATACGCGAGCAGTTGCAGCGGCACGACGTGCACGATCGGCGATAGCAGCCCGCGGTGCTCGGCGACGCGGATCAGGTGGATCCCGTCACCCGCGGTGAGGTGCGAATCGAGGTCGGCGACGACGTAGAGCTCCCCACCGCGCGCGCGCACCTCCTGCAGATTCGACTTGAGCTTCTCGAGCAGCGCGTCGTTCGGCGCGATCGCGACGACGGGCATCTCGGCGTCGACGAGCGCGAGCGGGCCGTGCTTGAGCTCGCCGGCGGGATACGCCTCGGCGTGGATGTAGGAGATTTCCTTGAGCTTCAACGCGCCTTCGAGCGCGATCGGGTAGTGCAGGCCGCGGCCGAGGAACAGCGCGTGCTGCTTTTTCGCGAACTGCTGCGCCCAGCCGATCAGGTGCGGCTCGAGCGCCAGTGCGCCGCGGATCGCCGCCGGGATGTGGCGCAGCGCGTCGATCCATTTCTCCTCCAGCTCGGGCGGCAGCAAGCCGCGCAGCTTCGCGAGCGTGAGCGCGAGCAGGAACTGCGCGGCGAGCTGGGTCGTGAACGCCTTCGTCGACGCGACGCCGACCTCGGTCCCGGCGCGCGTCAGGAACACGAGCTCGGTCTGCCGCACCATCGAGCTCGTCGGCACGTTGCAGATCGCGAGCGTGTGGCGGTGGCCGAGTTCCTTCGCGTGCTTGAGCGCGGCGAGCGTATCGGCCGTCTCGCCCGATTGCGACACGACGACGACGAGCGCGCTGTCGCGCGGGACGCTGTCGCGGTAGCGATATTCGCTCGCGATCTCCACGGTGCACGGCACTTTCGCGAGCGTCTCGATCCACTGCTTGGCCACCAGGCTCGAGTAATAGCTCGTGCCGCAGGCGAGAATCAGCACCGAGTCGACCTGCGGCAGGATCTCGTCGCCCTTGGCGCCGAACAGCGCCGGCGAGATCGCCGCAATGCCGTCGAGCGTGTCGGCGACCGCGCGCGGCTGCTCGAAGATTTCCTTCTGCATGAAGTGACGGTACGGGCCGAGTTCCACGGCGTCGCCACCGCCCTTGACCTCGACGACGGTGCGCGCGACGCGCCTGCCGCCCGCATCGAAGATCGCGTACGAATCGCGGCGCACGTCCGCCACGTCGCCTTCCTCGAGGTACGCGACACGCCGCGTGACGGACATCAGCGCCGACGCGTCGGACGCGAGGAAGTGGTCGTGGTCGCCGATGCCGACGAGAAGCGGGCTGCCCTGGCGCGCGCCGATCACGCGCCCGCGCTCGCGCGTCGAGATCACCGCGATCGCGTATGCGCCCTTGAACTCGGCGATCGCGTGCCGCACCGCCGCGAGCAGGTCGCCTCCGCCCGCGGCGTGCCAGTACGAATGCACGAGATGCGCGATGACCTCGGTGTCCGTCTGCGTGCGAAACGCGTAGCCCTGCGCCTTGAGCCGATCGCGCAGCGCCTCGTAGTTCTCGATGATGCCGTTGTGCACGACCGCGATCTCGCCACCGGACAGGTGCGGATGCGCGTTGTCGGACGTCGGCGCGCCGTGCGTCGCCCAGCGCGTGTGCGAAATGCCGGTGGTTGCCGAAAGATGCAGCGCGTCGGCCTGCGCCGCCAGATCGGCCACGCGCGCGGTCGAGACGATGCGCTCGAGGATGGGGCTCGCGCCGCCGTTGACGACGGCGAGCCCGGTCGAATCGTAGCCGCGGTACTCGAGGCGCCGAATGCCTTCGATCAGGATCGGAACGACGTTGCGATCCGAGGTTGCACCGACGATGCCGCACATGGCCCTGCACTCCCTGCCTAGCCGTCCTGCGCCTTCTTGCGAGGCCGGCGCCAGCGCGCGATCGATACCTGCGGCGCGCGCGCGATGGTCAATTGTCCCGCCGGCGCCTCCTTGATGATCGTGCTTCCGCCGCCGATCGTCGCGCCGGCGCCGACGGTGATCGGCGCGACCAGCACGCAGTTCGAGCCCACATGCACGTCGTCGCCGATGATCGACCGGTGCTTGTTCGCGCCGTCGTAGTTCGCGGTGATCGATCCCGCGCCGTAGTTCACCCCGCTGCCGACGGTCGCGTCACCGATGTACGCCAGATGGTTCGCCTTCGAGCGTGCCCCCAGCGTGCTTGCCTTCACTTCGACGAAGTTGCCGATGTGCACCTCTCGAGCAAGGTCTGTGCCGGGTCGCAGCCTTGCGAAGGGGCCGATGCGGCAATCGGGACCGACGATCGCCGACTCGAAATGCGAGAACGGCTCGACGCGCGTGCGGCGGCCAATCGTCGTGTCGCGCAGCACGCAGTAGGGGCCGATGCTCGCGCCCTCCTCGATCGTAACGTTCCCCTCGAATACGCAGCCGACGTCGATCGTCACGTCGCGACCGCAAACGAGCTCCCCGCGGATGTCGATGCGGCCCGGATCGACGACCGTCGTGCCGGCGAGCATCAGCGTCGCGGCCTTGCGCCGCTGCACGATGCGCTCGAGCGCCGCGAGTTGCCCGCGATCGTTGACGCCGAGGATCGACACCTCGTCGGCGACGGTATGCGCGGCGACGGGAACGCCGTCGGCGACCGCCATCGCGACGATGTCGGTCAGATAGAACTCGCCCTGTGCGTTGTGCGGTGAGAGCCGCGACACCCACTCCCTCAGGCGTGCGCTCGGCGCGGCGACGAACCCGGTGTTGATCTCGTCGATCGCGCGCTGCGCCGGCGTCGCGTCGCGCTCCTCGACGATCGCACGGACCTTGCCGTCGTCGCCCCGGATCACCCGTCCGAGCCCGAACGGGTTGCGCACGCGCGCCGTTAGGAGGCCGACACGGTCGCCCTGCGCGATCTCGGCGATGCTCGCGAGCGCCTCCGACGCCACGAGAGGCACGTCGCCCAGGCCCACGAGCGTCACGCCGTCCGAAGGCAGCGCGGCGAGCGCGATGCGTGCGGCGTCACCCGTGCCGCGCGGGGGATCCTGACGGACGAAGACGAGATCCGCCGCGGCGAGCGCCCGCTCGACCGTCTCGGCCCCGTAGCCGACGACGACCGCGATCGCCCGCGGCGACAGCGCACGCGCGGCGTCCAAGACGTGCGCGATCAGCGGCCGCCCGGCCAGCGGGTGCAGCACCTTCGGCAACGCGGAGTGCATGCGCTTGCCCTGTCCGGCAGCGAGGATCACGACATCGAGCGGGGAAGACATGAG
>JBLMWW010000109.1:0-15080 GCA_050257435.1 Rudaea sp.
CCGATGAGGCCGTTTTCGGACTGGAAGAAGATGTGGATGCCCGGCGGCACGTAGTTCGCGACCAGCGTCGGAATGCCGATGCCGAGGTTGACGAGCATGCCGTCGCGAAGCTCGCGGGCGATGCGTCTTGCGATGATGGTTTGCGGGTCCATGGTCATGCCGCCGTGATCAGGTAGTCGACGAGAGGCGCCGGCGTCATCACGTTGTCCGGCGAGATCATGCCGACCGGAACGACATGCTCGGCGTCGACGATCACGGTGGTCGCCGCCATCGCGATCACCGGGTTGAAATTGCGCGCCGTCAGCGCGTACGTCAGGTTGCCGAGGTAGTCGCACAGGAACGCCTGCACGAGCGCGAAATCGGCGTGCAGTGGCAGCTCCAGCAGGTACTCGCGACCATCGACTTCGAGCTTGCGCTTGCCTTCCTCCACCACGGTCCCGACGCCAGTCTGCGTCAGCACCCCGCCGAGACCGTAGCCGGCCGCGCGGATGCGCTCGATGAGCGTGCCCTGCGGCACCAGCTCGACCTCCATCTCTTTTGCGAGCATCTTCTTCTGCGTCTCGGGATTGAGGCCGATGTGGCTCGCGATCGCCTTGCGCACGGCGTTCGCACTGACGAGCTTGCCGATGCCGACGCCGGGAAGCGCGGTGTCGTTCGCGATCACCGTGAGCTCGCGCTTGCCTTGCCGCAACAGCTCGTCGACGATCCGTTCCGGCGTGCCGACGCCCATGAAACCCCCGATCATCAGGCTCGCGCCGTTCGGGATCCCCGCAACCGCTTCTTCCAATGTCGTCGTCTGCATGGTTCGATGTCCGTTCTTGCGGCCGAGCCGCTCATGTCACCTTGTTCAGGGAAGCGGCGCTCATGGCGCGCAGGAAGTCGCCTCCAGTCCCGAGAAAGCGCAGCCAGGCGATGTTTTCCAGGATCGTCGGAAGCGGCTCCGGCAACGCGAAAACGTTCATCTCGTCGCCTGCGAGCCACTCCAGGAAGCGCGCGAACCGCGGCGCACGACGGCCGTGCGCATGAGCGAGCGCATGCGCGATGTCATTGCAGTACTCTTTGCGCCGCGTGCGACACGCGCGCGCGTGCGTTTTCGTTGCTCCTGAAGAAATCCGAGGAGACCCGCGCGAAAAGCAGCGGAATCTCGATGCTCATCGAATGTCCCACGTACGGAAACATTTCGAGCCGCGCATTCGGCAGCCGTTTCACCATACGTTCCACGTGCTCGAGCGGGATCCAGTAGTCGAGCTTCCCGTACAGCACGAGGTGCTCGTGCGTCATCACGTCCATCCGTGCGGCGAGCTCCTGCGAGTCCCATTCCCGCGCGAGGTCGTGCGGGGTGCCGAACCAGATGCCGTCGGAGAGCACGCGCGTCATGTCGACGAGGCGCGTGAACAGCCGCCGTTGCGCCGGCGAGGTGTTGCAGGCAAATTGCGGGCGTTCGCCGACCACCAGCGTTTCGGGCCGAAACAGCGTCGGCGCCGCGGTAGCGAGCCCGGCGAACGCCGCATGGCGGTCGGCCTTCATCTGCGTGAGGACGCCGATCTGCCCGGGCGCAAGCTGCAAGCCGTACGGTGTCACCGGATCGAGCATCAGCACCTTGCGGAAGCGCTCCGGCTGCATGGCCAGCATGTGCGAGCAGATGATGCCGCCGGTCGAGTGTCCGAACAGGTGGCAGCGCGCGACGCCGAGCGCGTCGAGGAGCCCGAGCATGTCGCTGGCGTGCGTGGCCATCGAGTAGTTCGCATAGTCGTCGGTGGGCTCGGGCTTGTCGGAGTCGCCGCAGCCCCGCCATTCGGCCGCAATGACACGCAGCGTCGAGGGCAGGAGCGGCAGCGCGAGGTCGAGCCAGTCGGCGCAGCCGAGATTGCCGTGGATCGCAAGGACGACGTCTTCGCCGGCGCCATGCTCGACGTAGCTGATGTGGATGTTCCCGACCTTCGCTCTCGGCATGTCCGTCGCTCCCCTGGCTGATCTTCGTATCGAGCGGTCGCTTACTGAGCGGTCCACCCCCCGTCGACCGGCAGCGCCGCGCCCCGCATTTGCGCCGCGTCGTCCGAGCACAGGAACACGACCAGGCCGCCGATCTGCTCGGGTGTCGCGAACTCCCGTGACGGCTGCTTTTCGGACAGCAATTCGAGCCGCGCCTGCTCCACGGAAATGCGTTCGACGGCCGCCCGGTCGTCGATCTGCTTCTGCACGAGCGGGGTCAGCACCCACCCCGGACAGATCGCGTTGCACGTGATGCCGGTCGTCGCGGTCTCGAGCGCGACGACCTTCGTGAGCCCGAGCACGCCATGCTTCGCCGCCACGTACGCCGACTTCTGCGTCGACGCGACGAGGCCGTGCGTCGACGCGATGTTGACGATGCGTCCCCAGTTGCGCGCGCGCATCTGCGGCAGCACCGCCTTGATCGCGTGGAAGTTCGACGACAGGTTGATCGCGACGATCGCGTCCCACTTCGCCTCGGGGAATTCGTCGACGGCGGCCGTGTACTGGATGCCGGCGTTGTTGACGAGGATGTCGACGCGGCCGAGCTCGCGCGTCGCCTGCGCCACCATTTCCCGGATCTGCTCCGGCGACGAGATGTCCGCGCCGTTGACCGTCACCTCGACGCCGAACGTCTTCGCCATCTCCGCGCGAAGCGCCGCGATCTGCGCCGCGTCCCCGAACCCGTTCAGCATCACGTGCGCGCCGTTGGCCGCCAGCGCCCGCGCGATGCCGAGGCCGATGCCGCTGGTGGAGCCGGTGACGATCGCCCCCTTGCCCCGCAGCATTCCCGTCGATGCTCCCATTGCAGCCTCCTTACGCCTGTGGAGCGAGGAGGCCGCGCGTGTGCCGCGCGATCATCACTTCCTCGTTGGTCGGAATCACCCATGCCGACACACGACTTGCCGGCGTGCTGATGCAGGTCGCGTTGCGGCGGTTCGCGTCGGGATCGAGCTCGACCCCGAGCCAAGCGGCATCGCGACACACGCGCTCGCGCAGCGAGCGGCTGTTTTCGCCGATGCCGGCCGTAAACACGATCGCGTCCAGGCCACCGAGCGCGGCGGCGAGCGATCCCAGCTCGCGGCCGATCCGGTAGACGAAGAGGTCGATCGCGGCTTGCGCGCGCGGGTCGTCGCTCGCCTCCAGCGTGCGCATGTCGCTCGAGATCCCCGACACGCCGAGCAGTCCCGATTCCTGGTAGATGAGCTTCTCGATCGCCCGCGCATCCATGCCGAGCTGATCCATGCAGTAGAGCACGACGCCCGGATCGAGATTGCCGCACCGCGTGCCCATCGGCAGTCCATCGGCCGCCGTGAAGCCCATCGTGCTGGCGACGCTGCGCCCACCGGCGAGCGCGCACATGCTCGAGCCGTTGCCGAGGTGCAGCACGACCGTCCTGCCCTCCGCGGCACGCGCGCTGTGCTCGGGAAGGACGCGCGAGATGTACTCGTACGACAGCCCGTGGAATCCGTACCGCAGCACGCCGCGGTCGGTGATCGATTGCGGCAGTGCAAACGCCTGCGCGACCGGCGGCAGCGTGCGATGAAACGACGTATCGAAGCACGCGACCTGCGGCAGATCCGGCAGCCGCGCGAGCAGAGCCTTGATCGGCGTCAGGTTGTGGGGCTGGTGCAGCGGCGCGAGCGGGACGTATTTCTCGAGCGCCGCGACGACGGCGGCATCGACGCGCACCGGTTTGGTGTATTCGCGCCCGCCGTGGACGACGCGATGTCCCACGCCGATCAAACGGTGCTGCGCGACCCGGTCGCGGAGAAAGCCGACAAGGTGCTCGAGCGCGCCGTCGTGGCCGAGCTTGGCGCCGGCCTCCCAGGACTTCTCACCGATCACCTTTCCGGCACCGTCCTTCGCCACGAACCGAGGCGACGTGTACAACGCCTCCGCCTGTCCGCGCGCAACGACGGTCGGTAGTCCCGCCTCTTCGGCGAAGAGCGAGAACTTGAAGCTCGACGAGCCGGCGTTCAGTACGACGATCGCGTCGCCCATGCTCAGGCCACCGCTCTCTCGGCCGCCTCGCGGCGCGCCTGCGCGACGAGCGCGGCCACCGCGCACGAGGCGAGGCGCGTCGTCACCGAGTCCGCCCGGCTCGTCAGGATGATCGGCACGCGGGCGCCGAGCACGATCCCGGCCGCGTCGGCTTGCGCAAGGAACGACAGGCTCTTGGCCAGCATGTTGCCCGCCTCGAGGTCGGGCACGACGAGCACGTTCGCGCGGCCCGCCACCGGCGACTCGATCCTCTTGATCTTCACCGACTCGAGACTGATCGCGTTGTCGAGCGCGAGGGGACCGTCGAGAACGGCGCCGGTGATCTGGCCGCGATCGGCCATCTTGCAAAGCGCGGCGGCCTCGACGGTCGAGGGCACCTTCGGGTTGACCGTCTCCATCGCGGACAGGATCGCGACGCGCACTTCCTTGAACCGAAGCGCGTGCGCGAGGTCGATCGCGTTCTGGATGATGTCGACCTTGTCCTCCATCGTCGGCGCGATGTTCACCGCCGCGTCCGTGACGATCAGCGTTTCCGCATACGACGGCACGTCCATGACGAAACAGTGGCTGACGCGGCGCGCGGTGCGCAGACCCGTATCGCGCTTGACCACCGCGCCCATCAGCTCGTCGGTATGCAGGCTGCCCTTCATCAGCGCTTCCGCCTTGCCCTCGCGCACGAGCTCCACGGCCCTGGCCGCGGACGCTTCGCTGTGCTCGGTCGGCACGATGGTGAGTCCGCCGATGTCGATCCCGTACTGCTTGGCGATCCCCTCGATGCGCGCGCGCGGACCGACGAGGATCGGTGTGATCAGACCGAGCTTCCCGGCGTCGACCGCGCCGCGCAGCGAGCTTTCGTCGCACGGATGCGCCACCGCGGTCGCGGTCGGCGGCAGCGCCTTGCAGATATCGAGCAGCCGCTGGTATTTCTCGTGTACGCGTTCTTCCATGACGATCGTCCCTTGTCCTCGATCTACCGCCTGCCCTTGCCTTTGCGCTTCGACGCCGACGGCGCCGCTTTCCCCCCCTCGGCGAGCTCCCACACGCGCGACGCTGTCGGAACGTGGAGCGTCTCGCCGATGTTCTCGACCATGCTGAGCTGCTGCGTCGACGGTTTTTTGCGCTGGACGCGCTCGTCGTTCAGGAGCTTCCGCACGAGCGTGACGAGCTTCAACCGGTCGGCGGGGTCGATGAGAAGCTTCGGCAGCGTGGCGAGCGCCTGCTCCGGCTCGTAGCGAACAATGATTTCCTGCTCGCCGCGGATGCGGCGCCACTGATCCATCGGCATCGCAGGCAGCAGGTCCGCGTAATCCGCCATCAGCTCCTGCTTCATCTGCAACGACGTGAGCAGCAGCGGCTCGCCCTTGCGTGCCAGCAGACACGCAACCCGGGCGAGCGCCTCGGGGTAGCCGCCCTCGCCGATCGATGCGAGCGCCTCCTGAACGAACGGAAGCTCGCGCGCCTCGGCGATCGGCGCGGCCGCCTCCTCGGCGGCGTGCTTGTCGGCCATGTAGAGCGAAAAGACGTTGCCGTAGGTCTGGAAGAACGCGGCCTCGCTCACCGCGTCGCGAAGCGCGCGGTAGTACTCGAGCGACGCGCTGAACGCGGCCGAGGTCGCCTTCTCGAGCTTCAGGACGCTGTTTTCCGCCCCGACCGGCTGCCGCTGCGCGCGCACCGCCTCCGCGGCGGGCGCGAGCCACGCGAGCCAGGGGTTGATGTCGGAGAACGCCCAGCGTTGAAAACGCAGCGAATGGAACTGGCGGCCCATCTTGGCCGTGAAGGCATTAGACGTCGCCCGCACGAGCGGCTGCGCGAACAGCTCGTAGGCGCGCTGATTGAACTCGGAGATCGCATTGACCGCCTCGAACGGCCGCTCGTCGGAGCGCTCGAAGCGATTGAGCCGTGCCACGATCTCCTCCAGCTGGCGCTCCTCGAATTCGACCGAATACTCGACCTTGCCTTCGGCGTTCTTCTGCTCGCGAATCGACATCGCGTAAAGGCCCGGCGGGAGCGCCTCGATCGACTTCAGCACGGAGACGATCTGCGCGTGCTCCTTTTTCGCCACCTTGCCGGACACGAAGATGCCGAGGTGCCCGACGTCCTCGTGCAGAAGCCCGATGATCACCTGGCCGCGCGCCTTGATCTCGTCGGTCGAGCCGTAGATGTCCGCGACCCAGTTGAACGCCTGCTGGGGCGGCGTGATGTTGTCGCCCATCGAGGCGAACAGGATGATCGGCGACCTGATGTCGCGCAGGTCGAACACCTTGCCGCTTTTCGCCTTCGTGTCTCCGGTCCAGAGCTTGTTGCCGACGAAGAGATTGCGGGTAATCCACTCGATCTCCTCGCGGTTCATCAGGTAGAACCCACCCCACCAGCGCTCGAAGTCGAGGAAGCGCGGCGGTTCGGTGTCGACGTTCGCGTACAGGTGGTAGTACTTGTCCCAGAACGTGTTGGCGGGATTCAGGTTCTCGAAGTTCTGGACGAGATGCGCGCCGTCGAATACGCCGTCGCCCAGATCCGACGCGAACGACGCGAGCCACGTTCCGCCGAGCATGCCGCCCGCGTAGCGCATCGGATTGTCGCCCTCGCCTTCGGCCCACGCGCCGCCCCAATACGACATCGGCGCGCCATTGATGACGATGGGACCGGTGTCCTCGGGATCCGCGGCGGCGAGCATCATCGCCGCCCAGCCGCCCTGGCAGTTGCCGATGATCGCGGGCTTCGAGCTGGCCGGATGCAGCGCGCGCACCTTGTGCACGAACTGCTTTTCCGCCTCACAGACATCGAGCATCGTCTGCCCGGGCTCGGGATCGGGAAAGAAGATGACGAAATAGACGGGGTGGCCCTCGCGGAGCGCGACGCCGACCTGGGAATCGTCCTTGAAGCCTCCGATGCCGGGGCCGTGTCCCGCGCGCGGGTCGATGATCAGGTAAGGTCGTCGCGTCGGGTCGACGGTCACGCCCTCGGGCGGAACGATGCGTACGAGCGCGTAGTTCACCGGCCGCGCGAGCGTGCGGCCGTCCACGACCGTCTCGTAGTCGAAGTGCAGGACGGGAGGCAGCCCCTCGCGACTGCGCTCGACGGCCGCGTTGCCGCGTTCGCGAATCGTGTCCCAGAACAGGATCGAGCGCTGAGCGCCGTCGACTGCGTAGGTCTGCCAATCGGACCAGAGCCGCGCCGCCGCCGAAGCGTCGGTCAGCAGCGGGCGCAGGTTCTGCTCGTAGGCGCCCTGCAGTGTCTCGGTGTAATGCTCCTGCGCGACTTTGCAGCGCTTCTGGAAGACGAGCGATACCTTCGTGGCGAGGTCCTGGCTTTGCGCGAGTTGCCGGCCGATGTCCATGGAATTCCCTGTGAATGTGAATGCGAATTTGCTTGCGTGACGGATGCCCCGTGCTGTGCGGCGCATCCTCGGCGATCGAATGCATGGTGTGCTTCCACGCACGTCGAGTCTTCGCATTTCTCGACAGATGCGATCTCGCGGCGTCGGAGCGCGCGAGGTCACTCGAGCGGGGCGCGTGACCCAGCGAGCCGGTGTTCGGAACGTCGTCCCCTACGACGCGGAGAAACGGCGGTTCGACGGCGTGGCGCGCAGGCGCGTCATGGCACGTTCGGCACCCTCGCTCCGGACGAGCCGCCAAGCCCCTGTGGGTCCGGGATGCGCGCGAGAGCGCGGTCCTCGGCAATGGGGTAGAGCCGATCGATCATAGTCTCGAGATGGCGCCGTTCCTCCCCCAGCGCGGCGCGCCGGTGCGGTGGTAGCGAGCGCGCGAGATTGTCCAGCATGGCGAAGAGGCGCCGCGCCACTTGCACGCTCCCGGCGCCGCAGCTGCGAATCTCCCGGCATGCGACGTGCACGTAGTCTTCCCAGTTCGGGGTGCGATAGATGACGCGCACGTCTCCGCGATCGTCGTAGATTTCGTCGCGCAGCAGATGCCGCCGCCCGACGGCGCGCAGGAGCCGGTGGATCTGGTCGATGGCGAGCGTGGCGGTCGTCGGGTCGTTGATCGCCGCGGAAAGCGCCTTCAGCGCGATGTCGACCAGGATCCGGAAAGCGAACATCGGGTCCTGCTCCAGTGTCCGCTCCCGGCCGATCGCGACGGTCGCGTAGAGCGTACGGTCGGCGATCGACGCCGCACCGCCGTAGAGCGCGAACAGCGGCTCCTCGTTGGCGATGAAATCACCGACCTGGGGGACGAGCTCGACGAGGCCACCCGTCCGCTTCGCCTCCGCCACGAGCGTGGTCAAATCGGCGGCAAGCACGATCGCGGACTTCCCGAGGTGGCGCACGACGCGCGCCGGCTTGCCGCGCCGTGCGCCGCTCGATTCCGCCTCCTCCGCCTCGTCAACGGCCTCGGGATACACCGATTCGATCACCGCGAGGCCTTCGTCGCCCACGCGCGCGGCGATGCTCACCGGCCGCAGGAGTCGAGCGGCGTAGTCGATCAGGAACAGGAACATCGCCATGCAGGCGATACCGAGAACGGCGCCGACGAACGTGATCAGTTGCTGAACATGCGTTTCGAGACGGTTGAGCGCCAGCACGGCGAACAGCAGCGTGAACACGAAGAGCCCCACGCTGTAGCGCACGACGTTGTCGCGCAGGAGCGTCGTGGCGATGATCCGCGGGGTGAGCTGGCCGCCGGCGACCTGGATCGCGACGAGCAGCGAGCCGAACGTGAACACGAGAAACGACAACGTGAGCGTAATGATCGTCTGGTACAGCGCCTGCGCTCCCGAAACGGCGAGTCCCGCGAACTCCCAGCCCAGCCGCGCGTCGAGCGCGCGCAGGACGGGCGCCAGCGCCAGCACGAGCACGATGGCGACGAACGGCACGATCCAGAGCGCGGACTTGGCGTAGCTGACCGCGCGGTACACGCGATTCCAGACGAGCCTTCGACGCGCATACCGCTCGGCATGGCCGAGGGAAATGATCGCGGTGCCAATGCGCTGCGTGCGCTTGCGGCGCGACAGGCGTGCCGACGGCCCCACGCCGCGATTCATGACTTCGCGCCGATCATGCGCCGCCTTTCGCCGATTCGTGGACGCGTCTTTAGATTCCTGCGCCCCATCGGTATTGCCAGGCGACACCGAGGAGGTCGAAATCGTTGCCGGTACGCGCCGACACGCCGCTGCTCGCATAAAGCTTCACGGAGTTGCGAGCGTCGACCGGCAGCGCGAGCGTCAGGCCGACGCGCCAGTTGCGCTGCAGATTGTTGTCGATAACGCCGTCGGTCGTCGTGCGCCCCCCGGTGAACCAGATCGCGTCGACGGAAGCCCAGATGCCGGAGCGAAAGCTGTAGATGACGTGCGTCTGCGCCGCATAGAGCGGATCCTGCTTGCGCACGTGGCCGCCGTAGAAATCGTCGTTTTCGGTGAAGAGCGTCGCGGAGGTCATCAGCTCGACCGTCCACCGGTCGACGGCCTTCGAGACGCCGATTTCCGGCTTGAACCACCAGCGGTGGCTCCCCAGGTTGACGAGCCTGGTCGAATCGTATTGACCCGCAGGGACCGAGACCTGGAGGGACGCGCCGGCGATCACGTCCTGTCGATAGTTCCGAAACTCCGTCGGCGACAACGCAGGCGCCCCGTAGAAATTCATGGTCACGCGCAGACGCGGGTCGCCGAGTCCCTCCACGTCGCGGCGTAGCGGCCCCCCGGCATATTGCGCCGTTCCCGCAAGCCGGGTGTAGGGGACGATCGCGTCGATTTTTCCGGACTTGCCCCAGAGATCGATCGCGCGCGCGTAGGCGACGACGGCACTCGAGGTGCGCAGGTGCACGTCGCTGATCGGCAGAGCCGGATCGAGCGACAGGCCGCCCCGTGTATACGCATAGCCGGCGACGAGGAAATTGGTGCCGACCGGCGCATTCGAGTAGCTGCGCGGCTCGATGTCCTGCGCGAAGGCCGGCGGGGATGCACCCACGACGGCGGCCAGTGCCAGGACGCTCGCAACACGCCCCGTACTGCATCGGACGAGGGATGGCGCCACGGGCGTCACGCCGATGCGCATCGCGCTCCTTTCGGCGCGGGGTCATGAATCACGCCGTTTTCGCACCGCTCGACGAACGGCCGGCCGCCGCATGACGGTTCGACGACGCCGACAAGCCGTGATTAGGCGCGCTCCGTAGCCGTCGCTTCCGGCGCGCCGCTTCAGGACGGGGTCGAAGGCGTCGAAGGTTCGCCGAGGCGCTCGCCGATGCGCTCGCGCAGATTCTCGACGATGTGCTGCACGATCTTCATCGTCTGCGCATGGCCGAGCGTCCCGACGGCCTGCTCGCGCACGTGGTAATGCATCATCAGCGTGTGGCGCAGCTTGTCGAACGCGATCGGATTGCTGGTTCCGCACACGGACGGGTCGTTCTTCAGCACGCGCTCGATGACGCCCGGATCGAGGATCCGAACGTTGCAGATCGTCGCGAGCCGCGCGATCTCTCGGTCGAGTTCGTTCAGGCTCTTCGCCCACCACGTTGCCTGGAAGTCCGTTGGTTTGCTCGTCATGGTTTCCTCGTACCGAGTTTCCGGGGCGCCCGCAGGCAGTAACTGACGCGCGCATCCCAGCGCACGAACGAGCACATGCTGCAGCGCGACGGTCGAGCCGTCTTTACCTTTCTGGACAATCCAGACGCGCGCGCCGGACGGCCGCGCCGGTACCCGCGCGCCATGACGCAGGCAGCGCCACGAACCCGCGGCGCGAGCGCGGCTTGACCGACTCTTACATGCGCGGCGGCGGCGTGTTCGGCGGCGGAATGCTGTCGGGCGCGGTGGTCGGCGGCGGATATCCCGTCGCGCCGTTCGGCGGCGGATTCGGCGCCGTGTACGAAGGTGCGCTATAGGCGCCGTAGGAACCGGTATATGCGCGCACCGGCACGCGGTTCCCGCGTGCGTACATACATTGCACGTATGCGCCGTCGTACTGCCGCTGCAGTTGCCAGGACGAGTATCCGAGCGCATCCGCTCCGGATGCGGTGCCAAACAAAAGTCCGCTGCCAGCCCCGATCGCGGCGCCTGCGCCCGCGTCACCCGACACGGAGCCGATGATGGCGCCGGCCGCCGCCCCGATCGCCGTCGCGGCGGCCGCATTCGCGGCGGCCGTGTTCGTCGCCGCCTGCGACGGTCCGACCACGACCGAATACGCGTAGCCGCGGCAATAATCGTCGTCGATGCGGAACTGATCGAAGCCCTTCGTCGAGCCGGGAAGCACGGTGACCATCGGCGCGGTGGGCATCGTCACGCACGCCGCGAGCAGCAATGCGCCGGTTGTGGAAGCGACCAACAGACGTGCTTTCATTTCTGCCCTCCTGCCGGAGGCGGCGTCGAAGGCTCGGGGGTATTCGATCCGCTCGGGACGCTTTGCGGCAGCACGCGCATCCACGGTCTGGAGCAGTTCGGTACGTACGGGTAATAGCCCGCCGGGTCCGTGCAGTAGTACCAGTACGTCGTCGATGCGCGGGGCGTGCGTTCGACGTACACCGTCGGTCCCGAGGGTGCGTAGACTGCGTCGGGATACCTATAGTAGTCGTACGGATAGGCATAGTACCCATACGAATAGGGGTACCCGTAATAGCGATATGGATAGGGGTAACCGTAGTAGCCGGAGTAATACGGCCAGCCCCAGCCCCAATAGGGACCGAAGTAGACGCCTACGCTACCGCGCCATCCGTCATGCCCGCCGCCGTGCCAATTACCGCCACCGTGCCAGCTGCTTCCGCCGTGCCAGCTGCTCCCGCCGTGCCGGCTGCCACCGCCACCGCCGCCGCCGTGCCATCCACCGCCGGGCGCGCCTCCGCCATGGAACGCGCCTCCGCCTCCGCCTCCGCCGCGTCCGCCACCGCCACCGCCACCGCCACCACTACCACGGCCCTGGGCCATGGCCGCACCGCTCGCGAGCACGAGCGCCGCGATCATCAGAATCAAAATTCGCCGCGCCATTGGTCTATCTCCGGGAGATCCCGATTGATTGCCGCTCGAATGTCGCGAATCGTCAACACCGAGACGTGCCTATGCAGGCAAACTAACAGAAGGGCGAAGAGAGCGCTTGACGCAGATCAACGGCGACAGCTCGGCCTTGCGGATTGAACGGGCGATCGAGAAGCCGTGCATTGCAGCGTGCCGGCGGAGGAGCGCAACGCAAATCGACGTCGCTCCCGGTGAGCGGGTGAGCGTGGTTGGAGAAGTCGCGTGCGCGCCGGCTGTCGAGGTCCTCTTTTGACCGGACTCAATGTCGCGACTCGAAGGCCGCTCTAGCATCACGACCGTCGCCGACTGCAGAGACACCCGATTTGGAACGACCCTAGGCGGCCCATGTACGAACGGCGAGCGGAAACCTACCGTGTGGCCTCGTGCCGCGCGGCGATTGCGGCCGGACTGATCGCCATCGCGCTCGGGCCAGGCTCGGCGGCACTCGTGCACGCGGCGGACAAAGCGCCTGCGAGCAAAGCGCCTGCGAGCGCGCCCGCACTGCCCGAAACGCTGACGCAAGAGAGCGCGCGCGACCTCCTCTCGCGGCTGTCCGACGAGCAGGTGCGAACGCTGCTTCTCGAGCAACTCGACAAGAGCGCACCGCGGGCCAAGCCCGCCGACGCAGGGGCGAGCATGTCGGGCGTCGCGGGGACGATGGACGCCAGCGCCGGCATCGTCCGCGCGCGCATCGGTCAGCTCTCCGACGCGTTGCTGGCACTGCCCGTCACAACGCGTGAGGCCGTTGCGCGGCTGACCGATGGCGCGAGTGCAGCGGCGCTCTGGACGCTCGGCGGCTATTTCCTCGCCATGCTCGTTGCCGGGTGGCTCGTCGAGGCCGCGTACGACTATGGGCTGCGCCGTTATCGCGCCGGCTTGTTGGAGGCGTCGGCGCCGACGTTCTCGGCACGCGCGTTTCAGCTCGGTCTCGGCCTCGTGCTCGACCTCGGCGGCATCCTCGTTTTCGCGCTTGCGGCGCTCGCCGTGTTCGCCGCGCGCTGGCTCGAGCAGGAGTTACAGCGAATGGTGCTGCTGCTGGGGCTGCTCACCGTCGTCATCGTTCGCGTTGCGGCGCTGTCCGGGCGCTTCCTGCTCGCGCCCGAGAAGAACGCGCGTCTGCTTCCTTTCGCCGACGCTCCGGCAGGACTGCTGCGCTGGTTCTTGATCGGCCTCGCAGCCATGTTCGGCGTCTTCCTGCTCGCGCGCTCGCTTCTCGCTGCAAGCGGGGCCGGGCCGGCCACGCTCGACGTCGTCATGCTGTTCTCCTGGGCCGTCGGACTCGCCCTCGTACTTGGCACGACCTGGGCCGTGCGGCAACCCGTCGCCGAGCTGATACGGGGCGACCGGCCGCGCGGAACCGTCATCGGCTGGATCGCCGATCTGTGGCCGGTGCTCGCGACCGGCTATTTTCTCGCGCTGCTCGGCGGACAGATTTCGGACATTCTTTCCGGCAGGCCGCTGCCGCTGGGACGCGGGCTCGGAAGTGTCCTCGTCATCGTGCTCGCCCCGCTCATCGACATGGCGCTACGACGCGCACTGGCCGCGGCAGCCGCGCCCAAGGATGCGACGCGGCGGCTGGGCGTCGTCGCCGCCTACGAGCCGATATTTCGCCGCGGGGTCCATATCGTCGTCGTCGTCGTCGCGCTGCTCCTCATCGCGAACTTGTGGGATCTCGATCTCATCCTCATGGCGCAACACCGGTTCGGCGGCAACATTGCCGGCCCCCTGCTCGGCATCAGCATCGTGCTCCTGGCGGCGCACCTGCTGTGGGAAATCGCCAAGGCGGCGATCGACCGCCGCCTGAAGGCGGAGGGCGAGCTCAAGGACGACGTACCGGCGTCGCGCCTGCGCACGTTGCTGCCGATCCTGCGCCTCACCATACTCGCCACGATCTTCGCCATGGCGGCGATGTCGATTCTCGCGGCACTGGGCGTCGACATCCTGCCGCTTCTCGCCGGCGCGAGCGTCGTCGGGGTCGCGATCGGCTTCGGCTCGCAGACGCTCGTGCGCGACATCGTGTCCGGCGCGTTCTTCCTGATGGACGACGCGTTCCGCCTCGGCGAATATCTCGAGATCGGCGACGCCAAGGGACGCGTCGAGAAGATCAACGTCCGCTCGGTGTTCCTGCGCCACCATCGCGGCGCCCTCAACATCCTCCCCTACGGCGAGATCAAGCGGCTACGCAACACCAGCCGCGACTGGCAGATCCACGTTCTCGAGTTTCGCCTCACCTATGACACCAACATGCTCCAGGTGAAGAAGATCCTGAAGCAGATCGGCGAAGAGCTCGCCGCCGATGCGGATTACGCGCCGGACATCCTGCAGCCGCTGAAATCGGCGGGCGTGATCTCCGCCGAGGAGAGCGCGATCGTCGTACGCGCGAAGTTCACCGCGCGTCCCGGAAGCAATGCCTGGGTGATCCGCCGCATGGCATACGACAAGATCATTCGCGCGTTTCGCGCCGCGGGAATCAAGTTCGCGCATGCGCAGGTCACCGTCGAGGTGCCGGCCGCCCCGGAGGGCGCCGCATCGGTGGCCGGTGCGGCCGCGGCGGCGCTGTCGCAAGCGAAGAACAAGGTCGCGCAGGCCTGAGGGAGTCCAGCCCCGGCACGGAGGCGTAACGTGATGCGTTGTCCTGCCTGCCGCAGCAGGAATGTTCGACGTTCCCACTTCCATCACGGGGAACGGGTGGCGCACGAACTGCAGTCACCGTATCGATGCAAGGACTGTGAGACGCGCTTTTGGGTCGTCAGCCGAAAGGTCAGGCTCCGCGTGACCGCGTTCGCCACGCTTGCCATGATCGCGATCCTCGCCATGACCGCTGGGAACCTCGTCCAGCAGCGCCTATCGCTCGCTCAAGCAACGACGGGGTCCGCCTTGTCGACGCCGGCCGCCGCCCATATGCATTAGCGACGCAAGAAGCCACCCGTCCTGCCGGACCTCACGCCTCGACCCGCTGCAGCAGTCTCCGCCACGCGTCGTCGATTTCCGCTTGCAGCGCCTCGACGTCGTTGGGGCGCAAATGCCGATACCGACGTTGCAGGCCCAGGTAGTCGGCGATCGGGCGCGTCTTCGTCGTGTGATTGAGCGTGTAGGTGTGCCCATGCTCGACTTCGTACAGCGGGAAGGCACCG
>JBLMWW010000110.1:0-6253 GCA_050257435.1 Rudaea sp.
GCAGGATGAAGTTGATGACGCCGCCGATCGCCTCTGTGCCGTAGATCGCCGAGGCGCCGTCCTTGAGGATTTCCACGCGCTCGATCGCGGACAATGGAATGCCGGACAGGTCGACCGCCTCGCCGCCGGAAAGCGCATAAGGCGCAAGCCGGCGTCCATTCAGCAGCACGAGCGTACGTTCCGCGCCGAGTCCGCGAAGCGAGGCGGCGGTGTAGCCGGTGCGGAGGTCCCCGATCCCGAGGGCGGGATTGAACCCGCCGAACGACTGGTTCGCGCTCACGCGCCCGAGCAGCTCCTGCGCCGTCTGGATGCCGCCGTGGTCGATGTCGTCGCGCGTGATGACCTGCAGCGGCAGCGCGCCTTCAGACTCCGTGCGCTTGACGTTCGAGCCGGTGACCTCGATCCGGATGTTTCCGCGGACGTCGTCGCTCGTGTCCTGCGCCAACGCGGCGTCGCCGAACAGCGCGATGAGGCCGCCGCACGCCGCGAACAGAGCATGACCCGTTGTCGTCGTCACCCGATCTTCTTTGGTTGACACCGCTTTCTCCCCTGTGACGTCCGATCGGCTACATCGGCTCTGTTCCTTCAATGCTGTCCATGTCGTGCGCGAATTCGAGCGGGATCTCGAGCTGCACTTCGATGCATTCCGGCGTGGGCTGGGTCATGCGGAGGCTGGCCCTCGTGCCGTACAACCCGCTCAACCGCTCGCGAATGTCGGCCAGCATCGCCGGGTCGGCTTCCGTCGAGGCACCCGGCGCGTGGGTGACGCTTGCTTGCAGCCGATCACCGTGGGTTCGCACGTCGACGCGGATCGCCGGCTTGCCGCTGGTCGGGCCGCCGGATGCCGCGAGCGCATGCTCGATCAGCGGCAGCAGCATCATCGGCGGCATGCGGGCGCCTCCGGCACCTTGGGAAACCGTGACGTCGACACCGAGGCGCTCGTCCAGGCGCAGCCGCGCGATGTCGAGGTAGGCGCGGGCGAGCTCGATCTCCCGTTCCACCGTCGACGCGGTGTCGCGCATGTGCGGCATCGCCGCTCGCAAGTAGGCGATCAGGTCGTCGAGCATCTTCGACGCGCGGATGACCGACGCGAGCACGACGTCGCGGTCGTAGAGGTCGCGGACCTGCGACAACGTCCGGAAGAGAAATCCCGGCTCGACGCGCGCCTGCAGCGCCTGCAGCCGCGACTCGAGCGCGAGCCGGGCCTTGCGCACGCGATCGAGCTCGGCAGCGCGCAGGTACTCCTGCATTTGGTGCGCTGCGCGCCACTGGGCGTACAGGAATACCCCCGAGCCGACGAAGAGCAACCAGTGCGTGAAGCGGTAGATATAGGTCGTGACGGGCGTCGCAAACTCGTTGGGCGGACCCCACGGTATTGGGCCGAAAATCGCGATGCCAAGCCATTGGACGGGGTCGCTCGAGATTTGGGACACCGCACAGCCAGCGAGGGCTGCTGCGACATAGGCCGTGCGCCGTCGTGCACCATGCGCGATGGCGGCGTCGGCGACGCTGACGGCGAGCAGCAGCAACAGCGCACCGAGCTCGAGATCGACGAAATCGATGACGGCCCCGCGCCAGCCGCGGAACCGGACCATGTACTGCCATTCGATCAGCATCGTGACGAGCCAGAAGACGCCGCCGAAGACCAGCGCGACGCGAAGGTGCCGCGCGGTGATGCCGCGCAGCGCCTCGGCGAATACCGTGGCGACCTTCTCGACCGGGCGGGTGTCAGTCGCGAAGAGCCGACCCAAGCGACTGATCCGTCCACCGGGGGGCAGCGAGCGGAGCGAGCGCGGGGGGATGTTCATCTACGCGGCGCGAGCGTATTCATCGCGCTCCTCTCTCCCGGACGCCGGGCGCGGCAGTACGATGGTTGCGACGACGCCGTGCGGTGAATTCATCCGCATCGACAGCGACGCGTCGCGACCGAACAGTGCGGCGAGGCGGCTGCGGATGTTCGCGAGGCCCGTGCCTCCGCCGGATGTGTGGGTGAACCCTTGCCCGGTGTCGGCCACTTCGACGTTCATGCGCCCGCCCGCGTCCCATGCGCGGATCGCGATGCGACCACCGCCCGGCTGCGGCCCCACGCCGTGCTTGATCGCGTTCTCGACGAGCGTCACGATCATCAGCGGCGGCATGTCCGCATCCCGAAGTGCCTCGGGAACGTCGACATCGACGCCGAGGCGGGGGCCCATCCGCATGCGCTGGATGTCGAGATACGCCCTGGCGTGCGCCACTTCGCGGCCGAGCGTGGACCGCGTCTCGCGCATCTGCGGCAGCGCGACGGCGAGATAGTCGATGAGACTCGTCAGCATCCGGCGCCCGTTCGCCGGATCGATGTCGTACAGGCGCTTGACGTGGGCGAGCGTGTTGAACAGGAAGTGCGGCTCGATCTGCGCTTCCAGCATCGCGAGGCGCGCCTCTGCCGTCTGCTGGTCGCTGCGCGCGCCGTCGACGGCGCACTGCGCGATCGCCGACGCATAGCGCGCCTCCGCCCGCACGTAGAGCCATGCGCCCGCGACGAGCAGGCCGATCAGCGCGTAGCGCAGCCACATCGACGCGAGTATGAGCAACCACCATGCGAGATGCGGCACGCGGGGGTCCGTCCTCCAATCGAGCTGCTCGAAGACGACGAGGAGCCCGGTGCCGACACCCGTCGCCGCGACGACCGCAATGCCGGCCGCGGCGTATTGGCGCCAGCCGGGAGCGGTTCGGTTGACGGTCCAGGCGACGGCGAGCACGACGAGCACGCCGAGGATCACGCTCTCGACGAAACTGACGGCTGTGCTGAGCAGCCAATCGGTGAACGGCGGCTCGAGGATCCAGTTGATCGATCGCCGGATCGTGTTGATCAGCGCGACGATCGCGATGACGACGACGGCGCTGCCGTCGATGCCGGCGAAGGCATCGTTGATTGCGGCGCGCGCGCTGCCGAGAAACATGGCACCGCGCTACATCGACTTGAAAAGATGTACGTACGGGTCGCTCACCGGCAGCGTCTCCTTGCGCTCCTTGAGCTTGACGTGCAGCTGGCCACCCATGTCGCGATGCACGCCGGCGATGGCGTTGACGTTGATGACCGTGCTGCGATGGATCTGCCAGAACATCGACGGATCGAGCTCCTGTACGAGCTCCTTGATCGGGCGTCGTATCAGCGACTCCTGCTGCGCCGTCACGACGAGCGTGTACTTGTTGTCGGCCTGGAAGTAGCAGATCTCGTCGACGGTGATGAGCCGCAGGTCCTGCCCCTGCGACGCGGTGATCCAGCGCAGGTATTCGCGCGCGGCGTTCGCCTTGACGAGCGACTGCAGCAGCCCTTCGAGATTGGCCGGCGTGCTGCCGGCCTTCTCCTTGAGGCGGCCGATCGTCGTCGCGAGGCGCGCGGCCGAAAACGGCTTCATGACGTAGTCCACGGCACCCTGCTCGAACGCCGCGACCGCGTACTTGTCGTATGCCGTGACGAAGACCACGTGGCATTTGCTGCCGGCCTGGCGGGCGACTTCCAGGCCGGAAAGCCCCGGCATCTGGATGTCGAGAAACAGGATCTCCGGCGCGTATTGCTCGATCGCGTGCAGCGCCGCGACGCCGTCCTCGACTTCCGCGCAGATGCGAAGCTCGGGCCAGAGCTTCGCCAACGACTCCTTGAGCTCGGCGCGAAGTAGCGGCTCGTCTTCTGCGATGACCGCCTTGTACGGATTCATCATGCCCCTCGATATGCGCGATAAGGCGAAATGGGCGTCACGTCGCGGAAGTGATCGTCAGCCCGGTTGTCGCGTACGCCAGAAAGAACGCGAGCTGGAGCAGGCCGGGCGGTGCCTGCGCGAGCAATGACAGGATCAATGCGGCAGCGACGAGCAATGCGAGAACGATGAGGCGCCGCGTGGCGCCCGCGAGCCAAAGGGTTTGCGACCCAAGAACGGCAAGCAGTGCGAGAACAGCCTCGGCCGAGCAAGCAACCAGGTTGCCCGGTGTGGCTGCCCTCTGCCCGCACAACCCATCGGCGTTCATCGACGCCTCCACCGCGATGCATGCGCAACGCGCTGCGCACTCGCGAGGCCCAAACGCGCGCGTTGCGGTCCCCTGCGCACAAGCTTGGGCACATTTCGTTCCGGCAGTGTAATGCAGAGTGTCGGCGGCCGGGACGAGTGCGACGAAGCGGCAATTCAGCGGACGAATCGCCGCGTGCGGGCGACGGATTCCTCGACCGAATGGGACGCGCCAAGGCAGGGCGACGGGAGGCAGAAATGGGGGTCGTAGTCGTATCCCCTCGAATCACCGACGAGGGAATACGACCCCGAGCGCATTGCTCGCTCCGCGCGGCACATAAAAAGTCGCCGGTCGAGCGGACATCGCGTCCGCCGCGGCCGGCGTCGGGGGAAAGAGGAAGCGCTTATTCCTTCGGCGCGAAGTCGTGGTAGTAGAAGTTGTAGATCATCCGCGTGCGCCAGACGTAGCGACGCAGCGCCTCGTTGCCCTCGGCAGCCGCGGCGCGCACGCCGCGCTGATACGCGGGAAACGCTTCGGCATTGGCCGTGGCGACCGCCGCCCGCGCCGTCGCGGGCCCCTGGGCGACGACGACCGGCTTCTCTTCGGACGCCGGGCTACCGGCCGGCGTATCCGCCCGCACTGCGGGCGAGGCGAGGATGGCGAGCGCGACCGCCGCGCCAGCCGCGAATGTGCAACGCATCGGTTTCGGGCTCATTGCAGTCTCCGTGGACGGTGAATGACCGGAGGACCGCCCCGGCGCGGGGAGATCATCGCTGCGTAGACGGAGCGGCGCATCGCATGACTCCGATGCGCAGCATCGACCGGTGGCGAGTTCTCGCCAATCGCATTGCGACCGATCGCTCCAGGGGACGACGAACCCGGCTTTTGCCGGAGCGAGTAGCCCGCGGGGACCGGGCAAGGACATCGATTGCGCGCGGCATCGCGCGTGATGGGGTGCCGACTTTCGCGATACCGAGCTGGTGCGCTGGGTGGACGCTCGGTGACCGACGCGACTATTCGCGGCCAGGCACGGCGGCGCACCGGGCGCTGCCCGGCGCGCCGCGGGAAGCATCGGGCGGGACTGGCTGCGGTCAGTTCGTGGGCGCGAAGTCGTAATAGTAGAAGTTGTAGATCATGCGCGTACGCCACACATAGCGGCGCAACGCCTCCGGACCCTCCGCCGCTGCCTCCCGAACGCCCCTTTGGTACGACGGATATGCAGTGCGCATTGGATGCACCTCACGCGAGGATTGTGGCGACGCCTGCGCGAGCGTGATTGACGGCGCGCTGGACGCCGCTGGCTTCGGCTCCGCCGCCGAGACGCCGGAAGAAGCGAGTACGGCCAGCGCGAATGCTGCGCAGCCGGCCAATGTGCAACGCGAAGATTGCGGGCTCATTGCGGTCTCCGTCGATAAGTCATCGCCGAAGTTCGGCTCCGGCACCGGGAGTTGGCGCGCCGCGGACCACATGTCGCGCGCTGCGCGGGTAGCTCTCATCCGAAGAATGAACTCATTTGCCGACGCGACCAAGCATCCTGCGACGAAGCGTCTCCCACGCAAACGAACAGCGCGCAGCGCGGACGAATTCCCGGTGGCGCGTCAGGACCCATATCACGGCCCCTTCTTTCTCTTGGGTCGCGCTAAACGCGTCCGCGCTCACGGAGCAAGGTGCGCGTGCGGCGGGCAACGAACAGCCGCAGGTAATCCATGATTGGCTTGCGACTCTCACGTTTGCGTCATAAGACTTTGACACGCAACGTGACGCCACCCGTGACGGACTGGAGTCACAGCGAAAACACGACCATCACAAAACTGCAATATTCGACCGTGGCTCGAAGCGTACGAGCGCGCGTGCAGACGGCACGCGACGCATCTACTCGCGATGCGAGGCCGCGCTTTGCAGTACCGCGCGCGGCGCGCGGCTCGTTATATACTGGATCGACCCATTTTTCCGCGACTGCAGGAGCCCACCATGCCCGCGCGAACCGCCCGCACTTTAACGAGACGCGCCAAGAGTCCCCCGTCGCCGGCAAAGCGGCCCGAAGTGGCGAAGGCGGAGCGGAAGGAGGACGGCCGCGACAAGGCGAAGACGGGCGACGGGGACAAGGGAAAGAAGAAGGCCAAAGCCGTCCGGGATACCTTCACCATGCCGGAGCCCGAGTACGCGCTGATGCGCGGGCTCAAGAAGCGATGCGTCGGCCTGGGCGTGGCGGTCAAGAAAAGCGAGCTCCTGCGCGCCGGCATCGCCATCCTCGATCGGCTTTCGG
>JBLMWW010000111.1:0-8051 GCA_050257435.1 Rudaea sp.
CCCCTTGGTTCATGTGGTGGGCGATACTGGGTTCGAACCAGTGACCCCTGCCGTGTGAAGGCAGTGCTCTACCGCTGAGCTAACCGCCCCGCGAACCCAGACAGGAGCCGCGATTTAACCATAGGCTTGGGGGCAGTTCAAACCGCTTTCCCGCCTTTGTCAATGTTAGTCCTGGACACTCATGCACCGAATCGGGGCACAGACAGCCTCGAGGCGCCGGATTCGAGGATCGGGACCGGACCGGGCGCCGCCACGCCCGTTTGTTTTGCAAACAGTTTCCAGCCTTGGCCTGGATGTTGCTTGTAGCCTACGATGGCGGATCACCCGCGATGCTGTCGTCCCCGCCTCACCCATTGATCCGTTGCGCCGGCGGCACGGCCGGTGACGCGGCGGGGGGTCTGTGAGCGCGTAGCGAACGCCACGTGCGTCAGTCCGGAACGTTCCGCCATGAGGCAACGCCGAAGGCTGCCGCGGCGTCTTCCGTGCACCGATCATCCGCGATTTCGTGTCTTGCACGTCATAGGTTTATCGAATAGCGCTCAATACCTTTCTCATGACCTACTGCGTCGCCATGTCGCTGGACGCCGGAATGATCTTCGCGTCCGATTCGCGCACCAACGCGGGCGTCGACCACGTTGCGCGGTTCTCCAAGATGCGGGTGTTCGCGCGCGATGCGGATCGCGTCGTGGTCATGCTGTCTTCGGGCAACCTCTCGCTCACGCAGAATTCGATCAACGTCCTGGAGCAGCAGGCGCGCGAGTCCGATGCGGGGCAGAACGTCTGGACGGCGACATCGATGTTCGACGTCGCGCGCCTCCTCGGCGACGCGCTGCGCCAGGTGAAGGACCGCGACGGCCCGTACCTCGCGCAGAACAACATCGACGCCTCGGCCAGCTTCATCGTGGGCGGGCAGGTACAGGGCGAGGCGCCGCGGCTGTTCGAGGTTTACAGCGAAGGCAACTTCATCGAGGCGACGCCCGACACCTGCTATTTCCAGATCGGCGAATCGAAATACGGCAAGCCGGTGATCGATCGGGTCGTCCATCGCGGCACGTCGCTCCTGGACGCCACCAAGTGCACCATCGTCTCGTTCGACTCCACGATGCGCTCGAACATCTCGGTCGGCCTGCCGATCGATCTCCTGGTCTACGAGGCCGGTAGCCTGAAGGTCAGGTTGCAACGGCGCATCCAGGAGTTCGACCCGTATTTCCAGCTCATCCATCATCAGTGGGGCGAGGGGCTCCGGCGCGTCTTCGCGCAATTGCCCGACCCGGAGTGGCTCTAGCGCTATGCTGGGCGCGCACGCGAGACTTCGCGGAGAGGTAGCGATTGGCGAACCGGCGCGCGCGACCCCTCGATCCTCGATCCTCGATCCCGGATCCTCGCTCCGCGATCCTCGCGCCGAGGCACCGGACCGCCATGCTGCCCCCTGAAACCTGATCCCTGGCCCACTGATCCCTGATGACCGTCCGCACGCGCTTCGCCCCGAGTCCGACCGGCTTCCTGCATCTCGGCAACATCCGTTCGGCGCTGTTTCCCTGGGCGTTTGCCCGTCATCGCCGCGGAACGTTCATCCTGCGCATCGAGGATACCGACGTCGAGCGCTCGACGCCGGAAGCGACCCAGGCGATCCTCGACGCCATGGCCTGGCTCGGCCTCGACTACGACGAGGGCCCGTACTACCAGATGCAGCGGATGGATCGCTATCGCGCCGTGCTCGACGACATGCTGGCGCGCGGCCTCGCCTACCGCTGCTACATGACGCCGGCCGAGCTCGAGGCGCTGCGCGCCGAGCAGATGGCGCACGGCGAAAAGCCGCGCTACGACGGACGCTGGCGACCCGAGAACGCGCGCGGGCGCGTGCCGCCTGCCGGCGTCGCGCCGGTCTATCGGTTCCGCAATCCCGACGACGGCGTCGTGGCCTGGGACGATGCGGTCAAGGGAAGCATCGAAATCGCCAACCGCGAGCTCGACGACCTCGTCGTCGCCCGCGCGGACGGCACGCCGACGTACAACTTCTGCGTGGTGGTCGACGACGTCGACATGCGGATCACGCACGTGATTCGCGGCGACGACCACGTGAACAACACACCGCGCCAGATCAACATCATGCGGGCGCTCGGCGCGACGCCACCGGTCTACGCGCACCTGCCGACCGTGCTCGCGCCCAACGGGGAGCGGTTGTCGAAGCGCCACGGCGCCCGCGGCGTGCTGCAATATCGCGACGACGGCTACGTGCCCGAGGCGATCGTCAACTATCTCGCGCGCCTCGGCTGGGCGCATGGCGACGCCGAGGTGTTCGGCGTCGACGAATTCGTCGGCTGGTTCGACCTTTCGGGGCTGACGCCATCGCCGGCGCGCTTCGATCCCGAAAAGCTCGCCTGGCTCAACCACGAGCACGTCAAGCGCCTGCCCGACGACGAGCTCGGCCTGCGTCTCACGCCATTCCTCATGGCGGCCGGTCTCGACGTCGTCGCCGGGCCGCCCCCGGGGCGCGTCGCGAGCCTGCTCAAGGAGCGCACGCCGACCCTGGTCGAGATGGCGGACGCCGCGCATTACTTCTACGCGCCGACCCACATGCTGTACGCCTCGCCGTCGATGGTACCGGCCATGGTCGCGCAACGACTTGCGCCGGAGGCCCGCCCCGCACTGCGGTCGCTCGTCGAGCGCTTCGCGACGATCGACTGGACACGAGCATCGATTGGGCAAACCATCAAGGAGGTGGCTTCGGAACATGCGCTCAAGCCCGGCCAGGTGATGATGCCCCTGCGGTCTCTCGTCACCGGTCAGCGGCAGACGCCGCCCATCGATGCGGTACTGGAACTCATCGGGCGCGATGCGACGCGGGCTCGACTGGCCCACGGGCTCGCGCTCGGGAAGCCGTCGTCGTAACGCAACATCGCGCATCCGCCTGAACGATTTGGCGGCGCGCGCTGTTACCGCTCACGCGGTTCCGGTAAAATGCGAATTTCCGGAACTGGCCAGCCGATGACCAAGTTCGTGTTCGTGACGGGCGGCGTCGTTTCCTCGTTGGGGAAGGGCATCGCCGCCGCGTCGCTTGCCGCGATCCTCACCTCCCGCGGCGTCCGCGTCACCAACCTCAAGCTGGACCCGTACATCAACGTCGATCCCGGGACGATGTCGCCGTTCCAGCACGGCGAAGTGTTCGTGACCGACGATGGCGCCGAGACCGATCTCGACCTTGGCCACTACGAGCGCTTCACCGATGTGCGGACGACGAAGCGCAACAACTTCACCACCGGGCAGATCTACGAAAGCGTGATCCGCAAGGAGCGCCGCGGCGATTACCTCGGCGGCACCGTGCAGGTGATTCCGCACATCACCGACGAGATCAAGGCGTGGATCACCAGCGGCGCCGGCGATGCGGAAGTCGCCGTCGTCGAGGTCGGAGGCACGGTCGGCGACATCGAGTCGCTGCCGTTCCTCGAAGCGATCCGGCAGATGGGGATCACGCTCGGCCGCGACAACGTCTGCTACATCCACCTGACGCTCGTGCCGTTCATCCCGACGGCGGGCGAGATGAAGACCAAGCCGACGCAGCACTCGGTCAAGGAGCTGCGCGAGATCGGTATCCAGCCCGACGTCGTGCTATGCCGCGCCGACCGGCCGATTCCCGACGGCGACCGGCGCAAGATCGCGCTCTTCACCAACGTCCCGCCCGAGGCGGTCATCCCGGCGCTCGACACCGACTCGATCTACAAGATCCCGCTCGCCCTGCACCGCGAAGGCCTCGACGTCATCGTCTGCCGCAAGCTCGGCATCGATCCGCCGCCCGCCGATCTCTCGACGTGGGAACGGCTGGTCGATTCGCTGGAGCATCCCGAGCGCGTCGTCAACATCGCGATGGTCGGCAAGTACGTCGACCTCACCGAATCGTACAAGTCGCTGTCCGAGGCGCTCGTCCACGCCGGCATCCACACACGCTCGCGCGTGCAGATCCAGTACGTGGACTCCGAGGCGATCGAGCGCGACGGCATCGACGCCCTCGCGAAGATGGATGCCATCCTCGTTCCGGGCGGGTTCGGCAAGCGGGGCGTCGAGGGCAAGATCGCGGCGATCCGCTACGCGCGCGAGCACGGGATTCCCTACCTCGGCATCTGCCTCGGCATGCAGCTCGCGGTGATCGAATACGCCCGCCACGAGGCGCAGCTCGCCGACGCGAACAGCACCGAGTTCGATCCTGCGACGCCGCATCCCGTCGTCGCGCTGATCACCGAATGGCAGAACCGCGACGGCACGGTCGAGAAGCGCGATGCGTCGTCCGACCTCGGCGGAACGATGCGCCTCGGCGCACAGGCGTGCGAGGTCGTGCCGGGATCCCTCGCGCACCGGATCTACGGCTCGACGACGGTGTCCGAGCGGCACCGCCATCGCTACGAGGTCAACAACCATTACCTGCCGCGCATCGAGGCCGCGGGCCTCAAGGTCGGCGCGTGGGCGAAGAGTGCGACGGCGGGCGACCTCTGCGAGATGATCGAGTTGCCGCAGCATCCGTGGTTCTTCGGCTGCCAGTTCCACCCCGAATTCACGTCGAATCCACGCCGCGGACATCCGCTGTTCGTGGGCTTCGTGCGCGCCGCGCTGGAGCGCCAGAAGCGCACGGCGACGAGCGCGACCGGCGCGGTGCCGCGCCTCGTGGCGTCGGCGTGACGCGCGGGATGAAGCTCTGCGGCTACGACGTCGGCCCCGACCAACCGTTCTTCCTGATCGCCGGGCCGTGCGTCGTCGAGTCGCGCGACCTTTCGATGGACGTCGCCGGCGAGCTGAAGGCCATCTGCGCCGACCTCGGCATTCCGTTCATCTTCAAGGCATCGTACGACAAGGCGAACCGCAGCTCGCACGCGTCGTTCCGCGGCCTCGGCATGGAGGCAGGATTGCGCGTCCTCGACGACGTCAGGAAGCATGTCGCGGTGCCGGTGCTCACGGACGTGCACGCCGAGGACGAGATCGCGGCGGCCGCGTCGGTCGTCGACGTGCTGCAAACGCCCGCGTTCCTGTGCCGGCAGACGGATTTCGTCCAGGCGGTCGCGAGGGCCGGCAAGCCGGTCAACATCAAGAAGGGGCAGTTCCTCGCGCCCGACGACATGCGCCAGGTCGTGGACAAGGCGAAGGCGGCGAGCGGGGTCGACAACATCCTGGTCTGCGAGCGCGGCGTGACGTTCGGCTATCACAACCTCGTGTCCGACATGCGCGCCCTCGCGATCATGCGCGAGACGGGCTGTCCGGTCGTGTTCGACGCGACACACTCGGTGCAGCTCCCCGGCGGCCGCGGAACCTCGTCGGGCGGTGAGCGCGAATTCGTCCCGGTGCTCGCACGCGCGGCGATCGCTGCCGGCGTCGCCGGGCTGTTCATGGAGACGCATCCCGATCCCGACGTCGCCCTCTCCGACGGCCCGAACGCCTGGCCGCTCGACCGCATGCGCGAGCTGCTCGAGACGCTGAAGGAGATCGATGCGGTGGTGAAGGCTCGCGGCTTTGCCGAAGGCAGGGGCGAGGGACGAGGGACGAGGGGCGAGGGAACGGTTCGATGATGCGCGCGCCCTTACTGTTGGCCGCACTCGCTCGTCTCGGCCTTCCCATCGCCAGCCTCCAACGGCCAATTCACGCGACGACGCTCCCTCGCCCCTCGTCCCTCGTCCCTCGCCCCTCAACATGACCGCCATCGTCGACGTCATCGCCCGCGAAATCCTCGATTCCCGCGGCAATCCCACCGTCGAGGCCGACGTCGTCCTCGAGTCCGGCGTATCGGGACGCGCGGCGGTGCCGTCCGGCGCGTCGACCGGCTCGAAGGAAGCGATCGAGCTTCGCGACGGCGACAAGGCGCGCTACGGCGGCAAGGGTGTCACCAAGGCGATCGAGAACGTCAACACCGAGATCTGCGAAGCGGTGCTGGGGCTCGACGTCACCGAGCAGGCGCTGATCGATCGCACGCTGATCGACCTGGATGGCACCGAGAACAAGTCGCGGCTCGGCGCGAACGCGATTCTCGCCGTGTCGTGCGCGGTGGCGAAGGCCGCGGCCGAGGAATGCTCGCTCCCGCTTTATCGCTATCTCGGCGGCGCCGGCGAAATGCAGCTCCCCGTGCCGCTCATGAACGTCATCAACGGCGGCGCGCATGCGAACAATCGCATCGACCTGCAGGAGTTCATGCTCGTGCCGCTCGGCGCGCCGACGTTTCGGGAGGCGCTGCGCTACGGCGTCGAGGTTTTCCATACACTGAAGAAGCTGATCGACGAGCGCGGCATGCCGACCACGGTCGGCGACGAAGGCGGCTTCGCGCCGAACCTTCCGTCGAACGAAGCGGCGCTGCAGCTCCTCGTCGAGGCGATCGACAAGGCGGGCTACACGCCGGGCTCCGACATCGCGCTGGCGCTCGACTGTGCGGCGAGCGAGTTCTACCGCGACGGGCAGTATCGGCTCGAATCGGAGAACCGCGTGCTCTCGTCGGAGGCATTGGCGGACGTCCTCGCGACCTGGTGCGACCGCTATCCGATCGTCAGCATCGAGGACGGCATGGCCGAGGACGACTGGGACGGCTGGAGATACCTGACCGAGCGCCTTCGGGGGCGCGTGCAGCTCGTCGGAGACGACATCTTCGTGACGAACACGCGCATCCTGAAGGAAGGCATCCGCAAGGGCATCGCCAATTCGATCCTGGTCAAGATCAATCAGATCGGCACGCTCACGGAAACATTCGCCGCGATCACGATGGCGAACCGGGCGGGCTACACGGCGGTGATTTCGCATCGCTCGGGCGAGACGGAGGATTCGATGATCGCGGACATCGCCGTCGGCACCAACGCAGGACAGATCAAGACCGGCTCGCTGTCGCGCTCCGACCGCATCGCCAAGTACAACCAGCTGCTGCGGATCGAAGAGGACTTGGGCGACGCCGCGACGTACGCCGGCCGCGAGGCGCTTTTCAACCTGCGCTGAAAACGCAATGCGCTGGCTCGCGCTCGCCTTCGTCGCGCTGATCGTCGCGCTGCAATACCCGATGTGGCTCGGCAAAGGGGGCTGGCTGCAGGTGCGCGAATACGATCGGCAGATCGCCGCGCAGCGCGAGGCGAACGCAAAGCTCAAGGCGCGCAACGACGCCCTCGACGCCGACGTACGCGATCTCAAGACGGGCTACGAGGCGATCGAGGAGCGCGCACGCGCGGAACTCGGCATGATCCGGCACGACGAAGTCTTCTTCCAGATCCAGAGCGGGGGTGCGGGCGTGAAGCCGGCCGCCGCGAGCCACGCGGCGCAATCGCGCCGCTAACGCACGCTCCCGGCTTCGGTCACCGTCCGCGCATGTCGCGCGCCACCCGCCCACGCCATGCGCGACTGCGCGAGGTGGCGCGGCTCATCGCCTCGTCGCGTGATCGGCGTAAGTCGGGCCGCTGCGTGCTCGAAGGCGCCCACCTGATCGACGTTTTCGTCGCGCGGTTCGGGTCGCCCGAAACGCTCGTCGTGCTCGAGGAGGCGATGGCGCGTCGCGACGTCGCCGAACTCGTCGCCCGCGTACCCGGGTCGCGCACGCACGTCGTCACGCGCGCGGTGTTCGACGAGCTCGCGACGCTGCCGGCGGACGTGGCCGTCCTCGCCGTCGTCGCGACGCCTCGCACGTCTCCGCCGGCACCGGCCGATTTCTGTCTTTTGCTCGAAGACGTCCAGGACCCCGGTAACGTCGGCTCGATCATTCGCACCGCGGCCGCCGCCGGCGTACCGCAGGTATGGATGTCGTCCGGCTGCGCGTTCGCGTGGGCGCCGAAGGTCCTGCGCGCCGCGCAGGGCGCGCATTTCCTGACGACGCTCGTCGAGAACGTCGATCTAAGCGGCTGGATCGAGGACTACCGCCGAAGCGGCGGCCGCACCGTGGCGACCGTCGTCGGCGCAACGACCTCGCTGTACGAAGCGGGCCTGCGCGGCCGGATCGCCATCGCGATCGGCAGCGAAGGACGGGGCCTCTCGCCTGCGGCGCTCGCCGCGGTCGACGAGCGCATCGCGATCCCGATGGCGAGCGGCAGCGAATCGCTCAACGC
>JBLMWW010000112.1:0-5091 GCA_050257435.1 Rudaea sp.
TCAAGGGCGAGGAGGAGCAGCTCGAGCTCTGCAACATCGGCAAGACGCCCGACGAGCGCAAGAAGATCGCGCGCGAATACTTCGACATCCAGAAGGACGCGCTCACGAAGGCGTTCGAAAGTGCGCCGAACATCCTGTTCGTCACGGCCGCGGGCAACAGCAACCAGGACGCTTCGTTCGTCGAGGACATCCCGGCGGGCATCAAGCTGCCGAACCTGATCACGGTGGGCGCGGTCGACAAGGCAGGCGACGAGGCGTCGTTCACGAGCTACGGGCCGACGGTCGTCGTCGACGCGAACGGCTACCAGGTCGAAAGCGTCGTTCCCGGCGGCGACAAGCTCGCGCTGTCGGGTACGTCGATGGCGTCGCCGCAGGTCGCGAACCTGGCGGCGAAGATCATCGCGGTGAATCCCAAGCTGACGCCGCCCGAGGTGATCGCGCTGATTCGCGCGACCGCGGACAAGACGCCCGACGGCCGGCGGACGCTGATCGATCCGAAGAAGGCGGTGGCCGCAGCGGGCGCGAAGTCGTCGTAGCCGGATCGGGGTCAGGCTCGAATCTCAGATAGGGGTCAGACTCGAATCTCCCGTCACCGGCGCGCTCGACGCACTGTATGCGTCGAGATTCGAGTCTGGCCCCGATCTAGTCTGACCCCGATCTCGCGGTCTATGTCACACGACCTTGCTTCGCGGCCGGCACGGCGACGCCGAGCCTCTCGGCCTGCGCCGCGAGCGCCGGCATGACCGTTGGATGCAGCGCGACGCCATTCGAGCGCTGTTCGCGGTAGACGCGCAGCGCCCGCTCGCCGGGTAGCCGCACCGGCGGGCCGCCGGGGCGCGGCATGGCCGCGTGGCACGCGTCGGTGAGCCAGTCCGTCTGCCGCCGGAACGCGTCGGCGCCGGCGAACCGCGCGGGATCGAGCACCTGCACGAACACGCTCGCTCCCCAGCCCTCCGGCGGATCGGCGCGGCCGTGCCCGGCGAGGGCCGACGTCAGCGCCTCGACCAGCAGCGCGAGCGCGAAACCCTTGTGCCCCGCCTCGAGGCCGCCGAGCGGCAGCAGCGTTCCCTTGGGCTCGCCAAACAGGACACCCGGATCGCGCGTCGGATTGCCCTGCGCGTCCTGCACGAACGGGTACGGCAGCAATTCGCCGGCGGCGTGCAGGCGCATCGTCATGCCGTTGGTCGTGTAGCTCGCCGACACGTCGAGGAGGATCGGGTCGCCCGAGGTCGGGATCCCGGCGGCGAGCGGGTTCGGCGTGAAGACCGACGTGACCGCGCCGAACGGCGCGACGCTGTGCGTCGACGGGTCGCTGCAATAGACGAGCGCGATGACGCCCGCGTCCGCCGCGCGCTTCGCGTACGCTGCGAGGCAGCCGATGTGATGCGAGCGCCGGATCGCGACGGTGCCCGTGCCCGCGTGCGCCGCCATCGCGCGTGCCGCCTCGAGCGCGCGCACCGTGAGCCAGGGGCCGGGGAGGCGCAGCCCGTCCCAGGTCTGCGCCGCGGCCGCTTCGTGCAACACCGCGGGCTCTCCGGACTTCCGCATCTTGCCCGCGGCGAGCTGGTCGAGATAGCCCGCAAGCAGCGCGAGCCCGTGTGTCGTATGCCCCAGCAGGTCGCCGTCGAGCAGGATCGACGCGGTGTCGCGCGCGATGTCGGCCCGCACGCCCGCGGCGCCGAGCAGCGCTTCGGCGAATTCCTGCAGGGCGGCAGCGTCGTAACGCCCGGCTTCCCGGGCCGGTTCCGAGGCGGGGTGGGAATCGGTCATGCGGCTCCGTATGCCGAACCGTCGGCAAAGATTTGCAATGTATGCTGTGCCGGTCGCAATTGCCACCCGCTCGCCGTGCTGCCGTCGTCGCTGCAGGTCAGCATCGTCACGTATCACCCCGACCTCCCGCTGCTCGAGCGCACGCTCGACGCGCTGGCGATCGCGATCGAGGCGGCGCAGTCGGCGCAGGTACTGAAGACGGTTCACCTTGCGTTGATCGACAACAGCGCCGATCGCGGCACCGCCGAGCGCGTGATCGAGCTCGGCCGTGCGCGCTTCGGCGACTCCCCGGTACACGTGATGTACCTGCACGGGCATGCGAACATCGGCTTCGGCGCTGCGCACAACCTCGTGCTCCACGGCACCGGCGCCGATTACCACCTGGTGCTGAATCCCGACGCCGAGCCCGCCGCCGACGCGCTGGTGAATGCGATCCGCTGGCTCGATGCGCATCCGGAAGTCGGCGCACTCTCACCGGCGTTCACCGACGCCGCCGGCCATCGCCAGTACCTGTGCAAGCGCTATCCGGCGATCGTCGACCTGGTGCTGCGCGGCTTTGCACCGCCATTCCTGCAACGTCTTTTCGCCCGCCGGCTCGCGCGCTACGAGATGCGCGACGTCGTCGACACGCAGCCAGCGTGCGAGACGATCGGCGTGCCGATGCTTTCCGGCGCGTTCCTGCTCGCGCGGCGCACCGCGATCGATCGCACCGGCGGCTTCGACCCGCGCTTCTTCCTCTACTTCGAGGACTTCGACTGGAGCGTGCGGCTGGCGGAGGTGTCGCAGAACGCGTTCGTGCCGAGCGTCAGCGTCGTGCACCACGGGGGTCGCACCGCGCGCAAGGGGATGCGGCATGTCGTGCTGTTCCTCGCGAGCGGCATGCGCTTCTACGCCAAGCACGGCTGGAAATGGCTATGAATCCCGCGGAGCCGGGCGACGCACATCTGCGCGAGTGGCGGCGATGCCACGGTTCGAAGCGCGCGACCGCAAAGCGGGCGGCGACGAGGCGAGGGATCGAGTGACTGGCGGGTCGCTCGTCGCGGTGACCGGCGCCGGCGGCTTCATCGGCGCCGCGATGTGCCGGAGGCTCGCCGCGCGCGGGCAACCCGTGCGGCGCCTCGTCCACCACGCCGCGCAGGGCGGCGACGCGATCGTCGTCGATCTCGCGCATGCGAGCGTCGGCGACATCGCGCGGCATCTGGGGGGCGCGTCCGCCGTGGTTCATCTCGCCGGCCGCGTCCACGTGATGCGCGACACGGCGCCCGATGCGGAGGCGGCGTACAAGCTCGCCAACGTCGATCTGACCGAGCGGCTCGCGCTCGGCGCGGTGGCCGCCGGCGTGCGGCGCTTCGTGTTCGCGAGCACGGTGAAGGTGAACGGCGAGGCGACGCGCCCCGGGCATCCGTTTCGTCCCGGCGACGCGCCCGCGCCGCAGGATGCCTATGCGCGGAGCAAGCTCGCTGCCGAGCGCATGCTGACGCAGGTGACGAGCGGCACGTCGATGCTCGCGACCAACCTGCGCCTGCCGCTGGTCTACGGGCCCGGCGCGCGCGGAAATTTCCGCCGTCTCGTGGGCGCCGTCGCGGCGCGGCGTTTCCTTCCGCTCGGCGCGATCGACAATCGCCGCTCGCTGCTGTCGCTCGATAATCTGCTCGATGCGATCGACGCCGTGCTGGCCACCGAGGGCGGAGTGCTCGGCGCGCACTTCGTCGCCGACGCCAACAGCGTCTCGACGCCTGCGCTGGTGCGCGCGATCGCATCGGCACTCGGCGTGGCGCCGCGCCTCGTGCCGGTGCCGGTCGCGCTGCTGCGCCTCGCCGGCGCGTTGTCGGGCCGAAGCGATGTCGTCGAGCGCCTCACGGCGTCGCTGGAAGTCGACACCGCGTCGCTTACGCGCGCCACCGGCTGGAAGCCGCGTCCGTTCGCGATCGATGCCGCTATGGTGGCGGAACGGAAGCCGGTCCCGAAAGCGTGACCAGGCGCGGCGCCGCGCGCGATCACTCGATCACTTCGTCGACCGAAGCGAGAAACGTAGGCGAAACGGTCAGGCCCAGGCGCTTGGCCGTCTTCAGGTTGAGGACGAGCTCGAAGCGGATCGATTGCATGACCGGCATGTCGGCCGGCTTCGCCCCCTTGAGGATCTGCCCCATGTAGCCGCCCGCTTGGCGGTACATCCAGCCGATGTCGGGGCCGTAGCTCATCACCAGGCCCGCCATGGCGAGCTGGCGCGTGAACGAAATTCCGGGGAGTGCATGGCGCTCGGCGAGCGCGGCGATCTGCTCGCGGCGGTCGAGCAGGACGGGGTCGGTCGCCGCGATGATGGCGTCGACCCTCGCGTTCACGAGCTCCTTGAATGCCGCGTCGATCTCGGTGCCGTTGCGCGCATTCTGCACGACGATTTCCAGGCCGAACCTGGCTGCGCCATCCTTCGAGTCCGCCTGCTCGGCCGCCACGTTGGGATTGTCGGGGTTCATCAGCAATCCGACGCGGGTAGCCTTCGGCACGAGTTGATGCAACAGCTGCACGCGCTTGGCGCCGAGCTGGTTCGGCACGAATGCAATGCCCGTGACGTTGCCGCCCGGGTGGCTGAAGCTTTCGACGAGCCGGAAGCGCACCGGGTCCCCGCCGATGGTGAAGACGATCGGGATCGTCGTGCTTGCGGCCTGGGCGGCACGCGCGGACGCGACGTCTCCGGTTGCGGCGACGGCAACGACGCCCTTCGCGACGAGCTCCTTCGCGAGCGCCGGAAGCGCCCGGTAGTCGCCGTTGGCCCAGCGTTCCTCGATGCGCACGTTGCGGCCATCGACGAAGCCCGCCTGCGCGAGCCCCTCGCGAAAGGCGTCGGCGTTGAAACGATAGGTGACCGGGGACGCGCTGTTGAGGAAGCCGATGAGCGGCGCGTTCGGTGACTGCGGCGCCGTCTCGCCACGCATCCCCGTCTGTGCGGGCGCGATGCGTGGCCACTCCGCCACGGCAGCGCCCGCTGCCACGATGAACTCCCGCCGCCGCATATGCCTCCCCCTGGCCCGGCATGCTCGAGGCAAAGCGTAACACGGCCAACGATCGAATGACGCGGACGAGCCGCGCTGGCGCGATGCTCACGGCAGCCGATCGCGAACGTCATGTTCTCGCCGTCGTCGGCGACCGCGCGGCCGCGGCCGGCGTAGACCTATAATTGCGATTCCCACCGACCGGCATCGCCCCATCGAACGCATCTCACCGACGCCTCCGCATCGCGCGGGCGGCCGCGCCGCCGATGCGCTGCGCCCGCTTCGCATCACGCGCCACTACACCACGCACGCCGAAGGCTCGGTGCTGATC
>JBLMWW010000113.1:0-15688 GCA_050257435.1 Rudaea sp.
CGTGGCGGGCGCCAGCACCAAGCCGATCCTCGGGGCATGGCTCGGGGCGATCGACCGTAAGGAGGTGCACGACGCGCTCGACGCGGGGCGCGTCGCCAACTTCTATACGCCGGAAACCGCGGTCGAGGCATTGTCGTTTCTCGTCGAATATCGCAACAACCAGGCGTTGCTGCTGGAAGTGCCGCCGCCACAACCCGAGCCCGTGCCGCCCGACCTGGCGCCCGTCGAAGCGCTGCGCGCGGCGCTGATCGAATCGGGGCGCACCGAGCTCACGACCGGCGAAGCGGCGCAGGTGCTGGCGGCGTTTGGCCTCGGGCAGTACGCGATCGTCGACTCACCCGCAGCGGCGCGACAGGCCGTGGAGACGCTGCACTTTCCGGTGTTTGTCGAGCGCGATGCGATACAGGCGCGTCCCGGCGTGCGCATCGTGCGGAACGGACGCGCGCTCTCGCGCGCCTTCGAGGAGATCGCCGAAGCGGGCGTGGATGCCGCCCCCGACGCGCCCGCGCCACGCGTCGTCGTGCGCGAGGCTCCGCGCGATCACGGCGACGCGACCTTCGCGCTGGGGATCGCCACCGACCGGCGGTTCGGGCCCGTGATCTTCGTACGCCCCGCCGGCGCGAATGCGGCGGTCCAGCGCCGCGCGTTGATGCTCGCGCCGCTCAATGCGCGCCTTGCCGCGGACCTCGTCGCGCAGGCTGGCGGCGTTCCGCAGCGGCTGCGGGCCGACGTCCTCGACGCGCTCGTCGACGCCCTCACGCGCGTGTCCGCGCTCGCTTGCGCGCTGCCCTGGGTCGTGACGCTCGAGCTCGATCCGGTCGTCGTGGCCGGAGGCCACCTCGTCGTCGGCGGCATGCGCGCCGAGGTCGATCCACGCCGCAAGCTGATGCGCGGCTATCCGCACATGGCGATCCACCCCTATCCCGTGGAGCTGATCGGGGACGTCTCGCTCGCCGACGGCACGGTCCTGCACGTTCGCGCCATTCGTCCCGAGGACGCGGCGCTCGAGCGCGACTTCGTGAACGGGCTTTCCGAGCAGTCCCGCTACTACCGTTTCTTCTATCGGATGAGCACGCTCACGCCCGCCATGCTCGCCCGCTTCACGCAGGTCGACTACGACCGCGAGCTGGCCCTCGTCGCGGTGGCGAATGCGGGCGGCAATCCCGCATTCGTCGGGGTCGCGCGCTATATCGCGAACCCCGATGGCGCGAGCGCCGAATTTGCCGTCGTCGTCGCCGATGCCTGGCAGCGACGCGGCGTCGCGCGCGTCCTCATGCGTGGATTGATCGTGTGCGCGAAGCGCCGGGGCTTTTCCCGCCTGACCGGCGCCATCCTGCGCGTCAACGAGCCGATGATCGCTTTCGTGCGCTCGCTCGGCTTCGCGATCGAGGACGATCCCGAGGACGCCGCGCAGGTGTGCGCGACGCTGCCGCTCACGTAGCCCGGATAATCGTCTCGCCAGATTCCCGCGCTCGGTGAAACATCCGGGCTAGCGGTCGTGCCGGCACCGTCCGGGGTCGTGCCGGCACCCTCCCGCCGCTCGCTACGGGGTCACCCGCCCGTCTTCGACGTGCCGTTCCGGCTCGACGTGCGCGTCGCATCGCCGATTCGTTCTTCGCCACGTCTTCCGCCTGCTGCGCGAGCGTTTCCTCCCTCGCAACGTTGTGCCGCGGAAACCCGGGTGCTGCCCTCGCAGGCGCTTCGCGCGCAGTATCGTGCGCGAGCCGTCCGTGCGTCAACCGGCGGCCCGCCCCGGCGTCGCCGGGCGTTGCGGAAACGGAACAGTGCCGATGAGCGATGCACAAAGAAACGCCCCGGAGTCCGGGGCGTTTTCGTGTGGTGGTGTCGCGCGCGCCTCGCTCATTCCCCTTCGAGGAAGCTTCGCAGCTTCTCGGAGCGCGACGGGTGCCGGAGCTTGCGCAGCGCCTTCGCCTCGATCTGCCGGATCCGCTCGCGCGTCACGTCGAACTGCTTGCCGACTTCCTCCAGCGTGTGATCGGTATTCATCTCGATGCCGAAGCGCATGCGCAGCACCTTCGCCTCGCGCGGCGTCAGCGTGTCGAGAATGTCCTTGCACACGTCGCGCAACGACGCGTTGACCGCGGCCTCGGAGGGCGCCACCGTCGACTGGTCCTCGATGAAGTCGCCGAGGTGCGAGTCGTCGTCGTCGCCGATCGGCGTCTCCATCGAGATCGGCTCCTTGCTGATCTTCAGGATCTTCCGGATCTTCTCCTCGGGCATCTCCATCTTCACGGCGAGCGTCGCGGGGTCGGGCTCCTGTCCGGTCTCCTGCAGGATCTGGCGCGAGATCCGATTCATCTTGTTGATCGTCTCGATCATGTGCACGGGGATGCGGATCGTCCGCGCCTGGTCGGCGATCGAGCGGGTGATCGCCTGGCGGATCCACCACGTGGCGTACGTCGAGAACTTGTAGCCGCGCCGGTATTCGAACTTGTCCACGGCCTTCATGAGGCCGATGTTGCCTTCCTGGATCAGGTCGAGGAACTGCAGGCCGCGGTTCGTGTACTTCTTCGCGATCGAGATCACGAGCCGCAGGTTGGCCTCGGTCATCTCGCGCTTCGCCTTGCGCGCCTTCGCCTCGCCGGTCGACATCTGCTTGTTGATCTCCTTCAGGTCCTTCAAGGGGATCATCACGCGCGTCTGCAGGTCGAGGATCTTCTGCTGCTGCTCGACGATCGCCTGGCGGTACTTCGCGAGCTGCTCGCTGTACGGATGGTGCCCACCGACCTCGCGGTCGATCCAGCGCAGCGACGTCTCGTTCGCGGGGAATGCCTTGATGAAGTCGGGGCGCGGCATGCCGCCCTTGTTCACCACGAGGTCCTGGATCTTGCGCTCGATCTGGCGGATGTTGTCGACCTCGGTGCGCACCGAGTCGCAGAGCTTCTCGACCATGCGCGCCGAAAAGCGGATCTGCATCAGCTCGTTGCTGATCTTGCGTTGCAGGTCGAGGTACTTCGGCGCCTTGTGGCCGTCCTTCTGCAGCACGAGCAGCATGCGGCCGAAATGCTTGCGGATCGTCGCGAAGCGCTCGAGCGCGGCGAGCTTCAGGCGCTCGAGGTTCTCGCTCGCGATCGCGCCGGAGTCGGTCTCCTCCTCGTCCTCGTCCTCCTCGATCTCGGCGCTCTCGTCCTCGAGCGTCGTCAACTCTTCGTTGAAGTCGAGAAGCCCGTCGACGACGTCGTCGATCTTGAGCTCGTCCTTGGCGATCTTGTCCGCGAGCTCGAGGATCTGCTGCACCGTCATCGGGCATGCGGAGATCGCGAGGATCATGTGCTTCAGGCCCTCCTCGATCCGCTTCGCGATCTCGATCTCGCCCTCGCGCGTCAGGAGCTCCACCGAGCCCATCTCGCGCATGTACATGCGCACCGGGTCGGTGGTGCGCCCGAACTCGCTGTCGAGCGTCGAGGCCGCCGCCTCGGCCTCTTCCTCGACGTCCTCCGCCGGAACGGTGGGCGTCGCCTCGGACATCAGCAGCGTCTCGGCATCCGGCGCCTCGTCGTACACCTGGATGCCCATGTCGCCGATCATCGAGATGATCCCCTCGATCTGCTCGGCGTCGAGGATGTCGTCGGGGAGGTGGTCGTTGATCTCGGCGTAGGTGAGGTAGCCGCGCTCCTTGCCGAGCACGATCAGCGTCTTCAGGCGGCGCTTGCGCGCCTCGACGTCGGCGGGCGTGAGCTCGCGCGGCGCGACGTCCGCGTGCTTGCCGTTCTTGCCCTTCTTGTGCGCGGCATCCTCGGCGCGCCTGCCGGCGATCTTCGCGGCGATCTCGCCGACCGAAGGCTTGCGCGGCGGAACGGCGGGCTTGCCGCCGGCTGCCGCTTGCGGGACCGACGGCTTGCGGGCCAGCGGCTTCACCGCGGCCGGCCGGGCGCCGACCTTCTCCGGCTTGCCAGGCGCAGGCTTGGTGCCCGGCTTCGGCGGGGCCTTCGGCCTTGCGGCCGCGCTCGCCTTGCCGCCAGCGCTCGGTTTCGCGGCGGGCTTGCGTGCGGCGCCCTGCACAGGCCGCTTCGGCGGCGTGCGACGGGTGGCCGAGGCGGTCTTGGGCTTGCGGCGGGCAGTGCCCTTCGCGGCCGGTTTGCGCGCCGATTTGCCCTTGCTCGCCGAGGGCGATTTGCGGGCGGGCTTCGTCTGCTTCTTTACCATGGTCATCCTTGTGCGATCACGGCGCGCCGGTCGGGGCGCACGGGCGGGTGCGCCGTTCCGTATTCCCTTTCGCCGCGCCGTCCAAATGACAATGGGGGCGGCGCGAAAAACCTCAAATTATAGCGCGGACGAGCCCCAAACCCCCGCTTCCAATCGTTTTTCAGCGCCCGGCGCGGACCCCCGCAGCCTCTTTCAAGCGGCGTGCCAGAGTCTCGCGCTCCTCGGTCGTCAGGGCGTCGAACGGCTGGTTGAGCATCGCGTGCAACGTCCGCTCCTCCTGCGCGCGCCGCAGCCGCTCGGCGGCCGCGAGGACGTGTACCTCGACCTGCTCGGCCGAGAGCGCGTGATCGGCGGCCGACGCGAGCACGTCGGCGAGCAACGACGCATGCTCGCTACCGGCAAAATGCTGCACGACGCTCGCGGTGGATGGCTCTCCCGGCGCGGAGCCGCAGTGCTCGAGCAGCGCATTCCACGCCGCGGGTTCGGGCCCCGGCTCTTGGACCGGCGGCAGCACGTGCCGACGCGCCAGCGAGGGCTCGAGCAACACCCCCTGCAACAACGCCCGCAGCAGCGACGGGGGTCGCCGCGCATGCCGCGACGGGACCGGGCGCGAACCACGACCGCCCGGCGCGCCCCCGCTCACGGGGCGCGCTCCGGCCGGCAATCCCAATTGGGCCTCGGGCAATCCGGCAAGTTCGGCAAGCTGGCGTCGAACGAGCGCGCCCAGGATCGGCGCCGAGATCTGCGCGACGTACGGCTTCGCGGCGGCGACCAGCGCGGCGCGTCCCTCCGCCGTCGTCGGCGAATGCTCGGCCGTGAGCTCGCGCAGCAAGAACTGCGAAAGCGGCACGGCGGCGTCGAGCGCGTCCTCGAAGGCGGCCTTGCCGCGCTTACGCACGAAATCGTCGGGATCCTCGCCTTCGGGGAGGAACAGAAAGCGCGCCTCCTTGCCGTCGCTTAGCACCGGCAACGTGTTCGAAAGCGCGCGCCACGCGGCCTTGCGTCCCGCCGCGTCGCCGTCGAAGCAGAACACGACCGCGTCGGTCAAGCGGAAAAGCTTGTGCGCGTGCGCCTCGGTCATCGACGTACCGAGCGTGGCCACGGCGTATTCGACCCCGTGCTGGGCCAGCGCTACCACGTCCATGTAACCCTCGACGACGACGACCCGGCCGACCTGGCGGATCGCGTTGCGGGCAAGATAGAGGCCGTAAAGCTCTTTTCCCTTCACGAAGACCGACGTTTCCGGGGAATTGAGGTATTTCGGCTCGCCGTCGCCGAGGACGCGGCCGCCGAACCCGATCACCCGGCCGCGCGTGTCGTGGATCGGGAACATGATGCGGTCACGGAAACGGTCGTAGCGCTTGCCCGATTCGCCCGCGACAACGAGCCCCGCCGCCTCGAGCGCCGGGCTCGCATAGTCGGTGAACGTCGCCGCCAGGTTTTGCCAGCCCGAAGGCGCGTAACCGATCCCGAAATGGCCGGCGATCACGCCGGTCAACCCGCGGCGCTTGAGGTATTCGATCGCCGGTGGCGAGGCCTTGAGTTGCGCGCGGTAGAACCGGGCGGCGGCGAGCAGGATTTCGCACAGGTCGCCGGTCGCCTCGCGCACTTCGCGCTCGCCCGGGCGCTGCGTCCTCGGGACTTCGAGCCCGGCATCGCGCGCGAGCGCTTCCACCGCTTCGGGGAACGACTTCCCCGAGTAATCCATGAGGAAGCCGATGGCCGTGCCGTGCGCGCCGCAACCGAAGCAGTGGAAGAACTGCTTCGTCGGGCTGACGGTGAACGACGGCGTCTTTTCGCTATGGAACGGGCAGCACGCCTGGTAGTTCGCGCCCGCCTTCTTGAGCGGCACCAGTCGATCGATCACGTCGACGATGTCGACGCGCGCGAGCAGGGTCTGGATGAAGTCGTTCGGGATCATCGCCGCCGTGCCCCGCCCGCGAGTCGGGCGTCGCTGCCGCGCCTGCAGGGTGCCGAGGGCACCGCGCGACCGGCCGCGAGGCCGGCCGCGGGCGCTCCCACACGGCAGGGAAACGGCTCAGTATAACGAAGGCTTGCTGGCTGTGGAGCGTCGACCGCCGCGCGGTGCGGCGTCCGATCGCGGGGCGTTGCGCGCCGGGTGCAGTCGAGCGGCGATGTGCGGATTAAAGCCGCGATTTGACCCTGGCGGCGACTTGCGCCATGTCGGCGCGTCCGGTGAGCTGCGGCTTGAGGATGCCCATGACCTTGCCGATTGCGGCCGGCCCCCGGGTACCCGTCGCGGCGACGCTCGCCACGGCCGCGTCGACCGCAGCATCGACTTCCGCGTCCGACATCCGTTGCGGCAGATAGGTTTCGAGCAACGCAAGCTCGGCGCGCTCGGCATTGGCGAGGTCCGGACGGTTGCCGGCGTCGAATTGCGCGATCGAGTCGTGGCGTTGCTTGACCATGCGCTCGATCACGGCGACGACGTCGGCGTCCGCGAGCGTCCTGCGCTCGTCGACCTCGCGCTGTTTGATCGCGGCGAGCAGAAGGCGAATCGTCGACAGGCGCGACGCTTCCTTCGCGCGCATCGCGGCCTTCATGTCCTCGGTGATGCGGTCCTTCAGGGTCATCGAAGCAAGAAGGGGCGACTTGGCTCGCCCCTTCGTATCGCTGCTGCGCCCGATGCGGCGCGGTCAGTAGAGCTTGGGCGGCAGTTGCTGGCTGCGCAGGCGCTTGTAATGCCGCTTGACCGCGGCCGCCTTCTTGCGTTTGCGCTCGGAGGTCGGCTTCTCGTAGAACTCGCGGGCCCGCAACTCGGTAAGGAGGCCCGTCTTCTCGATCGTGCGCTTGAAGCGGCGAAGTGCCGCCTCGAACGGCTCGTTCTCGCGAACGCGAACGCTGGTCATAAAAGGTGCTGCCTTTCTGCTTTCAGGCGGGTTACGGTAACCGCAAATTATACCAACGCCCGGGGGACCCTCGCAAGGCAAGGGCGCTTTCAGTAGCAGGCCCAAACCGACCCACCCCCCGCATTCGCCGCGGCGCATCCATGGCGCGCGTCGCGCGGGCAACGTGGGACACCTCGGGAGGCGGCCCCGGCGCATCGCCCGCCAAGCCGAACGCCGACGGGTGAAGAGCGGGCGCGCCGGTATAGTGGACGACGTCATGCGCGTGCTTGGCATCGAGACCTCCTGCGACGAAACGGGCGTCGCGCTCTACGACACCGAGCGCGGTCTCGTGGCGGATGCGCTCCATTCCCAGGTCGCGCTGCATCGCGATTTCGGCGGCGTGGTGCCGGAACTCGCTTCGCGCGACCACGTGCGCCGCGTCCTGCCGCTCGCGGTCGACGTGCTGCGGCGCGCCGGAATCACGCTCGGCGATCTCGACGCGATCGCCTACACCAAAGGCCCGGGACTCGCCGGCGCGTTGCTCGTCGGTGCGAGCGTCGCGAACGCTCTCGGCTTCGCGCTGCAAAAGCCGGTCATCGGCGTCCATCATCTCGAAGGCCATCTGCTGTCGCCGCTTCTCGGCGCGAGGCCGCCGCCGTTCCCGTTCGTCGCGCTGCTCGTCTCGGGAGGCCACACCCAGTTCTTCCACGTCGAAGGCGTGGGCCGCTACGTGCTCCTCGGCGATACGCTGGACGACGCGGCCGGCGAAGCGTTCGACAAGACCGCGAAACTGCTGGGACTGCCGTATCCCGGCGGACCGGCGCTCGCCGCGCTCGCGGAGCAGGGCGATCCGCAAGCGGTCGCGCTGCCGCGGCCGATGCTCGATTCGGGCGACCTCGACGTCAGCTTCTCGGGACTCAAGACCGCGGTCGCGCTCCGCGCGCGCGACATGAGTCCCGAGGGGGATTCCACGACGATGCCGATCGCGCGCAAGGCGGACATCGCAGCCGCCTTCCAGGCCGCCGTGGTCGACGTCCTGGTCGCGAAGAGCCTGCAGGCGCTCGGGGCGACCGGACTGCCGACGCTGGTCGTCGCAGGCGGCGTCGGCGCGAATCGCGCGCTGCGCGCACGGCTGGCGGAGGCCGTGGCGGCACGCGGCGCAGACGTGTTCTTCCCCGAGCCGCGCTATTGCACGGACAACGGCGCGATGATCGCGCTCGCCGCGGCGCTGCGGCTATCGGACGCGCGCAGCGATTACGCGTTTTCGGTGAGGCCGAGGTGGGCGCTGGATTCGCTCAGGGGCGAAGGGCGAGGGGCGAGGGGCGAGGGGCGAGGGACGAGGGAACAACTCGCTGAGTGAAACGGCTCTGGCTGGCGGCGCGCAATGCTTTCGTCCACGGACGATCCATCGCGAGGCACCGTCCGCTCATCTTTCTCCGACGTTCCCTCGCCCCTCGTCCCTCGCCTCTCGCCCCTCGCATCACCGCCCGATCGTCCGCTCGCTCCCCCGCGCGAGCTCCCGGATGTTCACGCGATGGCGCCAGAAGATCAGCCCCGCGATTGCAACGCCGCTCCATGCGAGCGGGCCGGGGCCCGCGACGTAAAAGAGCCCGAGCGGCAACAGCACCGCGGTCGTGAGCGCGGCGAGCGAGCTGATCTTGAAGCCGAAGGCCATGATCAGCCATACCGCGGCGAGCGCCGCCCCGAGCGGCCAATGGAGCGCGAGCACGATGCCGGCCGCGGTCGACACGCCCTTGCCGCCCGCGAACCGATGGAATACGGGGTAGAGGTGGCCGAGGAACACGGCGAGCGCCACCGCGGCGACCGTCCACTCCGCCGCGCCGAACGCGGGCGCGAGGCGCTGCGCAGCGAAGACGGCGACGAACCCCTTGAGCCCGTCGCCGAGCAACGTCAGAAGCGCGGCGAGGCGATGGCCCGTACGCAGCACGTTCGTCGCGCCGGGATTGCGCGATCCGTAGCCGTGGGGGTCCGGCAAGCCGAACGCGCGGCTCACGATCACGGCGAACGACAGCGAACCGACGAGGTATGCGCCGGCGACGAGGAGGAGCGTGGCGGGCAAGAGGGGACCGGCGTTCGGTAAGATTGGGCGCGATTCTAGCTAGCTCGGCCGCCAGACGACCCACCCATGAACACGATCTTCATCCACGACCTGCGCCTCGAGACGAAGGTCGGCGTCTACGCGTGGGAGCGGGAACTGCCGCAGACGATTCGCGTCGACCTGGACATCGGCCTGCCGTCGTCGCGGCCCTTCGAGACGGGCGACATCGCCGACGCCATCGATTATGCGGCGGTCGTCGCGCGCGTACGCGCCTTTGCGCGGGAGCATCCCCATGCACTGCTCGAGCGCTTCGCCGAGGCGATCGCATCGCTCGTCCTCGACGAGTTCGGGGCCCAATCGGTGAAGCTTCGTGTCGCGAAGCTCGGCGCGTTGCCCGGCGTGCGGGAGATCGGCGTTGCGATCGAACGCGATGCGGCGATGCGCCCGTGAAGCCTGTCCGGAGCGCGAGAGTGGGGGGCATGCGGGGCGCGCGCCGCGCCGGTGTGGCTTGCGCCGGCCACCTCCAACACGACCGGACATAGAATGCGGGCGTAGCCATCGATCATAGGAGAGACGCCATGGACGAAGAGACATTCAACCTCAGCATCCGCAAATTCCTGAAGGTCGTCGGCATCGGCTCGCAGCGCGAGATCGAGCGCGCCGTCGCGCAGGGGATGGAAAGCGGCGCCATCAAGGGCACCGAGAGCTTCCCCGCGCATGTGCGCCTGACGGTTGCCGGCCTCGACATCGACATCGCGTTCGACGGCACGATCAAGCTGCAATGACGGGCAGCAGAACGCGCATTGGCGGCCGATGAAATACAAGGACTATTACGCGACGCTCGGCGTGGAGCGGACCGCGACTTCCGACCAGATCAAGGCCGCGTATCGCAAGCTCGCGCGCAAATACCACCCCGACGTCTCGAAGGAAACGGGCGCGGAGGAGAAGTTCAAGGAGGTGGCGGAGGCGTACGAGACGCTGAAGGATCCCGAGAAGCGCGCCGCATACGACCAGCTCGGGCGGCACCCGGAAGGTGAGCAATTCCGGCCGCCGCCGGGATGGGAGCAATCCTTCGGGGAAACGACGTTCTCGTTCGACGATCTCGACCTCGGCGACCTCTTCGCGGGCATGAGTGGACGCGGGCGGCGCGGGCGACGCGCACCGAATGCCCCGATTCCCGGCCAGGACTTCGAGGCGGCTGTGCGCGTCTCGTTCGATCAGGCCTACAAGGGAACGGAAATCGAGCTCGAGCTCGCGATGCCCGAGCCCGACGAGCGCGGGATGCTGCGCCGGGTGCCGCGCAAGATCCGCGTGCGCATCCCGAAGGGCGTGACCGACGGCCAGAAGCTGCGCGTCCCGGGCAAGGGCGGCAAGGGCATCAACGGCGGTCGCGACGGCGATCTGTATCTCGACATCGAGGTGCAGTCGCATCCGCTGTATCGCAGCGAAGGCCTCGACCTGTATCTGGATCTGCCGCTCGCGCCCTGGGAGGCCGTGCTCGGCGCGAGCGTCGAGGTGCCGACGCCCGCGGGACGGGTCACGTTGAGGATTCCCGCCGGCACGCGCGCGGGACAGAAGCTGCGGCTCGCGGGCCGCGGGCTGTCGCGTCCCGACGGAACGGCGGGCCACCTTTACGCGGTGGCGCAGATCGCCGTGCCGACGGTCGTCGACGACAAACAGCGCGCGCTGTTCGAGCAGTTGCGCGACGCGTCGACGTTCAATCCGCGCGCACACATGGTCGATTGACCCAATGCCTGCTGGAGGAGACTGGTGAACATCGAATCGACGACCGCGGTGTTCCTCGACGAGACCGGCGCCGTGTCGATCACGCAGCTCGTCGAGCAGTCGGGGCTCACCGAAGCCGAGCTTTCGGCGCTCGTCGATTGCGGCGCGCTCGAGCCGAGCGACGCGGCCGCCGGTGCATTGCGCTTCTCGCAGCGATGCGTCGTCACGGCACGGACGGCGCGGCGGCTCCGCGACGATTTCGCCCTCGACGACGCGCACGCGGTCGCGCTCCTGCTGCGCTTCGTGCAGCGGATCGAGGCGCTCGAGCGGCAGTTGCGGGAACTGCAGGCGCGTCGTTAGCGACATTCTCCCCGGATTTCCGGGCTACTCGTCCTGCGCGAGCAACGCCGCGTTGCCGCCCGCGGCCGCCGTGTTCACCGATAGCGTGCGCTCGACCGCAAAGCGCGGCAGGTAGTACGGGCCGCCCGCCTTCGGTCCCGTCCCCGACAGGCCCTCGCCGCCGAACGGCTGCATGCCGACCACGGCGCCGATCATGTTGCGATTCACGTACACGTTCCCCACGCGCACCCGCGCGACGATGCGCTCGATCGTCGCGTCGACGCGGCTGTGGATGCCGAGCGTGAGCCCGTAGCCGAAATCGTTGATCGCATCGACGAGCGCGTCGAGCTCCCCGGCGCGCCAGGTGGCGACGTGGACGATCGGGCCGAAGACTTCCTGCGCGAGGCGATCGAGGCGGTCGAGCGCGATCAGCGTCGGCGCGACGAATGCGCCGTGCGCGCATGCATCGGGCAGGCGCACGCGGTGGCGTACGAGGCCGGCTTCGTTCATGCGCGCGACGTGCGCTTCGAGCGCCTCGCGCGCGACGTCGTCGATCACCGGCCCGACGTCCGTCGCCAGCTCGCCCGGATCGCCGATCGTGAGCTGGTCCATCGCGCCGGCGAGAAGGTCGAGCACGCGCGGGGCCACGTCCTCCTGCAGGCACAGCACGCGCAACGCCGAGCAGCGCTGTCCGGCGCTGTCGAACGCCGACTGCACGACGTCCGTGACGACCTGCTCCGCGAGCGCCGAGCTGTCGACGATCATTGCATTCTGCCCGCCGGTCTCGGCGATCAGCGGCACGATCGGCGTGCGCGCGGCGAGCGCCTGCGCGATCGCGCTTCCGACCGCGGTCGAGCCGGTGAACGCCACGCCGGCGACGCGCGGATTGGCGACGATGCGCGCGCCGATCGTCTCGCCGGGGCCGGGCACGAGCGCGAGCGCGTCGACCGGCACGCCGGCCTCGTGCAGCGCGCGCACCGCGTGCGAGGCGACGATCGGCGTCTGCTCCGCGGGTTTGGCGAGCGCCGCGTTGCCCGCGGCGAGCGCCGCGGCGACCTGTCCGGTGAAGATCGCGAGCGGAAAGTTCCAGGGCGAAATGCAGGCGAACACGCCGCGGCCGTGCAGCGCGAGCGTGTTCGCCTCGCCGGTGGGGGACGGCAGCGCGCGCGGTTCGCCGAAATGCACGCGTGCCTGCACGGCGTAGTAGCGGCAGAAATCGGCGGCCTCGCGCACCTCGGCGAGCGCGGCGCTCCGCGTCTTGCCGGCCTCGCGCGCGAGGAGCGCCACCCATGTGCCGCGCATCGCTTCGATCCGGTCGGCGGCGCGGTCGAGGATCGCGGCGCGCGCGGCGCCGCCCTGCGCGTCCCACGCCGGCTGCGCCTCGACGAGCGTCGTGAGCGCGCGGTCGACCGTCGATGCGTCGGCGTCGACGACGGTGCCGAGGCGCCGCCTGCGATCGGCAGGCTCGAACACCTCGCGCGCCGGCGCATTCGTCGCCGGCGTGCCCGCCACAGGTTCGGCGCGCCAAGCGGTGGCCGCGCTTTCGACGAGCGCGTCGTCGAGCGCGCGCATTTGCGGCTGGTCCGCGAGCGAGACGCCCACCGAATTGCGGCGCTCGGGTGCAAAGAGGTCGGCCGGAAGCGGGATTCTCTGCGACGGCGCGAAATCCCACGCGCGCGAGCGCGCCAGCGGATCGGCGACGACGTCGTCGATGTCGATGCGCGGATCGCCGATGCGGTTGACGAACGAGGTGTTCGCGCCGTTTTCGAGCAGGCGCCGCACGAGGTAGGGCAGGAGATCGTGATGCCCGCCGACCGGCGCGTACACGCGGCTTGCGCGCGGCGCGCCACTGCCCGCGGCGAGCACGTGGCGGTAGAGCGCGTCGCCCATGCCATGCAGGCGCTGGAACTCGTACGCATCGACGCCGAGGTCGGCGGCGCGCGCGACCACCCAGGCGATCGTGTGCGCGTTGTGCGTGGCGAACATCGGGTACACCGCGTCGCCCGCCTCGAGCAGCGCGCGCGCGCAGGCGAGGTAGCACACGTCGGTATGCGGCTTGCGCGTGAACACCGGGTAGCCGGCCAGCCCCTGCACCTGTGCGCGCTTGATCTCGGTGTCCCAGTACGCGCCCTTGACGAGGCGCACCGGGATTCGCGCGCGGAGGCGCCGCGCCAGCGCGGCGACGTAGCCCACGACGGCGCGCGCGCGTTTCTGGTACGCCTGCACCGCGAGCCCGAGGCCGTGCCAGTCGGCGAGCTCCGGCGCACTTCGCACGCGCGCGAAGACCTCGAGCGAGAGCTCGAGGCGCTCGGCTTCCTCCGCGTCGATCGTCATGCCGATCGCGCGCGTGCGCGCGTCGCGCGCCAGGGCGATGAGCGACGGGACGAGCTCGGCGAACACGCGCGCGCGTTGGGCGTACTCGCAACGCGGATGAAGTGCCGAGAGTTTCACCGAGATCGACGGCCGCGCGAAGACGCTGCTTTCAGCGGGATCCGCCGCCGCGCCGATGACCGATATCGCGTGCCGGTAGGCGTCGAAATAGCGGTCCGCGTCGGATGCCGTGACGGCCGCCTCGCCGAGCATGTCGTACGAATGCCGCGTACCGGCGGCGACGGACGTGGCCGCCCTCGCCACCGCCTCCTCGATCGTGCGGCCGAGGACGAATTGCTCCGCCATGAGCGTCATCGCGCGCCGAACGGCGACGCGCACGACCGGCTCGCCGGCCCGCGCGACGAAGCGCTCGTACCAGGCGCGCGGGTCGCGCGCGTCGTCGGGCTCGAGGCGCGTGAGACGACCCGTCAGCATCAGCCCCCACGTCGACGCATTGACGAGCAGCGAATCCGACGCGCCGAGATGCCGTTCCCAGTCGCCGCGGGAGAGTTTGTCGCGGATCAGCACGTCCGCGGTCGCGGTGTCCGGGATGCGCAGCAGCGCTTCGGCGATGCACATCAGCAGGACGCCCTCGCGCGTCGCGAGGTCGTATTCCTGCAGGAACGACTCGATGCCGCCATGCGCCTGTCGCTCGGCGCGCACCGCTTCGACCCACGCGCGCGCCTGCGCGGCGATCGCGCGCGTGGCGTCCTCGCCCTGCGTCACCTGCGCCGCCAGCGCGACGAGCGTCGTGCGCTCTTCGGCAAGGTAGGCATCCCGAATGCCAGCGCCTTCGAGTCCTTCGGGAATGAAGGGCGCTTCGCGGTCGTCGCGCGGCGTCACCGTCAGCCCCGTGGGTGGTGAACGGCGTGAAGCTGCTTGAGGCGCTCGCGTGCGACGTGCGTGTAGATCGTCGTGGTCGTGATGTCGGCGTGCCCGAGCAGGAGCTGCACGACGCGGAGGTCCGCGCCATGGTTCAGGAGATGCGTCGCGAACGCGTGACGCAGCACGTGCGGCGAGAGCGTCGCGCTCGGGATCGCGGCGCGTACGGCATAGCGCTTGACGAGCGCCCAGAACGCCTGGCGGGTGAGCGGCGCGTGCCGCGCGGTGAGGAACAGCTCGTCGCGCTTGGCGGCGCCGGCAAGCGCGGGCCGCACGTCCCGCAAGTAGCGCGTGACCCACGCGACCGCCTCGTCACCCATCGGAACGAGACGCTCCTTGCTTCCCTTCCCGACGATGCGCACCACGCCTGCGTCGTGCGCGACCTGCGAGAGCTTGAGTCCGACCAATTCGGAGACGCGCAGGCCGGTCGCGTAAAGCGTCTCGAGCATCGCGCGGTCGCGCACGCCCAGGTCCGTCGCCGTGTCGGGCGCGGCGAGCAGCGTCTCGACCTGCGCCTCCGAGAGCAGCTTCGGCAGGCGGCGCGGCTTGCGCGGCGCGCGGACGCGAAGCGTCGGATCTTCCGGCATCGCGCCGCGCAGCACCTGGAGGCGATAGAACCGGCGCAGTGCCGAGAGCCGCCGCGCGACGGACGTCGCCTTCGCGCGCGCCGCGAACTGGTCGGCGAGCCATTGCTCGAGATCGCCGCGGCGCGCGGCGAGGAGCGTCGTGCCGCGCGCCGCGAGCCAGCCGCCGAAGGCCCTGAGGTCCTGGCGGTAGCTCGCGAGCGAGGCCTGGGCGAGGCCGTCCTGCAGCCACAGCTGGTCGCAGAACGCGTCGATCAGCGCGTCCTCGCCGGGGTTGCGGGTGCCCGCCCGCGCCGGCGGCTCCGCCGCTGCGCTGTCCCCCGACGGCACCGAATTCGCGTCCTGGGGCGCGCTCGTAGCTTCCGCGTTCATAGCTTCATGTGCTGCGGCAGCAGCGTCACGAGGGACGGGAAGAACCAGATCGCGAGCACCGCGACGGACATCAGCAGGAACATCGGCAGCGTGTGGCGCGCGATCCACGTCATCTGCTTCCCCGTCATGCCCTGCAGCACGAACAGGTTGAAGCCGACGGGTGGTGTGATCTGCGCCATCTCGACGACGAGCACGACGAACACGCCGAACCACAGGAGGTCGATGCCGGCCTTCTCCACCGTCGGCAGGATCACGCCCATCGTCAGCACCACCATCGAGATGCCGTCGAGAAAGCAGCCGAGCACGATGTAGAACAGCGCGAGGGCCACGACGAGGCCGAA
>JBLMWW010000114.1:0-26112 GCA_050257435.1 Rudaea sp.
ACGCGCGAGACGACGACGAGCTTCGAGCGCGCATACGACAGATCGTCGTCGGTGGCCCCGATATCGGCCTGGAAGTCGAGCGCACCGAACAGCAGCGCACCGACGTTCGGCGCCTGCGCCACCGCGAGCGCATTCCACAAGCCGCGCGCCGTCTCGATCAGCGGCAGCACGGGCTTGTTGCCGGAGACGGCGTTCGCATCGGCGACGCCGTCGGCGCGCTCGGCCTTCGGAAGAACGACGGCGTCCACGCCCGCGTTCGCGCACGCGCGCAGGTCGTCGTCGAACCATTCGCTGCCCGGCGCGTTCACGCGCACCATCACGCGGCGATCCTCCGTGAGCCAGTCGACGAGCGTATCGCGCGCCGAACGCTTGTCGGCCGGGGCGACGGCGTCTTCGAGATCGATGATGACGGCGTGCGCTCGCGTCGCGCAGGCCTTCGCGTAGCGGTCCGGGCGATTCCCGGGGACGAACAGGTACGATCGACGCACGCGGCCTCCTCGTTGCAGTGGCGTGGCGCGCGTTTCCGAGGAAACGGGATTCCACCGGAATTTGCCCCCCGCACCGCGCCGGACGCAGAATAAGGGACTCCTCTGCGGAACGCCACATGGCTCCTGCACGCACGCAAGTCGCGATCATCGGCGCCGGCCCGTCCGGCCTTCTGCTCGGGCAGCTGCTCCACAACGCCGGGGTGGACAACGTGATCTTCGAGCGGCGCAGCGGCGAATACGTGCTGAGCCGCGTTCGCGCCGGAGTGCTCGAGCAGACGACGGCCGACTTGCTCGACGAGGCCGGCGTCGGTGCCCGCATGCGCCGCGAAGGCCTCGTCCACGGCGGCATCGAGCTCTGTTTCGGCGGCGCCCGGCATCGCATCGACTTCCGCGACCTGACCGGCGGCAAGCAGGTGATCATCTACGGCCAGACCGAGGTGACGCACGACCTCATGGACGCGCGCGCTGGCTTCGGCGGCACGACGGTCTACGAGGCGGGCGACGTCGAGCTGCACGACTTCGATGGCGATGCGCCGAGCGTGACGTGGCGCAAGGACGGCGTCATGCACCGCATGGCGTGCGATTACATCGCCGGTTGCGACGGCTACCACGGCGTGAGCCGCGCGAGCGTTCCGGAACGCAGCATCGCGACTTACGAGCGGGTCTACCCCTTCGGCTGGCTCGGCCTCCTGACCGACCGGCCGCCCGTCTCGCACGAGCTCATCTATTCGAACCACGAACGCGGCTTCGCGCTGTGCTCGATGCGCTCACCGGCGCGCTCGCGCTACTACGTCCAGTGCTCGCTCGACGACGAGGTCGAGCAATGGAGCGACGACGCCTTCTGGGACGAGCTGCGCCGCCGCCTCGACCCCGAGGCAGCCGAGACCATCCTCATCGGACCGTCGATCGAGAAGAGCATCGCGCCGCTGCGCAGCTTCGTCGCCGAGCCGATCCGCTTCGGGCGCCTGTTCCTTGCCGGAGACGCCGCGCACATCGTGCCGCCAACCGGGGCGAAGGGACTGAATCTCGCGGCGTCCGACGTCCGTTTCCTCGCACATGCGCTGATCGAAGCGGTCGTCGAGCGGAGCGCCGCGGGCATCGACCACTATTCGGACACGTGCCTGCGTCGCGTCTGGAAAGCGGAGCGCTTCTCCTGGTGGTTCACCTCGCTCACGCACAAGTTCCCCGAGAGCGGCGCGATCGGGCAGAAGCTGCAGCGGGCCGAGCTCGACTACCTCGTGACCTCGCGGGCCGCGTCGACGGCGCTCGCCGAGAACTACGTCGGGCTGCCGTTCGAGACGTTGCGCTGACGGCGCCTTGCGCCGGGTCCTCTATACTGCGGCCCGCAGCCGCCCCGCCCCCCGCGATGTCGCTTGCGCATTCGCCAGGGCGCGACTAGATTTCGCGGACTTCGATCGATCCACAGGAGGAAATGATGAAGCTCTTCTCGGCCACGCTCGCGCTGACGCTCGCCTTCGCAAGCCCCGCCATCGCGCAGGAACCGGTCAAGATCTTCGGCCTCGTCGAGCTTTCCGGCACGGGGACGACGTCCGGCACGATGTTCGACAACGGCATCAAGCTCGCCGTCAAGGAGATCAACGCGAGCGGCGGCATCCTCGGTCGCAAGATCGAGTACACGTCGTACGACACGCAATCGCAGCCGCAGGTGGCGAAGGCGCTCGCGCAGAAGGCGATCGACCAGGGGGCGTACGTGGTCATGGGACCCGTGTTCTCAGGCTCGATCCTCGTCAGCATGGCGGAAACCCGGCGCGCCGAGGTGCCGAACTTCACGGGCGGCGAGGCGGCTGCGATCACGCAGCAGGGCAACCCGTACATCTTCCGCACGTCGTTCACGCAGACCACGGCGATGCCGAAGGTCGCGCGCTATCTCAAGGACACCGTCAAGGCGAAGAGCGTCGCGATCATCTGGGTCAACAACGACTTCGGAAAGGGCGGCCTCGACACGATGAAGAAGGCGCTCGATGCGCAAGGCATCAAGGTCGCGGCGGAGATCTCCACGGATCCGGGGCAGCTCGATTTCTCCGGCGCCGTGCTCAAGGCGAAGCAGGCGAACGCCGATGCCCTGTTCGTTTACACGAACGAAGAGGAAGCCGCACGCGCGCTGCGCGAATTGCGCAAGCAGGGTTACGACAAGCCGATCGTCGGCGAGACGGTGCTCACGAGCCAGAAGGTCATCGAACTGGCCGGCGACGCCGCGAATGGCGCGACCGCGCACGTCGGCCTCACGGCGGATGCGCCGCAGCCGACGATCAAGGCGTTCGACGAGAAGTTCCAGAAGGAGTACCACACGAAGTCCGACCACAACGGGATGAAGGGCTACAGCGCGATGTACGTCGTGAAGGCGGTGACCGAGAAGATCGGCAAATTCGACCAGAAGGCGTTCGCGAAGACGATGCACGGGCTCCACTTGTCGGCGAAGGAATATCCCGGCGTGCTGCTCGACGTCACGTTCGACCAGAATGGCGACCTGGATCGCGAGAGCTTCATGACGACGGTCAAGGACGGCAAGCAGGTCGTGACGGCGACGCTGCCCGCCGCATCGGCGAAATAGCGATCGGAGCGAAGGGCATGGCCGACCCCAACGCCTTCGGCATCGCGGGCCTGCTCGGCTGGCCGGTCGCGCACTCGCGCTCGCCGGTGATCCATAATCACTGGATCGCGCGCTACGGGCTGCAGGGGCGGTACGTGCTCTTCGGCGTGCCGCCCGAGAACGTTGCGGCGGCACTGCGCGGCATGGCGGTACTGCGACTGCGCGGCTGCAACGTGACCACACCGCACAAGCAGGCCGTGATCCCGCTGCTCGACCACGTCGACCCGCTCGCGAAGCAGATCGGCGCCGTCAATACGATCGTCGTCGAGGAAGACGGCGCGCTGCGCGGCTTCAACAACGATGGCAACGGCTTCGTGCAGAGCATCCGCGACGCCAAGCCGGGGTGGGAGCCCGGCGCGGGGCCGATCGCCATCGTCGGCGCGGGCGGCGCCGCGCGTGCGATGGTCGCGAGCCTCGCCGCACAGGGGGCGAAGGAGATCCGCGTCGTCAATCGGACCTACGCCAACGCGCAGGCGCTGCAGGCGCGGATCGGGGCGCCGGTTCGTGTCGTGCGCTGGGAGGACCGCGAAGCGGCTCTCGAAGGCGTCACGCTCGCCGCCAACGCGACGACGCAGGGAATGGCCGGCAAGCCGCCGCTCGACCTCGCGCTGAACCGCCTGCCGCCGAACGCGATCGTCGCCGACGTGATCTATGCGCCGCCGGAAACGCCGCTCCTCGCCGCGGCGCGCGCCCGCGGGAACCTCACCGTGAACGGCCTCGGTATGCTGCTGAACCAGGCACGCCCGGCGTTCCACGCCTGGTTCGGCGTGATGCCGGAGATAACGCCCGAGTTGATTCGCGCCGTCGAAGCGACGTTCTAGCTAAACCGTCACGCGACGAGGCTCGGCGGTGGCCGGCCCTCGAGCAGCGCGACGCCGAGCGCCGCGAGCGCCTCGTCCTCGTCGTCCGACAGCCCGCTGACGGCGACCGCGCCGACGACGATGCCATCGATACGGACGGGCAATCCCCCACCGAAGCCGACGTAGCGCGGATCGCCGTAAAAGGCGACGTCGGTTCCCTTCGCGCGCAACGTCTCGCCGAGGATGCGCGTCGGTCGTGCAAGCCGCGCCGCGGTGAACGCCTTGTTGACCGCCAGCGTTCCCGAGGAGAGCAATGCGCCGTCCATGCGCAGGAACGCGATGAGCTCTCCGTGCGCATCCGCGATCGCGATCGCTGCCCTGCCGCGCGCCTCCGCCGCGTCGCGAATGGCGGCGAGCGCCGCGACGACGTCATGGTGCGCGAGAACGGGCGCCTGGCGCATTCCGTCAGGAGACCGTGCGCGTCAGTGCGGACCGCACGGCGCTCGTGCCGGCCTGCATGCGTCGAGCACGAACGTCGGTCGCGTCACAGCGGCTCGAACTGCGTGTCCTTGAGCGACGCGGCGAAGCCGTCGATCGCCTGGTTCACCTTGCGCCAGCTCCGCAGCTCATGCATGGCGCCAAGCCACCGCTCGATGTTCGGATAGGGCGAGAAGTCGCAGCGGATGGACTCGCCGAGGGCGACGAACGCGACGGCGAAGTAATCGGCGAGCGTGATCGTGTCGCCGCAGAGATAGCGGTTGCGCGGACCGATGAAATGCTCGTCGAGCACCTTGAGCCAGCCTCGCGACCGCTCGCGGCCCCATTCGAGCGTCGCCGCCTGCACCGCCTCGTCCTTGCGCTTGAAGATCGGCAGAAGCTGCGGATACACGAAGCCGTAGGTGAACTCGCGGCTCACCTGCGTGTTGATGAAGTCCATCCGCTCGTTCACGCGGGCGCGCGCCTTGAGCTCCTTCGGATACGCCGGCGAGTCGATCTTGTCGGCGAGGTACTTGAGGATCGCGGAGCTTTCCGTGAGCCGGAAGTCGCCGTCCTCGAGCACCGGCACCATGTGGCAGGGGTTGATCGACGTGTACGCGTCCTTGTACTGCTCGCCGGTGAAGATGTCGACGAGCTGGTAGTCGAGTGCAAGGCCGCTCTCCTCGGCGAACAGCATGATCGGCCGGCAAGTGGTGGATGCGGGGTGATAGTAGAGCTTCATTCGATTCCTCACGGTTTCCGATGGGATTTCCCGCAAGCGCCGCGACGGACCGCTTCAGGCGGTTCCGGAGAGCGACGCCTGCATCCTGCGAATCAGGACGTCGATCAGGTCCTGTCCGTCCGGCGACTTCAACCGATGCTGGCGCAGCGCGCGCACGAGCTCGGGCTTCGCGAGGGTGCGGTAGTCGGCGCGGATCAGGATCCCGGCGATCGCCCGCTGGACGTCGACGGTCTTCGCGACCGGGAACAGACCCGTCAGCGCCTCCAGGCTTTCACGGTCGGACACGCCGAGCCGGGCGAGCGTATCGAGCGCGCGAATCTGCGTCTGCGCGTCACGCACGGACGCGATGCGGCGCGCGATGCCGCGCACTTCCCCGACGTCGGCGATCGGGTGGTGGCGCAGGTATACCTGCGCGATCTGCACTTCCTCTGCGCGGCCACCGGTCAACGCGTCGACGACCTGCGCGCGCGCCGTACGGCTGCCGAGGCAGGCGAGGATCGCCGCCTGCCCGATGCTGGCTTCGCGCAGCCCGACCTCGAGCGCCGCACGCGTCGGATCGAGCGCGTGGTCGCGGTTCAACGCGCACACGAGCTCGACGTCCTCCAGTCCGACGTGCGACCGGACGAACCGATCGCGCACGAGCGCAGCGAGCTCGGCTTGCTGCTGCGCCGGCGTGAGCCAGCCGAAGCGGGCCGCGAGTGCGATCATCCGAGCGCGCACGCTCGGTTGATCGGCGTCGCGCGCGAACGCCATGAAGCGATCCCGTGCCGCGGCGTCGTCGGTGATCGCCTGCACGCTCCTGGCGACGTCCGGCGCGAGCCACTGCGCTTCGCCGAGCGAGGCCGCATAGCGCTCGATCTGGTCGAAATACATGCGGACCTCGGCCATGTCGCGCCCGAGCAGCTCGTGCACGAACGCGAGCTTCTGCGCGGCGGAGAGACGGTCGTCGGCGAAATGGCACGCGTCGCGGCGGTGCGCGGCCTGGGGATCGGCGTCGGTCGATCCCGACGTCACCGTCATCGACGCCGGCGCAAACAAGCCCAGCAACTTCGGGCTGGGGCGCCCGCTGCCGATCTCCTCGGTGGCAGCACCCGACTGGAAGTAGCGCTCGAGCAGTGGCCCTGCGTTGCGCCCCAGCGGCGCCTTCGACGAGAAGCCGTAGATCACCGGCACGTCCTTGAAGATCTGGCGCATGCGCTCCCGGTTGCTGTCGGAATGCCGCTCCGCAAGGAGGTGCGCGATGCGCTCGGCGTCGGCCGCCGAATGGCCGGCGCGCACGAGGCTTCGCACCACCTCGCCCGATGCGTGCGTCAGCGCTTCGCCGTTCAGCGTGTTGCACCCGAAGAGGTACACCTCCTTGAGTTGCGAGAAGAGTCCGGAACACGAGTCGCTGCAGGAGACGCGCTCCATCTCGTCGACGGGCAGCGACTCGCGAGCGTCGACGCGGTCGGAATAGAACTCGTCGCCACCGTCGAAGTGACCGGAGATCAGCAAAACGTCGCAGCGAACGTGTTTGCGGCAGGCGGAGGCGAGCCAGTCCGGACGGCCGCGCTCGACGAGCTCGACGAATTCGTAACGGTCGGACGGCAGACTGCGGCGAAACGTCTCGCGTTCGTCCGGCGAATTGACGGTGATCGTACAGACGGTCGTCTTGCTCGCGCCGGCATTGGCGATCGGAAGAAGGGCCAGCAGTGCGGCCATGAGCACGAGCTTGCCGGAGACGGGCATGAGGGGACACCTGCGCGAAAAGGGCGCGCAAGTATTGCACGGCAATGCGCCGCGTGTCGAAGGGCAGCCCGGCGCCCCCGCGCGGCGGACGCGCCGCACTGCCCGGATCGTGCTTAGGAGATCGCCTCGAGTTGATCGATCAGCACGTCGATCAGATCGCGGCCGTCGGGCGACTTCAGCCGATGCTCGCGCAACGTCCGCAGGAGGTCGCGCGAGGTGTCGCCTCGGTAGTCCGAGCGGATCAGCACGCCCGCGATCGCGCGTTGCACGCGAATCGAGCTCGTCGTCGGGAACAGCCCGACGAGCTCGGCGAGCGCCTCGGGATCGGACAGCCGGTGATCGGCGAGCGCGGCGAGCGCGCGCACCTGGCTGTCGGCGTTGGACATGCGCGCGATCTCGGCCGTCACCACGCGGAGCTCGTTGATGTCCGCGATCGGCCGGTGCCGCAGGTAGGTGCGCGCGACCTGCGCATCGCCGTCGCTCGGACTCGTGAGCGCACGCAACACTTGCGCACGCCCGCGCGTGCTGCCGAGGCAGCCGAGGATCGCCGCGTGCGGGACGTCGACGCTCGCGTCGTGCGCGAAGTCGGCGCGCGTGCCGCTCAACAGGTTGTCGGCGTTCAGCTTGCATACGAGATCGACGTCCGCGGCCGTGGGCGCGGCATGCGCGTACAGGTCGCCGACGAGGTGCCCGAGCGCCGCCAGCCGTTCATCCGGAGACAGCCAGCCGAGCTCGGCGCCGAGGTCGATCATGCGCACGCGCAGCCGCGGGTCGCTGCTCGCCTGCATGAACGCGAGGTAGCGAGAGCGTGCCGAGGTGTCGCCCGCAATGCCGGCGAGCTCGGTCGCCACCTCGGGCGTGCGTGCCTGCGCGGGACGCAGCGACGCGACGTAACGCTCGAGGCGGTCGAGGAACAGCCGAACCTCGGCCATGTCGCGCCCGAGCAGGCGATGGACGAACTGAGCGCGCTCCACGGGCGAGAGCCGGTCGTCGAGGAACTGGCAGACGTCACGCCTGAACCCGGCGTCGGGATCGACATCCGTCGAGCCGCGCGTCGACGTCAACGAGCGCCCCGGGAAATAGCCGAGGATGCGGTTCGTCGGATGGCCGCTGGCGATTTCCCGTGTGCCGCCGGCGCGCAGGTAACGATCGAGATACGTCGCCGCCGTCGGACCCAGCGGCGCCGTGGACGAGAAGCCGTAGATCACCGGCACGTTGCGGAAGATGTGCCGCATGCGATCGCGGCTGCTGTCGGCAAAGCGTGGGCTCATCGCGCGCGCCAGCCGCTCGGCTTCAGTGGGTGCGTGACCCGATTGCACCAGCGTGCGCGCAATCTCCGCCGGCGAGCTGCGCAGTGCCTCGGGATTGAGCGTGTTGCAGCCGAAGAGATATACGGCCTTCAGATGCGCGAAAGGCCCGGCATCGGGCTCGCTGCACGCGACGCGCTCCATCTCGTCGACGGAGAGGAATTCGCGCGCCTCCGGGTGCTCGGAGAAGAACTCGTTGCCCCCCGCGTAATCGCCCCCGTCGTAATGCCCGGAGATGACGAGGAAGTCGCAACGGACGCCGTTACGGCGCGCCGAGGCGAGCCAGTCGGGACGCCCGCGCTCGACGAGCTCGACGAATCGGAAGCGGTCGGGGGGCAGATGGCGCCGGAATGCTTCCTTCTCGTCCGGCGAATTGACCGTGATCGTGCAGACCGTTTCCTTCGTTGCAGCGAGCGAAGGCACCGGCGCCATCAACACAAGAAGCGCGAGCCATGCGAGGTGCGCCGGCAACGACTGGAAGGGACGCATGGCGATCGCGTTCGATGGCGGCGGCAAAGGGAAGACGTTCGCCATTGAACGCCGCCGCGCAGTCCTTGGACATCGGACTCACGGCCAATGTTGCATCGGCGAATGGCGAACGCGAAGTAGGACGCGGCCGACGTCCCCTGCAAACTGTAGTGGACCAGCTGCGGCGTTCTGCCGCATGTGGCATGAGCCTTGCATCCCACGCCGGCATTAATCAACACCCGCATACCGTCAGGAGTCCCGCATGACTGCACTGCTGATCGTCGACGACGAGCCGAACGTGCTGAGCGCGCTGCGGCGGCTATGCCAAAACGCCGCCATCCTTCCGGCGATCCCGGACCCGTCGATCACGACGTGCGCCTCGCCGGTGGAAGCGCTGCGCCACCTCGAGGACCATCGCGTCGATCTCGTGATCTCGGATTACCGCATGCCGGAGATGGACGGGGCCGCGTTCCTCGCCATCGTCAAGGATCGGCAGCCCGACGCCGCGCGCATCATCATGAGCGCGTGCTCGGACATCGACGGCATCATTCGCGCCGTCAATCATGCGGGCATCTTCCGCTTCGTGAGCAAGCCATGGTCGGACACCGACCTCAAGGCGGCGATTCTCGAAGTGCTCGCGCATCGCGCGCTCCTGCTCGAGAACCGTCGGCTCGCCGACGAGCTGCGGGCGCAGCGGGACGTGATCACGCGCCAGCAGCTCGAGCTCGAGCGCCTCGAGCGCGAGACGCCCGGCATCACCAAGGTGCGCTGGACCGAGGACGGCGGCGTGCTGCTCGAGGACTATTGAACGGGCGAAACGCCCGCGATACGCACGCCCATGGAAATCGCCCTGTCACCGGGTAGCAGCGGAGGAATCACCGATCTCGCCTGGATTTGCGCCCTCTACGAGCTCGGGCAGAAGGCCGCGAACGGCGCGCATCCGCAGCAGGTGCGCCAGGAGATCCTCGAGCACATCGTCCGCGGCTTCGACGCGGAGAGCGGATCGATCGCGCTGATCGTCGACGGGACGTCCGATCAGCTCGAAATCGCCGCCGGGACCGACCTTCCGCTGGGCCTGATCGGCACGGCTCTGCCGCGCGGAACGGGCGTCTTCGGCCACGTGGTCGAGACGGGGCAGCCGATACTCGTCAACGGCGACGCCGCCGAAACCGGACTGCCGCTTCGCGGCTGCGAGGAGCGGCAACGTGCGACGCATTCCGCCATGTGCTGGCCGCTGCGCGTAGCGGGACGCACGATCGGCGCCGTCGCCGTGAATCGCGCCGCTCACAAGCCGCGCTACACGCCGGCGGATCTCGACCAGGGCCAGGCGCTCACCAGCCTGCTGGCGCTCGTCATGGCGAACCACCGGATGCACGTGGAGCGCGACAGCCGCATCCTCGAGCTGTCGACGCTGAACGCGACGATGCAGCGGATCAACGCGATGCTGGAGGATGCGCAGAACCAGGTGATCCAGTCGGAGAAGCTGGCGTCGATCGGCCAGATGGCAGCGGGCGTCGCGCACGAGATCAACAACCCGCTCGCGTTCGCGCTTTCGAACCTGGGCTCGCTGGAGTCGTACCTGGCGCAGCTCTTCAAGCTGCTCGACGCCTACGTCGAGGCCGAGCGCAACCTCGCCCATCCGCCGCCGGAATTCGCCGACGCCCGAGCGCTCCGTGCGCGTACCGACGTGGATTTCCTGCGCGGCGACATGGCGTCGCTGGTCGCCGAATCGCGGGACGGGCTGCTGCGCGTCAAGCGCATCGTGCAGGACCTGCGCGACTTCTCGCGCGGCGGCGTGGAGGAAGTGCGCCAGGCGATCGATCTCCACGCCGCGCTCGACAGCACGCTCAACATCGTGCGCAACGAGCTCAAGTACAAGGCCGACATCGTCCGCGACTACGGCAGCGTGCCGGAGGTCGAGTGCATGCCGTCCCGGCTCAACCAGGTATTCCTCAACCTGCTCGTCAATGCCGGGCAGGCGATTCCCGAGCGGGGCACGATCACGATCTCGACCGGCAGCGACGACGCGCAGGCGTGGGTGACGATCGGGGACACGGGCTGCGGCATCGCGGCGGAGAACCTGAATCGCATCTTCGACCCGTTCTTCACGACGAAGCCCGTCGGGCAAGGCACCGGCCTCGGCCTCTCGGTGTCGAACGCGATCGTGCGCAAGCACGGAGGTCGCATCGACGTCGACAGCGAGGTCGGTCGCGGAACGCGATTCACCGTGCGGCTGCCCCTCGGGGACACGGCGACGGCGCTTGCCGAAGCGGAGATGCCGCGCGAGAGACGCGCCGCCTAACGACGCGTCCGGTTGCGCAGGCTCGGGGGGGTTGGGCGCACGCCTGGCGGCGCGCGAAAACGAGGCCGGCTCCCACGCGGGAAGCATCGAAAGATCTGCGTCGCATTCCGCCATTCGGGCCGACCAGTCCAACAATGGCCTTGACAATCATTGCCTAGGCACTTATTATCGGGGCATGGTTCCCTCTCGTCCCGCTGCCGACGCGGCCACCCTCGAGGCGCCTTCTGCCCAGGCGCGGCATGGCGTCATCCGTCTGATCAACCGCGTGCGTGTCGAGCTCGTGGACGCGCTCGACCGCGAGCTCGCCCAGTTCGACATTACGGCGCCCCAGCTCATCGTGCTCGCGTCGGTCGCGAACAAGGAAGCCGATTCGGCGGCCGGGCTGTGCAAGAGCATCTCCTACGACCCGGGCGCGATGACCCGCATGATCGACCGGCTCGAGCAGAAAGGCCTGATACGCCGCAAGCCGAATCCCGACGACCGCCGCGCCGCCAATCTCGATCTGACGAGCGCGGGCAAGGCGCTCTATCCGCAGCTCCTGGCGGCCAAGGAACGCGTCCATGCGCAGTTCCTGCGCGGCTTCGCGAAGGACGAAGTCCGAATGCTCGAAGATTTCCTGAACCGCATGATCGCGAACCGCTAGCGCTTTTTTTTTGGCCTGGTCGTTGCCTAGGCATCCATGGCTTCGGCAACATCGGCTTTGGCAGGGATCGAACAGGCCGACCGCATTGGCAACCGTCTCAACGACCATTGTCTCGGGGCGCAACGGAACACCCATTCGCCCTGCGACCGCCCCGCCCGGGAAAACCACCATGAACGCTGCATTGACGAATTGCCGCTCGACGTGCGAACGGCGAACTGCCCGTCTCCGCTGGCGCGGGGCGATGACCCGTGCCGCCCTGATCGTCCTCGCCACCGCAGCACTCGCCTTGGTCGCTTACGGCGAGCGCTGGATTCTCGCGCGGCCCGCGCCGGCGACGAGTCCATTGAGCATCGCCACCTGCGCGCTCGATTCGATCGGAACGTTGTACGGCGACCGGCGCATCGCACAGGCGTGTGCGCCGCCGCGCCTTGCCCACGCGGGAGGCATGCGGCCATGAGCGCATCGACCGATCTCGGAATGAAACGGAAGCGCTGGCTCGCGATGGCCATCGGCGCGTTCTCGGCGATCGCCGTCGCCTATGGCGTCTATTGGGCGGTCGCGCTGCGCTACACGCAATCGACCGACGACGCGTACGTGAGCGGCAACGTCGTCCAGATCACGCCGCAGGTCGCGGGCACGGTGGTCGGCATCGCCGCGGAGGATACGCAGTTCGTGAAGGCCGGACGGACGCTCGTCCGACTCGATCCTGCCGACGCGAAGATCGCGGTCGAGGCGGCGGAAGCCCGGCTCGGCCGAACGGTCCGCGAAGTGCGCGGGCTCTACCTGACGAGCTCGCAACTCCAGGCGAACGTGGACATGCGCCGTGCCGAAGCCGCGCGCGCGGCGGAGGACCTCGCGCGGCGCGAGCGGCTTGCGCAAGCGGGCGCGGTCTCACGCGAAGAGTTGCAGCACGCACGCGATGCCGTGGCGAGCGCGAAGGCCGCGCTCAACGCTGCCGAGCAGGCGCTGGCCGCGCATCGCGCGCGCACCGAGCGCACGACGCTCGCGACGCACCCCGACGTCCTCGCCGCCGCCGCGCAAGTGCACGACGCCTATCTCGACCTCGCGCGCACGTCGCTGCCTGCGCCCGTTTCGGGTTACGTCGCGAAGCGCAGCGTGCAGCTCGGGCAGCGCGTCGCCCCCGGCACGCCCCTGCTGGCGATCGTGCCGCTCGATCAGGTCTGGGTCGAGGCGAATTTCAAGGAGTCCCAGCTCGCGACGATGCGCGTGGGCCAGCCGGTGACGCTGCATGCCGATCTCTACGGGAGCGAGGTACGCTATCACGGTACCGTCGCCGGATTCGGCGCGGGCACCGGTGCGGCCTTCAGTCTTCTGCCCGCGCAGAACGCCACCGGCAACTGGATCAAGATCGTCCAGCGCGTACCGGTACGCATCACGCTCGACCCGCGCGAGCTTGCGGAACATCCGCTGCAGATCGGGCTGTCGATGCAGGCGACGGTCGATACGCATCGGCGCGACGGAGCTCGCCTGCCGCAGGTGGCGCAGTCGGGCGACGCCTACACCACCGCCGTGTACGACGACGTCGACGCGGCAGCGGCCAAGCGCATCCGGACGATCATCGCGGCCAATGACGGCATCGCGACGGACCGGACACGGGCGGCCCTCGCGTCGCACCGAGGACCCGCAACGAACGCCGTGCAACCGGAGGGTTCGCACGTCGCGTCGGTGCACGGACGCTGAGCCGGACCCAACGAGTCTCGACGACGATGGCGGACTCCGGTCGAAGCGCATCCGTGCGCGGCCAGGGAAGCGACGCCCGCGCGCGTCCGGACGCGCCGCTGACCGGCGCCGCGCTCGCGCTCGGCACGGTCGCGCTCTCGCTCGCGACGTTCATGAACGTGCTCGATACGTCGATCGCCAACGTGTCGATTCCCGCGATCGCGGGAGACCTTGCGGTGTCTCCGGACCAGGGCACGTGGGTGATCACCTCATTCGGCGTTGCGAACGCCATTTCGCTGCCGCTCACCGGCTGGCTGACGCAACGCTACGGACAGGTGCGGCTGTTCGTCGGCTCCGTGCTGCTCTTCGTGCTTGCATCCTTTCTCTGCGCGCTCGCGCCGAGCCTCGCGCTTCTGATCGCCTTCCGCGTGCTCCAGGGGGCGGTCGCCGGGCCGATGATTCCGCTGTCGCAGTCGCTCCTGCTGTCGAGCTACCCGAAGGCGAAGTCCGGCAGCGCGCTCGCGATCTGGGGAATGACGACGCTCGTCGCGCCGATCGCGGGGCCGTTGCTCGGCGGATGGATCACCGACCATCTCACGTGGCCCTGGATCTTCTACATCAATGCGCCCGTCGGCCTCGCGGCCGCGGCCGCGACGTGGATGCTGTATCGCCGGCGCGAAACGCCGACGCAGAGGTTGCCGATCGACGGCATCGGCCTCGCGCTGCTCGTGCTGTGGGTCGGCGCATTGCAGGTCATGCTCGACAAAGGCAAGGACCTCGACTGGTTCGGATCGACGCTGATCACCGGCCTCGGGGTCGCGGCGTTCGTGGGCTTCGCGCTGTTCCTCGTGTGGGAGCTGACCGAGCGGCATCCGGTCGTCGACCTGGCGTTGTTCGCGCGCCGCAATTTCTGGACGAGCTCCGTCGCGATGTCGCTCGCGTACGGCACGTTCTTCGGCAACGTCGTGCTGTTGCCGCTGTGGCTGCAGCAATACATGGGCTACACCGCGACGCAGGCCGGCATGGTGCTCGCGCCCGTCGGCATCCTCGCGATCCTGCTCACACCCGTCGTCGGGCGTTCGGTGAACAAGGTCGATCCGCGGCTCTTCGCCACCGGGGCGTTTCTCGTCTTCGCGCTCGTGCTGTTCATGCGCTCGCGCTTCGCGACCGATGCCGATTTGTGGACGCTCATGCTGCCGACCCTGATCCAGGGCGCCGCCATGGCGATCTTCTTCATCCCACTCGTGACGCTGAGCCTGTCGGGATTGCCTCCCGAGCGAATTCCTGCAGCGTCGGGTCTCTTCAACTTCGCCCGCATCACCGCGGGCTCGTTCGGCACGTCGATCACGACGACGCTCTGGGACCATCGGGCAACGCTGCATCACGCCCGGCTCGTCGAGCATCTGACCGGTGCCGACCCTGCATCGGCTCAGGCACTCGCCGCGCTCGAAGGCCGCGGCTTTCGGCCGGAGCAGGCGCTCGCGTTCCTCGATCGCCTCGTCGATCGGCAGGCCTTCACGCTCGCGGCCGACGATCTCTTCTACGCATCCGCGCTGATATTCCTGTTGTTGATCGCCGTCGTCTGGCTCGCCCGGCCGGTGCCCGCCGCGAAGCGCGACGAGGCCGCTTCCACGGCTGCGCACTGAAGCTCCGGCCGGGCGTGATCGGGGCCTTCAGCGAAACCGTGCGAGCTCGGGATCGTCGTTCGGCTGCGCGGGCAAGCCGGTCATCGCCGGAAGCTCCGAAAGCCGGGGCACGCCGGCGCGAAAGCGCACGCTTCCGTCGGCGTCCTTCCACGCCAGCGCCGGCGTTCCCGGTGCGCCAAAGGCGCGCATGAGCTCCGTGTTCGCCTCGAGCGCCTTGACGCGTGCGGAGGCGACGTTAGGCAGCGGCGTTATCGCGCCGGTGAAATGCGTGCGGTCGTAGCCCGTTTCGTTCAGGCGCAGCGCCGCGACACGGTCCGGGGCCTCCATGATCGCCGCCGCGCGACCCACGGAGCTCGGCTGCTGATATGCGACCGGAACCCAGCGCACCTGCAGGCCCGCCGCTTCATACGGCTGCAGCGCCTTCCAGGTGAGATGGCAGTAATAGCAATTCGCGTCGAAGAAGACGTACAGCACGTGCGCGGGATCGCGCGCGCCTTCGACGACGGCGTCGGCCTTTTCGAGTTGCCCGAAGAGCGCGTCGGTGGGCACCGCGTTGCGGCGCTCGGCCGCGAACGCGAGCATGGAAAGAGACGCGAGGACGACAACGAGCGCGACGCGGCGCATGGGACGAACGACGAAGGAAGGCGTCCGTCATTGTGCACGCAACGTACTGTGGGATCGCGCACGTAAAGAGCGGGCCGGCGATGCGCGTTGCGCGGCACTGCGCGAGGCGACGCGTCACTCGGCGCGGGGCGGTCGAGGACGGCGCGGCGCGACGCCCGCGAGGCGACGCGTCACTCGGCGCGGGGGGTCGAGGACGAGGCGGAGACGTCGGCCGGTTGCCCGAGGTAGCGCTGCTCGATCTGGCGGCGCAGTTCCTCGGCGAAGCGGATCTCCTCGATCGACGCGGTCACGAACCGCTGCATCGCAGGATCGACGCTCGGTTGGGCTACGTGAGGTTCCATGGAGCGCAGTGTCGCGACTGTCGAGTCCTTGCACCATCGGCAGAATCCATCGAAATCGCGTCGGCGCCTTCCGATTGTCGTGGTCGGAATGCGCGGGGGCCAAACGGTAGGAATCGTCCGAATTCCCGCGACTGCGGATGGTGCGGCCACGGCGGACCGTCCCGCCCATGTCGGCTTGATTGTTTGAGGAAAATTGCCACCGCACCCGGGGCGCAGGCGCCCGTTCCGCGAAAAATCAATTGCTTCCGAGCGGTTTTAGCGCTAGCCTAAATATTCCACTGTCCTAAAAAGGGTCCACGACCATGGCGATCTGGAAAGACAACACCGCGACGCGGCTGCCCCCCGCGCCGCCCGCGCCGGAGCCAAGGGAGCCGGCGCGCTACGAGCCGCCCAAGCCCGAGCTCGCCCCACCCGCCCCCGCCCCGACCCCGGCCGCCGCTGCGCCGGCGCCGCGCCCGGCAGCGCCTGCCGCGCGCAAGGAGTCGCTGATCGCCTCCGACATCACGATCGAAGGCAAGATCGAAGGCGGCGGAAGCGTGCGGATCGCCGGCAAGTTCAAGGGCGACGTCAACGTCCAGGGTGACCTGACGATCGAGGTCGGAGCGAAGCTGACCGGCGGCGTGCGTGCCGACCGGGTCACGATCGCCGGCGAACTCGAAGGCAACGTCGAGCAGGCCACGCTCGTCGAGTTGCAGCAGAGCGGAATGGTCGTCGGAGACGTCAAGGCAGGATCGCTCACGGTCGCGGCGGGCGCGCGTCTGCGCGGCCAGGCCGAGTTCGGCTGGGAGGACGGCAAGGGAGCGAAGGGCGGCAAGCACGGTCCGCACGGCCTGGAGGGCGGCTCCGCCTCATGAGCAGCGTGCGCGCGGGCATGCCCGGGGCCACCCGGCAATGCCCGCACTGCCGCGAAACCGTCCTGGAAAGCGCAGCGGTGTGCCCGTCGTGCCGGCACTACCTGCGCTATGCGGGCGCCGAGACGGTGCCGACGCCGGCGCTCGCGCCGCTTCGCATCGAGGGCAGCATCCGCCATCCCGCGGAGGGTGATCCGTGGGAATACACGGTCGTCGTCGCGATCCGCAACGATCGCGGCGAGGAGATCGCGCGCAAGCTGATTGGCGTGGGGGCCATGAACCCCAACGAGCAGTGCACGTTCACGCTGTCGGTGGAGGCGGTGGAAGTCAAGGGAAAGCGCCCGGCGAAGGGCGGCACGCGGCACTGAGACGCCGCAGGATCATCGTCGCGGCCCATCGAGCTTCACCCCGCATGACTCGGTAAAGCCTGGTCGCCGCCGTGGCAGGGCGGATCCCCATACTCGCTGTCCTGAGCCTCGCGCGACTCGAGGTGCCCACGTCCCGGCGTCCGACGGTTCGCATACGCGCCATACACGCATCCGTCCGCGCAGCCGGGCCGCTCGCGGCGGGCCGTGGCGTGCCGCGACGCACCTCTCAATAACAAGCAATGACGCACGCCAAACCCTCGATGCTGGTGGTCTTCCTCACGGTGTTCATCGATCTCGTCGGCTTCGGGATCGTCGTGCCGCTGGTGCCGATCTACAGCCGGCATTTCGGCGCGAGCGGCTGGCAGATCGGGGTCGTCATCGCGTCCTACTCGGCGATGCAGTTCGTGTTCTCGCCGATCTGGGGCAGGCTTTCCGACCATCACGGCCGGCGCCCGATTCTGCTCGTCAGCACCGCCGGCGCCGCACTGTCGTACGTTCTCTTCGCGCTCGCCTCGGACGTTGCCGGCCACCCGCTCGGGCTCGGCATGCTCCTCGTATCGCGCATGGTGGCGGGAGCGTGCGGCGGCAACATCACCGTCGCGCAGGCCTACGTCGCCGACATCACGCCGCCGGAAGACCGCGCGAAGCGGATGGGCCTGATCGGCATGGCGTTCGGCCTCGGCTTCATCTTCGGCCCGGCGATCAGCGGCGTGGCCCTGGCGCTCGGCGGAGCGGCAGCGCCCGGATGGACTGCGGCGGCGCTTTGCGCAGCGAATTTCCTGCTCGCCTGGTTCATCCTGGCCGAAAGCCTCAACCGCGGCTCGGTGCCGTCGCGCCGCCGCCCGCAGGTCTCGCAATGGATGCACACGTTGTCGCAACCGCGGATCGGCCTGCTGGTCCTGATCTTCTTCCTGGCAACGTTCGCGTTCAGCTGCTTCGAGAGCACGTTGCCGCTGCTCGTCAGCGACAATTTCGATCTCGGCATCGCGGTGGATGCGGCACGGCCCGCGACGACGGTCGTTTCGCTGTTCGTCTTCTGCGGCGTGATCGCCGCGCTGGTCCAGGGGGGCGCGATCGGTGCGCTCGTGAAAGCGCTGGGCGAGCCCCGGCTCGTTGCGCTCAGCCTGCTGCTGACCGGTGTCGCACTCGCCCTCCTGCCGTTCATCAAGGGACAGGGTCCGTTGGTGTGGTCCGCGCTGCTGCGCGCGTCGAACGGGCCCTGGATCGCGATGCTGCTCGCGCTCGCGCTGCTGTCCATCGGCTCGGCGCTCACGCGCGCGCCGCTCTTCGCCCTGCTCTCCAATCTCGCCGCGCCCACCGAGCAGGGAGCGACGATCGGGGTCGCGCAAAGCGCGGGGGCGCTCGCGCGCATCGTCGGCCCGCTCTTCGCCGCGTCGCTCTACTTCCACGCACCCGCCCTGCCGTACGTGGTCTGCGGTGCGATCTCGATCGCCGCCGCGGCCGCGGCAACGCTGCGGCTCGCGTCCGCGCGCCGCTGACGCGCGCTCGGCGGGTGCTGGCCCGAACGGCTTACGCCGCGCAGGCGGGCAGCGTATCGCCGAGGTCGCCCAGGACCCTTTCGCGCACTCGCCGACACCGCCTGGATCTTGCACCCCGGCCGCGCGGCCGGGTATCGACGACGCGATCGCCGGCGTGCCTCAGGGCCGATGCAACACGGGCGGAGTGCGGCTCATCGTCATGCGGCCGCGCTTGAACGCCCACAACGGCGGCGCGATCTCGGCCACGGCCTGCGCAGCAGTCTCGCAATCGAAGACGACGAGGTCGGCCGCCTTGCCGACGCCAATGCCGTAGTCGGGAACCTTCAGGATGCCGGCCGCGCGCGAGGTGATCATCCGATAGCATTCGGCAATGCCTGCGGCATCGCCCACCTGGCACGCATTGGCATACAGGTTCGCCATGCGCATCAGCGAGCAGTCGCCGAACGGCGTGAACGGATTGAGGACGTTGTTCGTCGACAGCGATCCGTTGACGCCGGCCTGCGCGAGCCGATGCACCGGTGCCACGCCGCGCGGCACGTCGTGGTCCGCGCCGCGGCCCATGAGGAACAGGTCGGTCGCGGGCATCACCGTGACCGCGATGCCGGCGTCGCGCAACCGTGCCGCGGTCCCGGCGAAAGCTGCGGAGGGCAGTGACGACAGCGTGCTGACGTGGCCGATCGTCACGCGGCCCTCGTAGCGATGACGCCGGGTCGCCTCGCACACGTAGCCGACGTCCATGCGATCTACGTCGAGCGTGAAGTCGAGGTGCATGTCGATGTCGACGTCGAAGTCGCGCGCGATCGCGAACACGCGGTCGATCTGCGCGTGCGGGTCGGTGTCGACGTAGGGGGCGGCGCCCAGGATGCGCGCGACGCCGCGCCGCAGGCATTCGACGAGCAGTTCCTCGGTGCCCGGGTTGTTCGTGAGTCCCTCCTGCGGGAACACGCAGATCTCGACGTCGATCGCGAAGCGGTATTCGTCGACGAGCGGCAGCACGCCGTCGAGTCCGCGCAGCCCGATGCCGGGATCGACCTCCAGCTGCGTGCGCATGTGCGTCGTGCCTTGCAGGATGGCGCGCTCGAGCGTGCGTGCCGCACGCGCGTGCACGTCCTCCGCCGTGAACGCCGACTTGGCGGCCGCTACCTGCGCGATCGCCTCCGCGAGCGTTCCCTCGCGCGAGACGCAACGTTCGAGGATGCACGATTTGTCGAGATGGATGTGCGTCTCGACGAGTCCCGGCGACACGAAGCGGCCGCCGACGTCGAGTTCGCATGCGGAAGTCTCCGTGCCGGCGCGCGCCGCCGCGTCCGAAATCGCCGCGATGCGCCCGCCGTCGACGGCGATATCCACGCGCCCGGGGTTGCCTTCGGTACGCGCGTTGCGCAGGATCAGGTCCATGGTTCGCCGCAGCGGTTATCCAAGGTACGCCTTCTCGAGCGCGGCGTCGTTGCGGAGTTCCTCTGCGGAGCCCTGCTGCACGACGCGTCCCGACTGCAGCACGTACGCGCGATCGGCGATGGAGAGCGCGAGGCGTGCCATCTGGTCGACCAGAAGGATCGTCGTGCCCTGCCCGCGCAGCTCCTCGAGCACGCGATACAGGCCGTCGACGATCGCGGGCGCAAGGCCGAGCGACGGCTCGTCGAGCAGGACGATCTGCGGACGCGCGGCGAGCCCCCGCGCGATCGCGAGCATCTGCTGCTCGCCGCCCGATAGCAGTCCTGCGCGGCGATCGCGCAAGGGGGCGAGCTTCGGGAAGCGCGCAAGCAGACGCTCCACCTCGGCTTCCGCCGTACGGCGATCGAGCGCGAGCGCGCCCATGAGGATGTTGTCGGCGACCGAAAGCTCGGGAAATACCTGCCGCCCTTCCGGCACGAGCGTCACGCCCGAGCGGGCGATGCGGTGCGCGGACAGGCGCTGGATCTCGCGGCCGAGCAGGAGCACGCTGCCGGTCAGCGGCCGATGCAATCCGGAGATCGCACGCATCAGCGTCGACTTGCCCGCGCCGTTGGCGCCGAGCAGCGCGACGAGCTCGCCGCGCCTCACCTCGAGGCCGATGTCCGAAAGCACGGGAATCGCGCCGTAACCGGCCGCGAGCCCTTCGGTGTTGAGGACGACCTCCGTCGCCCCCGCCGTTGCACCGGTGCGCGCAATCTCCAGCGCGCCGTCGCCGAGATACGCCGCGCGCACCTCGGGATGCGCGCGGACGGCGGCCGGCGCTCCCGCCACGATGCGCTTGCCGGCATCGAGCACGACGACGTGATCGGAGATGCCCATCACGAGGTTCATGTCGTGCTCGATGATGATCACGGCGATGCCGAGGCGCGCGATCTCCTGCAGCAACGCACCGAGTCGCTCGGTGTCGCCGGTGTCGAGGCCGGCGGCCGGCTCGTCGAGCATCAGCACCTGCGGCTGCGTCGCGAGCGCGCGCGCGATCTCGGCGAGGCGCCGGTCGACGTGCGGCAACGCCTGCCCGAGGCGATCGAGCGGGCCCGTGTAGCCGACGAAGGCGAGCAGGCCCTCGGCGATCGCGTCGGCCGCGCCCGATTGCGATGCGCCGAACAGCGCGCGGTGCAGTCCGCCGAGACGTCCCTTGCGCTGCGCGATCGATACGTTCTCGAGCACCGACATGCGCGGGAAAAGCTGGGTCGTCTGGAACGTGCGCGCGACGCCCGCCCGCGCGATGCGATGCGTCGCGCCGTGCGGCAGCGCCTGCGCGTCGAGCCTCATGCTGCCGCGGTCGGGCCGATAGAAGCCGCCGATCAGGTTGAGGAGCGTGGTCTTGCCGGCGCCATTCGGGCCGATGATGCTCGTGACCTGGGCGGCGCGCGCGGCGAGCGCCACCTCGCTTACCGCCTGCGTTCCGCCGAACGCGATCGACAGTCCCTCGACCTCGAGTCCGGAACGCGGGGCGCGCTCGCCGAGGAAGCGCGCCACCGCTTCGGGCGCAGGGCGCGCCGTACGGCCCGAAGCCCTGCGATAGCGCCGCTCGACCGCACCCATGATGCCTTCGGGCGCGAGCCAGAGCACGAGCAGGAGCAGCGCCCCGAAGAACAGCAGCCGGTACTCGGCGAGGAACGAGAGCATCTCCGGCAGCAGCACGACGACGAGCGCGCCGGCCACCGGGCCGAGCACGGTGCCCGCGCCGCCGATCAGCACGACGAGCAGGAACGTGATCGACTGAAAGAACGGGAACGACTCGGGGCTCACGAAGTTCGAGAGCGCGGCGAAGAGCGCGCCGGCGATACCCGCGAGGAAGGCGGAGAGCACGAACGCGACGGTGCGGATCGTCACGAGGTCGAGCCCGATCGACTGGCTCGCCGCCTCGGCGTCGCGCGTCGCGCGCATGGCGAGGCCCCAGTCGCTCGACTTGAGGCGCGCGAAGAGGATCAGCAGCACGGCAAGGAGCGCGAGGCCGGTGACGCCGATGCCGAACTCGTCCAGCGTGTAGCCGAGGATCGTGGGACGCGGGATGTTCATGATGCCGTTCCATCCCCCCGTCAGTCCCTTCATTTCGGCCGCGCTCTGCTCGATCACGAAGCCGAACGCGATGGTGACCATCGCGAGGTACGGTCCGCGTACGCGCAGCGCCGGGAGCGCGAGGAGCGCGCCGGCGATCGCCGCAAAGCCACCGGCGAGCGGCAGCACCAGCCAGAAGCTCCAAGCGTAGCGCGTCGACAGGATCGCCGCCGTGTACGCGCCGATCGCGTAGAAGCCGACGTGGCCGAGCGAGAGCTGTCCCGAGAGGCCCAGCAGCACGTTGAGGCCGACGCCGACGATGGCGGTGATGGCGACCATCGCGATCACGTACTGCTGATAGCCGTTCGCGAAATACGAGGCGACCCCGGCGAGCGCCACCGATGCGACGATCACGACGAGGAGCCGCGGACTCATACTTTGTTCACGCTCGCGCGGCCGAACAGTCCGTCGGGGCGCAGCGCGAGCGCGACGATGACGAGCGCGAACGTGAGGATCTGCGTGTACGTCGAGCCGAAGGCGGCCGTGATGAGCGCCTCGGCGCTGCCATAGATGAGACCCGCGATCATGACGCCCCATGGGTTGCCGATGCCGCCGAGGATCGCCACGGCGAAGGCCTTGATCCCGAACAGCGTCCCCATGCTCGCCGACACGGTGAAGAGCGGCGCGATCAGCAGGCCGGCGATGCCCGCGAACAGCCCGGAGATCGCGTAAGCGCCGACGATCGCGGCACGCACGTTCACGCCCATCAGGCGCGCGGCGTCGGGATTCTGGACGATGGCGAGCATCGACTTGCCCGTCCGCGTGCGGCGCGTCAGGAAGTGCAGCGCGACCGCGATCAGCACGCCAACGATCGGGATCGTGAGCTGCAGGAGCGAGACGCGCAGGCCGCCGAGCGAGAACGCCTCGGCGGTCAGGACCGACTGCGGCATGCCGCGCGGATCCTTGCCGAAGGTGAAGAGGACGACGTTCTCGAGGATGAGCCCGAGGGCGACCGTCGCCATGAGCCAGAGGTCGGAGCCCCGATCGGCGAAGGGCCGCACGCCGATCCGCTCGACGACGACGCCCCATACGACGCACACGAGAAGCGCGCCGGCGATCGCGACGAGCCACGGCAAGCCGTGGGTAACGCCGAACGTGAAGCCCGCGACGGCGCCGAGCATCATCGTGCTGCCCTGCGCGAAGTTGACCGTCCCGGAAACCGCGTATGTCACGTAGTAGCCGAGCGCGAGGAGCCCGTACATGCTCCCGAGCCCGACCCCCGTGATCAGGGCCGAGAAGAAAAGATCCATCGGATGCCGCGCCCAACGCGCGCGCACCGGCCACCGCGGCGCGTCGCGGCGGCCGATCCGGCGCGAGTCACTTCACCGGGACGATGCGCTCGCCCTCGTAGCGCACGAAGATGTAGTCGTCCGGGCCGAGCGCGTCCTGGTTCTGCGCGTTGAACGGCTTGTGGTAGGTCTTGATCAGGCCCTTGTACTCGTCGATGCCGTGCAGGGCCTCACGCACCGCGTCGCCCTTCGTCGTCCCGGCCTTCTTGATCGCGAGCGCGAGGAGATGCATCGCGTCGTACGCGTTGGCCACGCCCACCGGCGAGAAGATCGCCTCCGGTCCCTTCACCCGATATTTCTTGTTGAGCTCCTCCAGTACCTTCTTGTTGGCCGGACTCTCGTTGTTGAAGAAGCTGTACGTCTGCACGAACACGACGTCGCCCGCGGACGGCCCGGCGAGCTCCGTGAAGCGGCCGCCGGAAACGCCCCAGTGCGAGACGACCGGCACCTTCCATCCCATGCGCTCGCGCGACTTCATGACCTGTGCGCCGGGGGCGGCGTTCGCCACCAGGACGAGCGCGTCGGCGCCGGCGTTCTTGAGGCGCGTGAGCTGCGGCACGACGTCGACGTCGGCGTTCTCGAATTTCTCGACGCCGGCGAGCGGAATGCCGAGCTTCTGCGCGACCTCCCGCAGACCCTTCTCGTTCGATTCCCCCCAGGGGTTGTTGATGAGAATGAGGCCGGGCTTCTTCGCCCCGTACTTCTTTTGCGCGTACTTGAGGAGCGCCTCGTCCACCAGCACGTCGACCGCCGACACGCGAAACGCGAAGTTCGGGTTGGCGCCGTTGCGCGTGATCGGGGTGCCCGCCGCCCACACGCCCATGTAGGGCACGTGCTCCTTGTTGACGATGGGCACGATCGCGAGCGACACCGGCGTGTCGAGGCCGCCGAAGATCGCCGCGACCTTCTCGTTGTAGATCAGCTCGCGCGCCGCGGTGGCACCCTTCGGGGGACTCGACTCGTCGTCGCGCCGGACGAGCTCGACCTTGCGGCCGAGCAGCCCGCCGGCCGCGTTGATCTCGTCGATCGCGATCGTGAGGCCCTGCGTGATCGCCTCACCCGATTGTGCCGAGGGTCCCGAGAGCGCCGCGACCAGGCCGATCTTGATCGGCTCGGCGCCAAGCGCCGTACCGGCCACGAGCAGTCCCACAACGGCGAGCGCGCGGGCGGCGCCGCGGCGTGCTGCAACAGCGTAGCGAACGATGCGCATCATTCTCCTCCGGACGAGTTGATCTTCGTTTCTAGTCGCGAATGGACGAGACGCCCGTTCGGCGCCCGCCGCTGGGGCGCACGACGCCGCGAGCGTACATCGACGCGGTCGGCGGCATCTTGCCGCAACCGGCGGCGCCTGTCATCCCGTCGCTACGCAGATGGTAAACGCTTTCCTGCTGTGGCCGGCCGGTAGGTATGCCGATCTCACGAGACGACGCAGATGAACCGGGCCACCCCGCACTCGTCCTCGTCTTCGAATGCGGTGGCGACCTCGTTACGACGGGCGCGCAGACATTGCCGGGTGGACGGCCCGTGTGGACGGCCTGTGGCGACCTGCCGCGTTTTCCGGCGTCGCGGCCGTGCAGGACGCCACCCCTTCGAGCCTACGGAGTCGTTTTGCGCGAGTTCTTTTTCGCGGCCGTCTTGACCGTTCTACTCGCCGCCGTCTTCCCGGGGGGCTTCCTGGCGACGCTCTTCGCCGCATCCTTCTCCGGGGGCTGCGAGCGGGAAACCCGCCTCACGGCTCGTTTCGCTGCCATCTGCACCGCAGCGACTGCGCCCGTGACGGAACTCGTGATGGACTTGACGGTATCTTTCGCCGTCTTTCTGACCTTCTTCTCGATGGGGCCCCGAGCCCCCTCTTTCTCGGCTTTCGACTTGTGGCGCAGGTCAGCCGCGTGAGCTCGCTTGTAGGTCTGGATGTCCTTGAACTTGCCGCCCTCGTCACGGACGGCATAGAGCTTGGTGCCGGATCGGCTTCTCATCGTGGTGCGACGCGTGGCCATGGTCCCTCCTCGTGGCGCACGATTGCGCCGGACATCCTCGATTAAATGTACTCAGCGCAATGGTCACGTCCTTTGATTTCGGTCAATCCGCCACCATACGATTAGCGGTCACGACGAACTGTGCCGATGCGGCGACGTTCGGAATTCGCACCAACCGATCCTCGGCGGGAGCTGCCTTCGGTGCTTGACATCCGTCAACGCCGCGCGGCCGAACGACCGCACAATCGGTGTTGAGTTCGCCGTACCTGGTGGTCATGGAGACGATTCATGGAAGACGAGATCAGAAAGAAGATCCTGGCGCTGCTGGACCAGCATCGAATCATGACGGTTGCGACGCTGCGGCCCGACGGGTGGCCCCAGGCAACGACCGTCGGCTACGTGAACGAAGGGCTGATCCTCTATTTTCTTTGCGGTCGTGACAGCCAGAAGGCAAAGAACCTGGCGCGAGATGATCGGATCTCGCTGACGATCGATCACGACACGCCGGATCTGATGGCGATTTCCGGCCTGTCGATGGCAGCGCACGCGCATGCGGTCGATGATCGGGCCGAAGCGGACAAAGTGCTGCGCATGCTCCCGCTGAAGTACCCCGACGCACCTCCTCTGCCGATGAAGATGCCGAGCCCGGACGAGATCCGCCTGTTCCGCGTAACGCCGACGGTCATCTCCGTACTCGACTACTCCAGGGGCTTCGGACATACGGATCTCGTCACCTGCTGATCGCGTTGTCGGGCC
>JBLMWW010000115.1:0-16874 GCA_050257435.1 Rudaea sp.
TGCCTCCAGCAGCAGATCGCTCTGGAGGAGCGGCAAGAACCCGTCCACGAGCGCCTGGAAGCCGCCGTGCAGCGGATAGCCGAAGCGTGCCCCGGGCTCCCTCGGCCCCGACATGGGCGACGACGACGCGTCGATCGCCTGCTCCCGATCGCACGGCGGTAGCGCACCCTGGAACGGATAGCGCGTGCACACGCCCCTTCGGTAGACCCATGCCTCGGGCTCCTGCCAGTGGACGTTGTCTCCGAGCAGCAACCGGTAGAGGTCCTGCACGTACGGGTCGTCCGAGAACATGACGTGCCCGCCGTAATCGAACGTGAAGCCGGTGTCCTCGATCGAGCGGCACCCGCCGCCCACTCTCGCCTCGCGCTCGAGCAGCAACGCACCTTTGCCGTAGTGGTACGCCGCCGCGAGACCCGTGACTCCGGCGCCGACGATCACGCACGGCGCGGCCGCGCGCGACAGTGACGGCACCGACCGCGGCGGCCGCGGCGGACGCGCCGGCTCGAGCATCGTGCGCGCGGCCTCGGTCAGGCCGCGCACCGATGCCCTCTCGACGATGCGCGCGATCTGGCGTGCCGTCTCGTCCCAGGACGTCGCGCCGACGATGCGGCGCATGCGTGCGCCGCGCGCAGCGCGCGCGGCCGGGGATTCGACGAGCGCTGCGTCGCACGCGGCGATGAACGCGTCGGGTGTGGCGCCCAGGCGCACGACGTGGGCATAGAGCCGCTTCACGTCGCCGGCCGGCGTCGCGACGATCGGGCGCTCCGCCGCCAGGCACTCGAGCGCCGTCGCCGGACCGACGCAGCGGGTGGCGTCGCTTTGCGCGAACGGCAGCAGCGCGACGTCGAGCCCGGCGAGGAACGCCGGCAGCTCCGCGTAGCGGCGGTGCCCGAAATAATGGACGTTCGGCAGGTACGGCAACGCCGCGCGCGCGACGTCGCGCATCGGTCCCACGAGGCAGATCTGCCAGTCGGGCCGGCGCTCGGCCAGCGCACGAAGCAAGGCGAAGTCGAGCCGCTCGTCGAGAACGCCGACGTAGCCGAGGCGCGGACGCGACAGCGCCCGGATCGCGGGATGCGCGTGCGCCGGGTCGGCGCCGCGCGCGAAGTGCTCGCGATCGACGCTGCTCGGAACGAGGTGCACGTTGGGGTGGCGCGTACGCCTCGCCTCGTACAGGCTCGGGTCCGCGGCGATGACGACGTTGGCGACGCGCATCAGCGCGTTCTCGCGCTGCACGAGCTGGCGCGGCGCGCCGCGATACGCGGTGAGCTCGTCCATGCAGTCGTAGACGATGATCCTTGGCGAGAGCTTTTGCAGAAGCGGGAGCGCCATCGGCGTATAGAGCCACGCGCCGTAATCGCGGAATCCTTCGCGTGCGAGCGCCCGCTCGACGAGCTTCTGCAGAAGCGGTAGCTGATCGTCGTGAAAGCCGGGCGCGGTGAGCGGGGTGTGCGGCGTGAGCACCGTGATGCCGTTTTGCGGGGCGTGGAGCGCGCCGCGCGGATCGCCCGCTGCGTACTTCGGCTCCTCGACGAACAGGATGCGATAGCGGCGCGCGAGGCGGGAGAGAATCTGCTGCGGCCGCTGGCAGACGACATCCCAGCGCACCTGCGAGAACACGACGAGTTCGTTCATGGCGAGCAGCGGGAATGCGCATCGCCCGCCGATGCCGGCGTTGCTGGCGTCAGCGATGCACGCGTGGATTCACGCGGCCGCCTCATTGAGGCACTCGCTGCGCGTGGCGACGGGACTTCGGCACACGGCATGTGGTTGGCTTTCGCAAGCAATGCGAGAACCGCGCAACCGGCGGACCTCCCCGTTTCTGCAAACTCCATGCCGTCCGTAACGTAGTTTCCATCGCGCCGGCGCACCATGGGATGCCCTCGCCGTGGTCCAGCCGAGACAGCCCTCACACAACGCCCGTAAAAATTACCGGGGCCTGCGGCAATTGCTGCTGCACTTCGAATGCTGTCCCACGCGCACTTCGGCGCCGCGCGAGTGAGTTCTCCCGGAAACAAGGCGATTCGCGCGCTTTGGCGCGCGTACAACCGCGACCCGGCAGATAGGCACGCTTGCTGCTCGACGTAGCGGACGGTCACCCGAGCGAGAAATGCCAATGCCGCAGGAGACAATCCGTGCCCCATCGTCGCGCGCGACGCATGGGCGCGTCACGCACGCGGTACTTCCCGTGGCGGGATTCGGCACGACGTTCCTGCCCGCCACGAAGGCGTGCCCCAAGGAGCTTCTGCCCATCGTCGATCGCCCGCTGATCCAGTACGCGGTCGAGGAAGCGGCGGCGGCGGGGCTCACCCATCTCATCCTCGTCACCGGGCGCCACAAGCGCGCGATCGAGGATCACTTCGACCGTGCCTACGAGCTCGAGCGCGAGCTCGCGACGCGCGCGAGCGACGAGGCGTTGCGCGAGCTGCGCTCTGCGATTCCGCCCGGTGTCACGTTCAGCTACGTGCGCCAGCGCGAGGTGAGCGGGCTCACCGACGCGCTGCGCCACGCGCGGCCCTTCGTGCGCGACGAGCCGTTTGCGGTCATCCTTCCCGACGAGCTGATCGACGCGGAGCGGCCGGCGATCGCGCAACTGCTCGACGTGTTCGACGAGCAGAAGACGAGCGTGGTCGGCGCGCAACGCCCGCAGGAGGCGGACGACGGCGACGCGACGTTCATCGCGGCCGACCTCGTGACGAGCGCCCTCGGCGGCGCGCGTACGCTCGTCAAGATACCGCCGATCGGCGCGGCGTCGGTGTCGGTCGCGAGCTGCGGGCGCTACGTGTTCACTCCCGCGGTGTGGCGCGCGCTCGTGCGCGACGACGATCCGCTGCTGGCGCTGACCATCCGCGGGCTGATGGAGTGCGAGCGCGTATTCGCGTGCCTCGTCGACGGCGTCCGCTTCGACTGCGGCTCCAAGCTCGGCTTCCTCGAAGCGCAAATCGCATTCGCGCGCAAGCGCCACGAGCTCTGGCCGAACCTGTCGACCCGCATCGAGCATCTGCTCCGGGACGAGTGCGGGTCTTCCGCGCGACCCGCAAGCATGCCGCTCCCGCCCGACGTCAAGGCCGCGAGCATGAGCTGACGGCGCGTGTGGAGATGCGCCGCCTGCGCGTTGCGCGGTCGAAGTTACCTGCAAATCCTACCGGCGCGCGGATGCGACCGCGCGGCTCCCGCTCGAATCAACTGGGCTGCCGCGATGGCACGGCGATTGCGGACCGCGTCTGGCGCGACTTCGACCTGAACTCCCGATCGCGTCTGTCGCAACTTCGATCTGAACTCCCGATGCATTCCGATACCCAACCGTCCGTGAGCCGCGCTGCAGACGCCGATCGCGCCTCGCCTTCGCGCAACGCCGGGGCGGCACGCGCATGGCCGCGCTACGAGCCGGCATTCACGCACTTCGAGCTGGGCGATTCGCCGGAATACCGGCGTACGCCTCCGATGGCGAAACGCTTCACGCCCCGCCACGGGGCAGGAAAGGATTGACGATGGCAACCACGCAAACTGGCAAGTCGACGGGCGCGAACCCAATGGGCGTCGGCGACGTCGACGCGCGCTACCGCACCGGCGACGACTACTGGCGTGCCGCGAGCGACGGGCCCGGGCCGCGAGTGATGGCGGCCGACACGCTGCAAGGCGACTCGGTCCGCAACGACGCCGGCGAGGAGCTCGGCGAGATCACCGACATCATGATCGACGTGCCGACCGGGCGCGTGGCGTACGCGGTGATGTCGGTCGGCGGCGTGCTCGGCATCGGCGACAAGCTCTTCGCGATCCCCTGGTCTGCGCTGCGCCTCGATCCCGACAACAAGTGCTTCCGCATGAACGTCGCGAAGGAACGCTTCGAGCAGGCGCCGGGATTCGACAAGGATCATTGGCCGACGATGGCCGATCAGCGGTGGGCGGAGGACGTGCACGCGTTCTACAACGCGCGTCCCTACTGGTCCTGATACCTGCGGGACCGACATCGAGGGGCACTCCTCCCGGGCCCCTCGATTTTTTTGCCCGGAACGTCCACGCGTGATCGCGCGTCACACCCGCCGATGAGGACGACCCCGTCCGCAGCGCATCCGCGCAAGCCGCCAGGCGCAAGGCGGACGGCCGGCGCGCGCGGCGTCAATGCCGGCAACGGCGCCGCCAAAGCGGCCGTGCCCGATCCGACGCTCCACGCCGTGTTGTCGAAGGCCGCGCTGCGCTACAGTCGCCCCGGCGATCCGGGCATCGCGCGCGCGGGCACGCCGGATGCGTTTCGCTACATCGGCGACGACGGCCGCGTCGTGCGTGACGCGGAAACGCTCGCGCGCATCCGGCGACTCGCCATTCCGCCCGCATGGACGAAGGTGTGGATCTGCGCCGACGCGCAGGGACATTTGCAGGCGACGGGCCGCGACGCGCGCGGGCGCCTGCAGTATCGCTACCACCCCCAGTGGCGCCTGCAGCGCGACGAGCACAAGTTCGACCGGCTCGCGCAGTTCGGCCTGGCGCTGCCCGCGATCCGCGACGCCGTGGCGCGCGACCTCGCGCAGCCGGGGCTGCCGCGGCGCAAGCTGCAAGCCGCGATGGTCCGTCTGCTCGACCGCACGTACGTGCGCGTCGGGGACGAGCGCTATCGCCGCGACAACGGCAGCTTCGGCCTCACGACGCTGCGCACGCGGCACGTCAAGGTGTCCGGCGATCGCATTCGCTTGCGATTTCGGGGCAAATCCGGCAAGGAGCACGACCTCCTGCTGTCCGACCGCCGCCTCGCCCGCGTGGTGCGGCGCTGTCTCGATCTCCCGGGCTACGAGCTCTTTCGCTACGTCGAGGACGGCGAGACCCGCCCCCTTTGCGCCGTCGACGTCAACGACTATCTGCGCGACGTGACGGGCGCCGATTACACGTCGAAGGACTTCCGCACGTGGGGCGCCACGGTCATCGCGACCGTGCTCCTCACGCGCTTCGGGCTGCCGGCGTCCACCGCCGAGCGGACGAAGACCGTGAACCGGGCGTTGCGTGCGGCGGCGCAGGCGCTCGGCAATACCCTCGCCGTCTGCCGCAAGAGCTACGTGCATCCGGGCGTCGTGGAGGCCTATCTGGCGGGCGATTTGCCGCCGCGCAGGCTGTCAGATCGCAGCCCGGGGATGCGGGCGTGCGAGCGCCGCACGCTTGCGTTGCTCAGGAAGCTGCGCGCGCCCGCGCGCCCGCCGCGCCGGCGTGCGACGCGTCGGACTGCGGTGCGGCGCCCGACGTCGCCGCGTCGAAGCACCGCGACCACTCCCCTTTCGTCACCGGGCGTCGCGTCTTGAGCGCCGCGGCGATCAGTCGCCGCCAATGCGCGACGACGCCGGGGCCGCGCACGTCCTGCGGGTGCAGCGATATCCGCAGCAGCGGCCGCGACCGCGCGTGTCGCAGCTCGAGCCCGATCGCGCAGCGCGACATCGCGCGCCGCGCGCGCGACGTGGGGCTGTAGCACAGATTCGCCGTCCGCTCGAAGCGCCAGTCCGGCAATCGATAGAGGCCGCGTCTGACCGTCACGTAGGCGATGCGATGCGCGTGGCGCGAGACGGCCGCGCGCGCGCCCGCGCCCAGCAGCCACGCCGGCGGCACGAACCCGGCGAGCGGCCAGCCGAGTCGATCGAACATCGCGACGCCGCGCGCGATGCGCGCGTCGGCGGCCTCTTCGTCGAGCGCCGCGAACTCGCCCTCGGCACGCGTGAGCATCCGGCGCTCGAAAAAGGCGCGCGGTGTCCGCGGTGGCGGGGCGTCGTCGCGATGGAAGTAGCCGTGCAGCACGAGCTCGTCGCCGCGCGCAAGGCGCGCTTCCATCGCGCGCACGAAGGCGGCGTCGTCCTGCACGCGGGTGCGACCGTGGAAATGCGGAACGACGAGCAGCGACACGCGCGGCACGCCGAGATCGTCGAGCATCGCCAGGAGCACGCGGCATTCGTGCCACGTCGCGGGCGATACGTCGTGAACCGCGATTGCCGCGGCGCGCTCGGCGGCCTCAGGGAGTGGCATAGCGCGGCGTGCGCGGCGCGGCGGCGGCGAGCGCGCCGCGATACAGGCCGAGCAGGCCGTGCATCGTGCTTCCCCAGTCGTATTCGCGCTCGGCGCGAGCGCGCGCGGCGCGCCCGAGTCGCGCGGGCCCCCGTGCATAGAACGCGCGCACGCCTTCGGCCAACGCCGCCGCGTCGCGCGGTCGCACCAGCACCCCCGTCTCCGGGGTGACGATCTCGGGGAATGCGCCCGCGCGCGCCGCGACGACGCCGCGGCCGCAAGCCATGGCTTCCAGCACGACGAGGCCGAACGTTTCCTGGTCCCCCGCATGGACGAGGCCGTCGACGCTCGCCAGAATGCGCGCGAGCTCGAGCGACGAATGCACGAACGGCAGCACCGTCGCGTTGGGCGGCAGCGGGAGGTCGGCGCGGGGCCCGGCCAGCACGAGGTGATAGTCCCGGCCGAGCGCGCGAAACGCGTCGAGCAGCACGTGCACGTTCTTCTCGCGCGAAAAGCGGCCGGCGTACGCGAGGAGTCGCACGCGCGCCGGCAGACCGAGCTCGCGCCGGAGCGACGCAGATCGGCGCGCCGGCGAGAAGTTATCGACGTCGACGCCGAGCGGCCGCGCGACGACGTTGCCGATGCCCCACTTGCCGAGTTCGGCCTGCATGAACGCACTCGGCGCGACGACCAGGTCGCAGCGGCGGTAGAACTCGCGCCCGTACGCACGCGCCGCCGCGCCGGCCGCGGCGCCGAGGCGGCGCGTCGCCATGCGCGCGATGTCGCTGTGGCAGAACGCGATCGCCGGCACGTCGAGCAGCCGCGCGGCTCGCAGCGCCGCCCAGGCCTCGGGCCCAGCGTCGCCTATCTCGATCAGGTCGGGCGCGCACGCACGTATTTCGCGCACCCAGCGCCACGCCGCGAGCGGCCAGCGATGCCCGCGGGGATTGAAGGCGAGCGTGCGGACGAAGATCTCGCCATTGCTGCCGCGCACGCCGGCTGCGCCCGGGACGATGAGCGAATGGCGCACCGACGTGTGTCGTCGCAGCCAGGCGTGCTTCGCGCGGAGATAACGCACCACGCCGCCGCTGGTCGGCGCGTACAGCATCGTGACGTCGAGCAAGTGCATCCGTCGACCCGAATTCGGCGCTGCCCGCGGCGAGCGCCGCGGGTTGCCGGTCAGCGTTGCGGAAATGATTCGTCCAACGGGGATCGCCGGCACGGCGGCCGGCCTACCGTCCCGTCGCGTTGCACTATCTTGCGAACGTCGCGATCTGTCAACCGGGGAGCCGCGCCCTCACTTCGCCTTGTTGTTGTCGTTCGGCGTGGTGGTGTTCGGGGCACTCGACGCCGCGCTGCTGGTTCCGCCCGCCGCCGAGCTGCTGGACGACGTGTCCGACGAGCTCGCCGGTGGCGTGGTCGACGACGACGATGACGACGACGACGGCGCGCTCGTGCTCGGCGTCGAAGACATCGGCGAGGACGTCGAGGTCGACGGCGGCGTGGAAGGCGTCGTCGTCGACGACGATGACGACGTCGAGGGCGACGGCGTCACGACCGGTGGCGTGGTCGAGGTGGTAGTGGTCGACGATTCGCGATTGCATCCGGCGAGGCCGAGCACGACGCCGGTGCAAAGGACGGTGATCAATGCGCTTTTCATTGCAATCTCCAAGGTCGATGAAGGGACATTCCCCCATGCCGATTTAGCAGAAACGGTGCCATGCACCCCTCGCCGAGAGCGCGCGATGCGAGCGAAAATCACGAATCAAATCAGCGCTGTCGTCGATCGGCAACAGCGGATTTCGCGACGCGAGATTGCGTCTTGCGCCCACGCGCCGCCCGCAATTTGCATCGGACGCACGTAATAATTACCCGCACGCAGCGAGGCGCGCATGGCGGAGTACCATGACCGGCCGATCCTGGACGACGTGCCGGGATCGGTACGCTAATTGCGCCACTTCCTGCCAATCGGATTGTTCCGTTGCCATAGACGATGCCTCACGCACTCATTGTCGACGATGACACCAACGCCGCGGAGGCGCTGGCCGCGCTCGTCGCAGATAACGGCTTCACGACCTCCTGCGCGGATTCGCTGCAAAGCGCGCGCGACCTGCTTTCCACGTCGCCCGACGTCGTCCTGCTCGACCTCGTGCTCCCCGACGGCAACGGCCTCGACCTCCTGCGCGAGGTCACCTCGCGGGACGGCGACACGCAGGTCATCATCGTCACCGGCCACGCGTCGCTCGAAAGCTCGATCGAGGCGATGCGCCACGGCGCGACCGATTACCTGCTGAAGCCGATCCACCTGTCGCAGCTGCGCGGCGTCCTTTCGCGCGTCGCCCGTCCGCCGGAGCTTTCGGCCGAGGTCAAGGACCTGCGCAGCGAACTGCGCTCGCTGGGCCGTTTCGGCCGGCTGGTCGGCGCGTCGGCGACGATGCAGCGTCTCTACGATCAGATCGCCCGCGTTGCGCCGACGAACGCCACGGTCTTCATCACCGGCGAGAGCGGCACCGGGAAGGAGATGGTGGCGCAGACGATTCACGACGTCAGCCGCCGGCGCCTGCGGCCGTTCCTCGCGGTGAACTGCGGCGCCATCTCGCCGCAGATCATCGAAAGCGAGCTCTTCGGGCACGAGAAGGGCAGCTTCACCGGCGCGAACCGCCAGCACCGGGGGTACTTCGAGCGCGCGAACGGGGGGACGCTGTTCCTCGACGAGATCACCGAGATGCCGATGGATCTCCAGGTGAAGCTGTTGCGCGTGCTGGAGACGCAGACGGTGAGCCGCGTCGGCTCCGACCGGCTGATCGAGATCGACGTGCGCGTCCTCGCGGCGAGCAACCGCAATCCGCACGATGCCGTGGCCGCCGGGAGGCTGCGCAAGGACCTGCTGTATCGGCTGCAGGTGTTCCCGCTCTACGTCCCGCCCCTGCGCGAGCACAGCGACGACATCGAGCTTCTCGCCGTGCATTTCCTCGCCGACCTCAACAAGCGCGGCAACACGAGCAAGGCGTTCACGCCCGCGGCCATCGACCGCCTGCGGCGTTACCACTGGCCCGGCAACGTGCGCGAGCTTTCGAACGCCGTGCACCGTGCATTCATCATGTCCGACGGCGACTGGATCACGCAGGTCGGCCTGGCGCCGGAGCCGACGCTGTCGGCCGATTTCAGCGGTCGCTCGTTCCAGGTGGGCGTCGGCGACCGGATCGACGCCGTCGAGAAGCGGCTGATCCTGGCGACCGTGCAGCACACGCACACGAAGGAAGCGGCCGCCGAGATCCTCGGCATCAGCGTGAAGACGCTGTACAACCGTCTGCGTGCCTACGAGTCGGGTGCGGACTTGCGGGCGGCGAAGCCCGCGCAGCAGGCTGCTCAGCCGCCGGCTCAGGCGTCCGGAGCTCCCGCGGATCCGCTGTCGCGCAGGCCGGCGACGTGAGCGATGGTGTCGACCAGCACGTCGAGGTCGACCGGCTTCGACACGACGGCGTCGAACCCGGCGCCCATGGCACGCGCGCGATCCTCGGCACGCGCATAACCCGTGCACGCGATCGCCGGCGTGCGGCCCCCCGCCTCCGCGGGCAGGCGGCGGACGCGGCGAATGAGGTCGTACCCGTTTTCGCGCGGCATGCCGACGTCGGAGATCACGAGGTCGGGGCGCCACGCAGAAAGCGCCTGCTGCGCCTCGGAGGCGGACGCGGAGGCCCGCACCCGCGCGCCGCGAAATTCGAGCGCCTCGGCGAGCAGGGCGCGCGTGTTCGGGTCGTCGTCGACGATGAGTAGCTTCAGGTTCGAGCGCGGCAACGTACGCATGTCCATGGGCCAGCCTTTCTGACGCGGGAGCGTCGCGTGGCGATCATCGAGGAGTCCTTGCAGGATCCGCGCCTGCCCGACAGCCGGTTTTTCGCGCGCTTCCTGCAGCCGGGTGTCCTGGTCGTCGACGCCCGCGACGAGCTGCACTTCGCGAGCGCCGCGGCGTGCGAACTGCTCGGTGTGGACGACGAAGGCGCGCTTCGCGGGCGCTTTGGCGACCTCGCGCCGCAACTCGGCCTGTCGGGCGGCGAGGATTCCACCGGGCCGCGTTGCGGCCGTGTGGACGTCCACGGCGCCGCAGGCATGCGCGCACTCCGCTTCGAGATGCATACGGTGCAGGAAACGGGCCCGCCGGTGCGGGTGGTGTTCCTGCGCGATCGTCGGCGCCTGTTGCCGAGCGACCGCGTGCTGCTGCAAGCGAGCGAGGCGCACGCGAATCGCCACGTTCTCACCGGCCTGGTCCACGCCGCGAAGGGCCCCCTCAACAACTTCAGCCTCACGCTCGCGCTGATGGAGGCCGGGCTTGGTCGCGCCCGCGAATCGGGCCCGACTCCCGATCTTCTGGTGCGCTTCGAGCGCTATGTCGAGGTGTTGCGCAACGAGTCGACGCGCCTCGCCGGATGCGTCGAGAACGTCCATGCACTGACGGTTTCCTCGCGCGGGGAGCGCGAGGCGATCGACCTCTGCGCGCTCGCCCGGGACTGTGCGGCCGTCTTGCGCCACGGCGCGACGATGCGCGAGGTCGCCCTCGATGTCGATGCGCCCGAGCCCGCCGTTCTCGGCATGGGCGAACGCGCGCGCATGCGCCTCGCGCTCCTCTGCGCCGCGATCACCGTGATCGATCTCACCGGGCCGCGCGGGCGCGTCGCGTTGCACGTCGCGCGCGAGCGCGCGGACATGGCGGCGCTGCGCGTACTGAGCACGCAGCCCGCTCTGCCGGACGCGCTCGCATCGAGCGTCTTCCGCCTTTCGTGCACGAATGAATCCGAATTCTCGGCGGCGATCGCCGCGCGCCTCATCGTGGAGGCGCAGGGCGGCGAGTTGACGCTCGCCCACGACGGGGACCGGCCAGGCTTCGTCTTGCACGTCTGCATGCCGCCTGCGTGACCCCTTCCACGCGCGCCGACTCGCGGGGCGCTTGGGTGCAAGCTTTCCGGTAAGAATTGCCATCGTTCATCGCGCGGGCACGCGTGCTCGCGCGCGCACTCCTCTTCTGGAGTGAAAGGCCCAGGTGCGGTTCGGCACACGCCTTGCAAAACGATTGCCCGAAGCGGGCGTGGGCCCATGTGTTGGTGTTTGACGCAACGATAGCTTGGACGGCAAACGGTGACAGTGAATATCGCAATGGTCAGCGAGCATGCATCGCCGCTCGCGACGATCGGCGGCGTCGATGCAGGCGGCCAGAACATCTATGTCGCGCACACCGCGCGGCATCTGGCCGATCTCGGCTACGCCGTCGACATCTTCACGCGGCGCGACAGCGCGGCGCTTCCCGACGTCGTCGAGTGGCGGCCGGGCGTGCGCGTCTTCAATGTGAGCGCCGGCCCCGCGCAATTCGTGCGCAAGGAAGCGCTTCTGCCTTACATGGCGGAGTTCGCGCGCACCGTCGTCGACCGCGCGCGCGCGGCGCACGATGCCGGGACGCCGTACGCGCTCTGCCACGCGCACTTCTTCATGTCGGGACTCGTCGCACGCAGGCTCAAGCGGGTGCTGGGCATTCCGTACGTTGTCACGTTCCACGCGCTCGGCCGCGTGCGCCGGCTGCATCAGCCAAACGACGAGTTTCCGCCCGAGCGCTGCGCGCTCGAGCAGATGGTGATCGACGCAGCCGACGCGATCGTGGCCGAATGCCCGCAGGACGAAATGGATTTGCAGCGCCACTATCGAACCCCGGCGGCGCGCATGCGGATTATCCCCTGCGGCTTCGACCCCGAGGAGCTCGCTCCGGTCGAGCGCGAGGAAGCGCGGGCGCGGCTCGGGCTCCCGTCCGGGCGTCCGATCGTGTTGCAACTCGGCCGGATGGTGCCGCGCAAGGGGGTCGACACGGTGATCCGCGCGCTCGGCATCCTGACGCGCCGCTATTCGATCCGACCCCTGCTTGCCATCGTCGGCGGCGAATCGCCCCAGCCCGATCCCGTGCGTACCCCGGAGATCGGGCGCCTGCAGCGCATCGCGCTCGAGGAGCAGGTGGTCGACGACGTCAGGTTCTTCGGGCAACGCCCGCGGTCGCAGCTGCGCTACTTCTACGGCGCCGCCGACGTGTTCGTCACCATGCCTTGGTACGAGCCGTTCGGCATCACGCCGGTCGAGGCGATGGCCTGCGGCGTGCCCGTCGTAGGCGCACGGGTGGGAGGCGTGCAGTACTCGGTCGAAGACGGGCGTACCGGATTTCTGGTCGAGCCGCGCAACGCCGACGCGCTGGCGCGCCGCCTAGCGCACGTGTTCAGCAACCCCTCCATCCCGCGCCTGCTCGGCAAGCGTGCGCGGCGGCGCGCGTGCGAGCTCTTCACCTGGGAGCGCGTCTCGCGCGCGCTGGCCGAGCTCTATGCCGCCGTCGCCGCCGGCGCCGCGCCGGCGCCGCTGGCCATTGCGCAAGCGACGCGTTGAACGGGCACGGGATGGAAGCGAGCCTGCAGCAAAGGGTGGTCCTCGTCACGGGCGGCGGCCAGGGTCTCGGTGAAGCGATCTCGTCCGAGCTCGCCGAAGCGGGCGCGGCCGTCCTCGTCGCGGACCGCAGCGAGCGCGCCCAGCGCGTGGCCGCGGCGCTATCGAGCGCTGGCGCGCGCGCGGTCGCGCTGCAGGGCGACGTCGGCAGCGAGGAAGACGTCAAGCGTTTCATCGACGAGGCGAACCGCCGCTTCGGCGGGCTCGACGCCGTCGTCAACAATGCGGGGATCGACCGGACGACCGGCGTCGACACGCTCGGCGTCGAAGAGTGGGACGCGATCATCCGCACGAACCTGCGCGGCCCGTTCCTGCTGTCGAAGTACGCGCTGCCGCTGCTGCGCGAGCGCCGCGGCGACATCGTCAACGTCGCCTCCACGGCGGCCAAGCGCGGCTGGCCCAACGCCAGCGCGTACCACGCCAGCAAGTGGGGGCTGCTCGGGCTTTCGTACGCGCTGCACGCGGAGTTCCGCGCGCACGACATCCGCGTGACCGCGGTGATCGCCGGAGGGATGCGCACACCCTTTCTGCTCGAGCGCTTTCCCGATCTGGACCCGGCCAAGCTGCAGGATCCACGCGACGTCGCGCGTGCGGTGCGCTTCGCGCTCACGCAGCCGCGCGAATCAGTCGTCGCGGAAATCACCGTGCTGCCGGTGCAGGAATCGTCATGGCCATGAACGACCCGCGCAGCGCACGCGCGATCTTCCTCGACAAGGACGGCACGCTGATTCACGACGTCCCGTACAACGTCGATCCGGGCCGTATCGCGCTGTTGCCCGGCGTCGGCGGCGCGCTGCGGCGCCTGCAGGACGGGGGCTACCGGCTCTTCGTCGTATCCAATCAGCCCGGCGTCGCGTTGGGCCGCTTCCCGAGGGGGGCGCTACGCTACGTCGAGGCCCGCATGGACGAACTGCTTGCGCCCTTCGGCGTGGTGATCAGCGGCTATGCGTGGTGCACGCACCTGCCGGCCGGCGTTCGCAGCGCGAGCGCCGTCGCGTGCACGTGCCGCAAGCCGCGGCCCGGCCTGCTCCTCGACATCGCGGCGACGCACGGGGTCGCGCTCGATCGCTCCTGGATGATCGGGGATATCCTGGACGACGTCGAAGCCGGCATGCGCGCCGGGTGCCGCACGATCCTCGTCGATCGGGGCAACGAGACGCGATGGCGTGCGGGGCGCATGCGCACGCCGCACGCGATCGTCTACCAGTTCGCGGACGCGGCCTCGCTCGTCCTCGACGGCCTCTCCAACGCGAGCGGCGCGCGCACGCGCGCGGCACCGGCGTGATGCGGCCGGCCGCGCAGGCGTGGGCGGACGCCCGCGCGATCCTCGCCGTGCGCCTCGACGGGATCGGCGATCTGCTGATGACCACGCCGGCGTTGCGCGCGCTGAAAGAAGGCGGCGACGAGCGCACGCTCACCCTGCTGACCTCGCCGGCGAGCGCCGAGGCGGCACGCGAGCTGCCGTTCGTCGACGAGGTGATCGTCGCGGTCGCGCCCTGGATGAAGAGCGCGGAGACGAGCCAGGTCTCGCGCGCCGACGTGGCGGCGCTGACTGCGCGCTTGCGCCATCGGGCCTTCGATGCGGGGATCGTGTTCACCGTATGCACGCAGAGCGCGCTGCCCGCCGCGATGCTGCTCTTCGAGGCCGGCATTCCGCGGCGCGCCGCGTACTGTCGCGAGAATCCGTACGCGCTTCTCACCGACTGGCGCCCCGATCCGGATCGCGACATGCGCGCGGGCGTACGCCATGAAGTCGCACGGCACATCGACCTCGTGCGCTCGCTCGGATTCGCTGTCACCGAGACGCGTCTGCAGTTCCCGGTGCGCACCGGCGCGCGCGCGCGCATGCATGCGAAGGCACGTGCAGCCGGCATGCGCAGGCGCCGGCCGTGGCTCGTCGTTCATCCGGGCGCGACCGCGCCATCGCGCCGCTACCCCGAATCGCAACTCATCGAGGCGCTCGCGGCACTCGGGCGAGACGGCCACTGGCAGATCGCCGTCGCGGGTGCCGCGGAAGATGCCTCGACCGCGCGCGCGATCGCGACCGCCGTGCCCGGCATCGTGTCGCTCGCGGGGCTGTTGGAGCTGGGCGAGCTGGCGGCGCTGCTGCAGGCGGCCGACGTCGTGGTCTGCAACAACTCGGCGCCGGCGCATCTCGCCGCGGCCGTCGGCACGCCGGTGGTCGATCTGTATGCGCTCACCAATCCTCAGCACACGCCGTGGGGAGTGCGCCATCGCGTCCTGTCGCACGACGTCGACTGCCGGTACTGCCTGAAGAGCATCTGCCCGCACGGGCACATGCGCTGCCTGGCCGGCGTTGCCCCGGCCCAAGTCGTTTCCGCGGTGCGTTCCCTCGCCGCCGAAACCAACGCGTGCGACCTCGCGGGAAGGCCGTCTGCGCGAGCGCATGAGCGCGCAGGGCCGCCCCAGGCACGCATCCGTCCCGCGGCGCGAAGCGCGGCGGGCAGTGGAGCGAGCACGCGATGAGAACGCTCGGCATCAACGCGGCGTTCCACGACTCGGCGGCGTGCCTCGTGTGCGACGGCGACGTCGTCGCGGCCGCCGAGGAGGAGCGCTTCACGCAGATCAAGCACGGCAAGCGGCCGGTCCCCTTCTCGGCCTGGGAGCTGCCGTATCACGCAATCGATTATTGCCTGGCCGAGGCCGGCGTCGACATCGACGGCATCGATCACGTCGCCTACTCGTTCGATCCCGCGCTCATGGTGAACGGGGCAGGACTGCCCGCGTCGATCACGCTGCCGCTCGAGCCTTCGGCGATTCGCGTACCCGGCGCGTCGCCGTGGGCGCCACTCTTCCTGTCGTACGTCGTGAACGCCCCCCGCCAGCTCGCGGGCGGGGCGCCGCATCACCTCGAGCGGCGGCTGCGGTCCGGCGCCGCAGGCGCGCGGTGGCAATGGCATTACGTGCCGCACCATCTCGCGCACCAGGCGAGCGCGTTCCTCGCCGCGCCGTTCGACGAGTGCGCGGTGCTGACGCTCGACGGGCGTGGCGAGAACACGTCGACGCAGTACGGCGTGTTCCGCGCGGGACGCTACGCACGGCTCGGCGAGGTCCCGCTGCCCCACTCGCTCGGTCTTCTGTACGAGGACGTCACGCGCCATCTCGGCTTTCTGCATTCGTCCGACGAATACAAGGTGATGGCGCTCGCGTCGTTCGGCGCTCCGCGCTTCGTCGACGACGTCCGCGCCTGCGTGCACTACGAAGGCGACGGACGCTATGTCGTCGCCCCCCCGCCGTTCGCGCACTGGTGCCCGCCACGCAAGCGCGGCGAGCCGTTCCTCCCGGTGCACGCGGACCTGGCGCACGCGGTGCAGCGCGTGCTCGAGGAGACGGTGCTCGAGATCGCCCGATGGCTGCGGCAGGCGACGGGCCTTCGCCATCTCGCGATGGCGGGCGGCGTCGCGCTCAACTGCGTCATGAACGGGTTTCTGCGCGACGCCGGCGTGTTCGACGACATATGGGTGCAACCGGCCGCGGGCGATGCCGGTACCGCGCTCGGCGCCGCATTGTGGGTCGACCGGGAAGCGCGCGGCGGCGACGCCTGCGAGCGCGGCTTTCGCATGCAGCATGCGTATCTCGGCCCCGCGTATTCCGACGCCGACGTCGAAGCGGCGTTGCGGCACGCGCGGGCCCGCTACACGAAGCCCGCCGACCTGCCGGCCGTGATCGCGGACCGGCTCGCAGACGATCGCATCGTCGGGTGGTTCCAGGGGCGCATGGAATTCGGCCCGCGTGCGCTCGGCAGCCGCTCGATCCTCGCCTCGCCGTTGCACGCGCCGATGCAGGCGCGCCTCAACGAGCTCAAGGATCGCGAGGACTTCCGGCCCGTCGCGCCCGCCGTGCTCGAGGACGCGGCGGGCGACTGGTTCACGAACTGCACGCGATCGCCCTTCATGCTCTTCGTGCACGGGGTCCCGCCCGCGCGGCGCGCGCAGATCCCCGCGGCCTGCCATGCCGATGCCACCGCCCGCGTGCAGACCGTCTCGCGCGAGCACAACCCGCGCTACCACGCCCTGATCGCTGCGTTCGCACGGCGCACCGGCGTGCCGGTGGTCATCAATACGTCATTCAACACGCGCGGCAAGCCGATCGTGTGCACGCCGCGCGATGCGCTCGAGTGCTTCTTCACCTCGCCGCTCGACGTGCTCGCGATCGGTTCGTACGTCGTGGAAAAGGATGCGGCATGAACCCGCGCGTCTCCGTCGTCGTCGCCACCTACGAGCGCCGGGCGCTGCTCGTGCGCTGCGTGGACGCGCTGCTGGCGCAGACGCTGCCCCCTTCCGATTACGAGATCGTCATCGTGGACGACGGCTCGTCGCGCAGCACGCGCGAGCGCGTCATGGCGGCGCTCGCGACGCGGCGGCATGGGCGCCGCGCGCCCACGCTGCGCTTCCTCTGGATGC
>JBLMWW010000116.1:0-31021 GCA_050257435.1 Rudaea sp.
GACAGACGCACCTGCGCGTACTGGAAGCCCTTGCCGACCTCCCCCAGCACCGCATCGGCCGGGACGCGCAAGCCGTCGAAGCGCACGACGCCGTGGCCGCCGGGAAAGCACTCGTCGAGGCTGTCCATCGCGCGCTCCAGCAAAATGCCGGGAGCGTTCATGTCGGACAGGAACATCGTCGCGCCGGCATCCTCGACCTTCGCCATGATGATCGCGAAGGCCGCGCCGTGCGCGCCGGTGATGAACCACTTGCGGCCGTCGATCACGAAGGCGTCGCCGTCGCGGCGCGCCGTCGTTGCGAGCATCGACGGATCGGAGCCGGCGCCCGGCGGGGGCTCCGTCATGCAGAAGCACGAGCGGATCGTGCCGGCGGCGAGCGGGCGCAGCCAGCGCTCCTTCTGCTCGCGCGTCGCCACGGCCTCGAGCAGGTGCATGTTGCCTTCGTCGGGTGCGAACACGTTGAGCGCGACCGGTCCGAGCGGCGACTAGCCGGCCTCCTCGAACGCGATCGCGCGCCCGACGTGGGTGAGGGCGAGTCCGCCGTATTCATGCGCGACGTGCGGGGCGAGCAGTCCGGCCGCGCGCGCGCGGTCCTGCAGTTCGCGCCGGAAATCCTCGGTCGGCCCGTGGCGCGTGCGGCGGGCATCGCCTTCGAGCGGGATGATCTCGTCGGCGATGAAGGCGCGGATGCGCGCCTGCAGCGCGGCGAGCTCGGGTGGAATCGCGAAATCGATCATCGGATCACGTTTCCTTCGGGTGGCCGCGCACGCGCTCGCGCAGCACGTTCTTCTGGATCTTGCCCGTCGCCGTCTTGGGCAGCGCGCCGAAGACGACGCGCCGCGGCGCCTTGAAGTGCGCGAGGCGGGCGCGCACGTGCTCGATCAGCGCCGCCTCGGTCGCGCTCGCGCCTTCCTTCAGGGTGACGAACGCGACCGGAGTCTCGCCCCATTTCTCGTCCGGAGCGGCGACGACCGCCACCTCGAGCACCGCGTCGTGCTGCGTCAGCGTGCGCTCGATCTCGACCGAGGAGATGTTCTCGCCGCCGGAGATGATGATGTCCTTCGCGCGGTCGCGGAGCTCGACATATCCGTCGGGATGACGCACGCCGAGGTCGCCGGTGCGAAACCAGCCGTCGGGGCACGCCGCGCGCGTGGCCGCCTCGTCGCGGTAGTAGCCGAGCATCACGTTGTTGCCGCGGATCGCGATCTCGCCCATCGTCGCCGCATCCGCGGGAACGTCGCGGCCCTCGCCGTCGACGACGCGCAGCGGCTCGCCGATCGCATTGGCCACGCCCTGACGCGCCTTGAGCCGCGCCTGCTCGGGCATCGGCAGCGCGTTCCACTCGCTGCGCCATTCGCAGATTACCGCGGGACCGTAGGTTTCGGTGAGGCCGTAGAGGTGCGTGATCGAAAGCCCGAGTGCCTCGAGGCGCTCGAGCAGCGCCGGCGTCGGCGGCGCGCCGCCGGTCGCGATGCGCACGTTGCGCGTCACGGCGCTCGCCGCGGGATCCCAGGTCGTCATCGTGAGCACCGTCGGCGCCGCGCAAAGGTGGGTCACGCCGGATCCGCGGATGTGCCGCCAGATCTCCGCGGGCGCGACCTTGCGCAGGCAAAGATGCGCGCCGCCCATCGCCGTCACGGCCCACGGAAAGCACCAGCCGTTGCAGTGGAACATCGGCAGCGTCCACAGGTACACCGAATCGCTGGTGATTCCCATGTGCAACGCCATCGCGAGCGCCTGCAGGTAAGCGCCGCGATGGTGATACATGACGCCCTTCGGCCGCCCGGTGGTGCCGCTCGTGTAGTCGATGGCGAGCATCGCCCGCTCGTCGGCCACCGGGTGCTCGAACGGCGCCGCAGCCGCGATGGCACGCTCGAGCGCATCGTCGTCGCCGCCGGCGCATACGCGTCGCACCGAGGCGCCAAGCGCCGCTGTCGCCGCCTCCGCCGTTTCCGCAAGCGTCGCGTCGTGGATCAGCACGCGCGCCTGCGCGTGCTGCAGGATCCACGCGACGTCGTCGGCCGTGATGCGCGTGTTGAGCGCGACCAGCACGGCGCCCGCAAACGGCACGGCGTAATGCGCTGCCAGCAGCACGTGCGAGTTCGGCGCCAGCACGGCGACGCGATCGCCGGGCGCGACGCCCATCGCGCGAAGCGCGCCGGCAAGCCGCAGGCAGCGATCGAGGAACGCGGCATGGGTGAAGCGCTCTCCACCGTCGATGACGCCGGTGCGATCGCCGAAGACCTGCGCGGACCGATGCAGGAATGCCGTGGGCGTGAGCGGCTGGAAGTCGAACGGTGGTTGCATGCGGATGCGTTACCCGGCGGCAGAGCGGGTATCATCATTTCGGCCATTTTGCGGGATCCTGTCAACCTTGGCACCCGAACCCTCGAAGCACCCCGCGCTCGCATCGCCGGGCGAAGCTGCCGGGCAAGAGACGCAGCCGACTTCGGCCGCGGTGGAGAGCATCCGGGCGCCGAGCTCATCCCGGCGCGCCTTTCTCGGCGCCGGCGGCATCGCGGCCGCGATGCTGATCCTGCCGCGGCGCGCGCGCGCGAACGCAGACGCGCGCCGCCTCGCGTTCCGGCACACGCACACCCAGGAGCGACTCGCGATCACGTACGCCTTCGGCGATCGCTACGTCCCCGATGCGCTGGGGCGCGTCGCACACTTCCTGCGCGACTTCCGTAACGGTGAGACGCACGCAATCGACCCGGCGCTCCTCGACCAGCTCCACACGTTGACGCGCGTGACGGCGGGCGACGCGACGATCGACGTGATCTCGGGCTATCGCTCGCCGGCGACGAACCGGATGCTGCACGAACGCAGCGACGGCGTCGCAACGCATAGCCTGCACCTCGACGGGCGCGCGATCGACATCCGCGTCGCCGGCGTGCGCCTCGCCGAGCTCCGCGACGCGGCGCTATCGCTTCGCGCCGGCGGCGTCGGGTATTACCCGGCGTCCGATTTCGTGCATATCGATACCGGGCGCGTCCGCCGCTGGTAAGCCGGCCTGTCCGGGCCGACGCGGAACATCGTCGCCCATGCGTGCGACACGGGCGGCGGTGAGCGCGCGCTCGAGCCGGTCGTCGAAGCCGTAAATGTCGGGCAGGAAGTGGGCGCGGCCCTGGTCGTCGACGATCGCCGTCGTATAGAAGATCACCACCGGGATCGGCCGCGGCAACGGCACGCGCTCCGGCGCCTCGGATCGCATCGCCGCCTGCATTCGCGGGAGCGTCCAGGACGTGTCGTCTCCCAATGCGAACTGCGCGAGCGTGAGCGGGTCGGCGACGCGAATGCAGCCGTGGCTGAAATCGCGTCGAGGATGCTCGAACAGCGGCGCGTGCGGCGTCGCGTGCAGGTAGATGCTCATCGCGTTGGGCAGCACGAACTTGATGCCGCCGAGCGCGTTGTGCGGTCCCGGACGCTGGCGCAGGCGCAGCGCTCCGCTGGCGATCCGTGCGAGCGTCGGCTCGTCGAGAGCGAGTCCGACGACGCGGTTGTCGCGCGCCTCGACGACCTCCATCGCCTCGCGCGCAAGGTAACCGGGGTCGCGCCGCAGGCGCGGGACGATCTCGTTTCGCGCGATGCTCGACGGGACGTTCCAGTAGGGCGCGAACTCGATCGACTGCATGTCGGAGATGAAGACGGGCGTCTGCATTCCCGTCACCGAGCGTCCGACGATCACGGGCATCGACCGCGGCGAGGAGGTCGCCGGCACGCTGTCGAACGCCCATAGGCGGTACGACGGCACGTTGATCGCCACCACCGGTCCGGGCGGCAGCGCGGGCAGCCAGCGCAGGCGCTCGAGCGACAGCTCGATCTGGCGCACGCGCACGGCTGGCGCCACGTCGAGCGCGCCGCGTGTCGCGGGACCCAGGACGCCATCCTCGGCGAGCCCGTGGCGTGCCTGGAAGCGCGCGACGGCGTCGGCGAGCGCGTCGTCGTAACGGCCGCTGTCGTGGTTCGAGGCGTCGTCCTCCAGGTCGCCGAATAGGCGCAACCGGATACGCAGGAGCGCGGCGCCCCGATACGTGTCGCCACGGCGCGCGCTGCGCGCGTCGGGCGCGGGCAGCGGCGGCCAGTCCCGCTGCGCAAGCGCGCGATACGTCGCCAATGCACCGATCAGCCGGCGATACGCCGGAAACGCGGGCTCGGCAGCGGCGACCGCGTCCGCGATGCGTCCGCTGGCGAGCGCCTCGCTCAAAAGACGCGCGACGTCGACGCGCGCCTCGACGCGGGGGATGCGGTAGCCCGCCTGTGCCGCGGTGATGCGACCCTGCGAAAGATCGGTGAGATAGGCGAGGTACGCCGCCGAAAGCGCGATGTCCGCGTGTGCCGCGTGGGCGGGGTCAGCGTCGAGCGTCCCGGCCGCCGCGAGCGCATCCGCGATCGGCTGCAGTCGATCGCCGTCGCCTGGAAGTCCGTGCGCGGGCGCCGCACGGAGCTCGCCGACGGCCGCCTCCGCGGCGGGAAGCGCGCCGCCGACGCCGAGCCAGGCGGGGGCATAGGCGCGCAACGCATAAAAGCGCGCGAGCGCCGCACTCGTCGCTTGCGGTGCGGTCGAAGCGGAGGCTAGAAGAGTCGGCAGCTCCTGCGCGATCGCGCGCTGCGCGGCGGCGACGTCGACCGTCGCGACCGGCGCTGCGACTGCCGGGGCGTCGAGCGCCGCGAGCGCGGCGAAAGCGATCGCGCGCAACGGCAAGGATGTCACGACGCGCTCGGTACGATATCGCATCATGCGACAGTGCCGCACGCGCCGCCGCACGGCGTTGACCGGGATCAATGCGCGAGCTTCGGTGGCGCATTGACCTTCGTCAATGGCGCACGCCCGACGCGGGGCTATCGTCGACGCGAGCCCTGCGGAAGATGGAGTCGAAGATGAAAGCGAAGGACGTCATGACGCATTATGTCGTGACCATCGCGCCCGACGCGTCGCTTCAGGATGCGATCGGCAGGATGGTCGGGCACCATGTGAGCGGCATGCCGGTGATCGACGCCAACGGCGCGCTGGTCGGCATCATCACCGAAGGCGATCTCGTTCGTCGCAGCGAGACCGGCACGGCGCCGCCGCGCCGCCGCTGGCTCGAACTCCTCGAGGGCGCCGGGTCGCGCGCGGAAGAGTACGCGCGCCTGCACGGCCGAACGGTGCGCGACGTCATGTCGACGCACCTCTTCACCGTGTCGCCCGACGCGCCCCTCGCCGAGGTCGCGCGACTGATGGAAGAGAACGGCGTGAGGCGCATTCCGGTGGTCGACCGCGAGGGCGTGGTCGGGATCGTCAGCCGTGCGGACCTGATGTCGGCGCTATCGCGCGTCCTCGCCAAGGCGCCCGGGCCCGGCCACGGTGACGAAGCGATTCGCCGCCGGATCGTCGAGGCGATGAAGCGCGAGTCGTGGTGCCCGTCGCGCTCGGTCGACGTCGAGGTGAAGCAGGGCGTGGTCGAATTTCGCGGGACCATCTTCGACGCGCGCGAGCGCCGTGCGTTGCGCGTGCTCGCGGAGAACGTCGAGGGCGTCGAGCGCGTCTTGGATCGGCTCATATGCGTCGAGCCGATGACGGGAACGATCATCGCCTGAATGCGCGCGATGCCGGCGCCCGATTCCCTGTCGACCGAGCGCACGCAGAGCGCGGCGCACACGCCCGACTTTCGTCGTCGCCGCGACGCGATGGTCGAGCACCAGGTGCGAAGTCGCGGCATCCGCTCGCAGCTCGTGCTCGACGCGCTGCGAACCGTGCCGCGTGAGGCGTTCGTGCCCGAGTCGCTCGCCGAGTTCGCGTACGAGGATGCGCCGCTGCCGATCGCGGAGGGCGAGACGCTGCGGCAGCCCTACGTCGTCGCGCTGCTGGCCGAGGCCCTCGCCCTCGAAGGGGGCGAGCGGGTCCTCGAAATCGGGACAGGCGCAGGTTACGGCAGCGCGGTGCTCGCGCGCATCGCCCGGGACGTCTACACGGTGGAGCGCAGCGCGCAGCGCGCCGAAAAGGCCGCCGCCACGCTCGCGCGGCTCGGCCATGCGAACGTGCATGTCCGGCACGCCGACGGCACCCTCGGGTGGCCCGAGCACGCGCCGTACAACGCGATCGTCGTCAATGCCGGTGGTCCGGCGGTCCCCGAAGCGCTCAAGGCGCAGCTCGCGATCGGCGGACGCCTGGTCGTCGCGGTCGGCGCCGACCGCCGCGTCCAGGAGCTCGTGCGGGTGCGGCGCCACGGGCGCGACGCGTACGCGATGGAGGACATCGCGGACGTCCGTCTGGTCCCGCTGGTGGGCGCCGAAGGCTGGGACGAGGCGGTACGTTCGCGAGCGCGCGCCGGGAAGCGCACGCGACTCGCGCCGCTGCCGCTCGCGCAGCGCGTGGCGCGCACGGCCGAGGCGTTCGACGATCTCGACGACGCGGACCTCGCGCCGCTTCTCGCACGGATCGGCGATGCCCGCGTCGTCCTGATCGGCGAAGCGACGCACGGCACGTCCGAGTTCTACCGCATGCGCGCGCGCATCTCGCAGGCGCTGATCGAGGAGAAGGGATTTTCCTTCGTGGCGATCGAGGGCGACTGGCCCGACGCCGCGCGTATCGACCATTACGTGCGGCATGCCGAATATCCCCCGTCGACGTGGACCGCTTTCGCCCGCTTTCCCTCATGGATGTGGCGCAATCGCGAGGTGCGCGGGTTCGTCGACTGGCTGCGCGAGCACAACGCCGGCGTCGCGGCGCGCCGGCGCGTCGCGTTTCACGGGCTCGATCTCTACAGCCTGTACAACTCGATCCGCTCGGTCGTGCAGTACCTCGACGATGTCGATCCGCCGACCGGGCGCGTCGCGCGTCAGCGCTACGGCTGCCTCACGCCGTGGCAGTCCGACCCCGCGACCTACGCGCACGCGGCGCTCACCGGCCACTACCAGACGTGCGAGCGCGAAGTGGTGGCGATGCTCACGGACCTGCTGTCGAAGCAGCGGGCGTACGCCGGGCGCGACGGCGAGCGGTTCCTCGACGCCGTCCAGAACGCGCGGCTCGTGGCCAACGCCGAGCGTTACTACCGGACGATGTACTACGGCTCGCGCGCGTCGTGGAACCTGCGCGACACGCACATGTTCGAGACGCTCGAGGCGCTCCTGGCCCACCACGGCCCGCAGAGCAAGGCCATCGTGTGGGCGCACAACTCGCACGTCGGCGATTCGGCGGCGACCGAGATGGCGGCGCGCGGCGAGTACAACATCGGGCGTTTGTGCCGCAAGGCGCTTGGCGACGATGCGTACGCGATCGGCTTCGGGACCTACTGCGGCACGGTCGCCGCGGCAAGCGACTGGGACGGGCCGATGGAGCTGAAGCGCGTGCGGCCGGGCCTCGACCGCAGCTACGAGGCGCTGTGCCACGCGAGCGACGTGCCGCGCTGGCTGCTGCCGCTGCGACGGCAGGCGAACGAAGACCTCGTTCACGACCTCGCGGCGCCGCTCCTCGAGCGCGCGATCGGCGTCATCTATCGCCCGGAGACCGAGCTTGCGAGCCACTACTTCCAGGCGGTGCTGCCGCGGCAATTCGACGAGTATGTCTGGTTCGACGAAACGACCGCCGTGTCACCCCTCGAGACTCACGCGCTCGCAGGGCTGCCCGACACGTACCCGTTCGGCCTCTAGGATGGACGGCCCCCACGCTCGCTTCGCTCGCTGCCCCCCGGGGGGGCCGGTCAGTCCCTTGGGGCGGCCCGGCGGGACTGTACGGGGTCTTCTCATCGCGCTTGTCGCGCTCGTGCTCGCTGCCTCCTTTCCGGCACACGCACAAGCCCCTGCGCCGGAACGCGCCGGATACTCGCAGGACGAGCTCGACCAGCTGCTCGCGCCGGTCGCGCTCTATCCCGATCAGCTTCTCGCCCAGGTGCTGATGGCGGCGACGTATCCGCTCGAAGTCGTGCAGGCGGCACGCTTCGTCCAGCAGAATCCGTCGCTGGCGGGTGACGCGCTGGACGAGGCGGTCGCGCAGCGCAACTGGGATCCCAGCGTGCAATCGCTCACGGCCTTTCCGCAGGTGCTCGCGATGATGAACGAGAACCTCGAATGGACGGAGCGGCTCGGCGATGCGGTCCTCGCCGACCAGCAGCGCGTCATGGATACCGTCCAGCGCCTGCGCCAGCGGGCCGAGGCGACGGGCAGCCTGCGCACGACGGAGCAGCAGATCGTGACCGTCGAGCCCGATGTCGTCGTCATCGCGCCGGCGCAACCGGACGTGATCTACGTGCCGGTCTACGATCCGCTGGTGGTCTACGGCCCATGGTGGGCGCCCGCGTATCCGCCGTGGTTCTGGTACCCGCCCCCGATCTACGGCTATCCGATCGGCCCCGTGTTCGGCATCGGCGTCGTATTCGGCATCGGACACGTGGTGTCGCACCACCATTGGGGCTGGGCGCATCCCGACTGGCACGGCCGTCATATCGAGGTCGATGCACACGACAACCGGTTCTGGAATCGCCCGGGGCGACGGCCGCCACCCTCGGGGACATGGCAGCATTCGCCCGAGCATCGGCGTGGCGTCGCTTATCCCGACCCGATCACCCGCGATCGGTTCGCGCCGATCGACCCGACCGCCGTGCGCCGCCGCGAGGATTTCCGGGGGCGCGACCTCGTGCCGCCGGCGCCGCCGCGCGTGGCCGCGCCGTCTGCCGGGCAGGCGCGCCCCGCGCCGGTCCCACCGGCGGCCGCGTCGCGGTCCGCGCCATCGGCGTCGGTGTCGCCCGGGCCCCGGCCGATCGCGCCACCGGCGGCCGAGTCGCGCACACCGGCCCCGCGCGGCACGGCGCCGGGCACGGCGTCGGCGCCGCTTGCTGCACCGCGCCCGATCGCGCCGCCTGCGGGTGGAATGGTGCCGAACGCACCGTCGGCGCCGCTTGCGGCGCCGCGTCCGATCGCGCCCCCCGCGACGCAGGCGGCACCGCGAGCGTTAGCGCCGTCGGCGCCGATGTTCGACCCCGGGGTTTCGCGGCGACAGGCGCAGGAGAACGCGATGCGCGGCTTCGAAAGCCGCCGCTCGGTCCCGCTCGCGCCGCCACCGACGATGCGCGCACCGGCGCCGTCGATGCCTCGCGCGCCGAGTCCCGCGCCCGCGATGCGCGCGCCCGCCGCACCGGCTGCGCCTAGCCGTCCGCCCGCCGCGCTGTCCGCGCCCAGTCGCGCACCCGCCGCCGTGCCCGCGGCGCCACCCGCACGACGTTGAGCGAAAGATGCGAAACCCGATCCTCCTTCCACCATCGTGCGCGTTGGCGCGGCTCGCGCTCGCGGGCCTCGCATGCCTTTGCGCATTCGCCGCCGTGGCGGCGCCGGCCGCGTCCACGGCCACGCAGGCGACGCAACGCGCGTTTTCGACGCCCGACGATGCCGTTCGCGCGCTCGTCGCCGCGGTGCGCGCCGCGAACGCCGGCGCGATGGCGCGCATCCTCGGCCCGGGGAGCGTCAAGCTGATTCGCTCCGGCGATCCCGTCGCCGACCGGCACGCGCGCGAACGGTTCCTGGAAGCGTACGACCGGCAATCGAGAATCGAAGTGGAGGCCGATGCGAAGGCGACGCTGCTCATCGGCGATAACGACTGGCCGTTTCCGTTTCCGATCGTGCATCGCGCGCCCGGGTGGCAATTCGACGCACGCTCGGGGGCCGAGGAAGTCCTCAACCGGCGCATCGGGCGCAACGAACTCGCGGCGATCCAGGTCTGCCTCGCCTATGTCGATGCGCAGCGCGAATACGCGCTCGGCGCGGGCAACGCCGAAGGCATGCACGCGTACGCGATGCGCCTCGTGAGCCGCCCCGGCAAGAAGGATGGCCTGTACTGGCCGGTGCGCGAGGGCGAGCCCGCAAGCCCGCTCGGCCCGCTCGCGTCGAAGGCGAAGGAAGAGGGCTATCGCGCGCAGCCCTACCACGGCTATTACTACCGGATCCTGACGCGGCAGGGCGCCTCGGCGCGCGGCGGCGCGTACGACTATGTCGTCGATGGGAAGATGATCGGCGGCTTCGCGCTCGTCGCGTACCCGGCGCTATGGGGTGCGTCGGGGGTGATGACGTTCATCGTCAATCACGACGGCATCGTCTATCAGAAGAACCTCGGACCGAAGACCGCCGCGATCGCGGGGGCAATGGCGCGATTCGATCCCGATTCGAGCTGGGCGCGGATCGAACCGTAGCGCGGGCCGCGCGAGTGCGCGCTCTGCCGCGCGACCGCAACCCGTTTCCCGGTCGCCTGCGATGCCGAGCCTTATACGTGCGCCTTCATGCAGCGAGGTCCGGCTCCCCGCACGCCGCGAGCATCGCCTGGCGCACGCGATCGCGCAGCCGCACGGCCGCCGACCAGTCCCGTCCGTCCGCGAGCATCGGAGGCAGCACGCGCACCTCGATCGGGTGACGCACCGGCAGCCAGCGCAGGTCGCGCAACACCGAGCGCGTTCCGCGCAGCACGATCGGCACCACCGGCGCCTGCTCTTCGGCGGAGAGCGCGAAGGCGCCGAGCCGAAACGGCGCGAGGCCGGGCGCACGCGTGAACGTGCCTTCGGGGAACACGACGAGCGTCTCGCCACGCCGCAGTGCGGCGGCAAGCTCGCGCGTGTCCTCGACGCTGCGCGTCGCGTCCGATCGCTCCACGAAGTGGGTGCCGATGCCGTGCAGCAAGTAACCCATCATCGGCGCATCCGCGAACTCGCGCTTCGCCGTGAAGTGCACGTGCGATGACAGCGCCGCGACGACGATGATCGCGTCGACGTAGCTCGCGTGGTTGACGACGGCGATCGTCTTGCCCGAAGCGCTCGTCAAGTCGCCGGTCACGGTGAGCGGGATGCGCAAGAGGCGCACGACCGCGGCGGCCAGCGCATGCACGAGGCGGTAGCGGGACTGCGGATCGGCGCGGATCGCGAACGGAATCGCTCCTGCCAGCGCGACGGCCGCGAACACCAGCCACGCGTAGAGGCCGTACGCGATCTCGGCGACCCGCGAGACGCTACGGCGCATGCGCGCGTAGAGGGCCTTCGTTGCGAGGTGCCCGAGTTGCCGCCACACCGCGGGGCGGCGCGCCTCGAGCATGCCTCGCCGGTACAGGTCCCGGCACGCGGCGCGCCTGATCTTGCCGCTCGACGTCTTGAGCACGGTGTGCGGCGGCACGAGCAGCACTTCGTCCGGAGGTCCGTCGAGATGGATCGCCGCGAGCGCGGCGATGCGCTCGCGCAGCCCGGCACGCGCGGCCGCGTCGCTGCTCCGGGTTTCCGCGACGACGATCACGCGCTCCGTGCCGCTCGCGTGATCGGGTGTGCCGAACACGGCGACGCAACCCTTGCGGATGCCGGGGAGGTCGCCGACCGCGGCTTCGAGGTCGTACGGGTGGAGGTTGTGACCGCCGCGCTTGATCAGGTCCTTCGCGCGGCTGGTGAGGAAGAGCTCGCCGTCGGCGATGTAACCCACGTCGCCCGTGTCGAGCCACGCGCCGCGGAAGAGTCGCGCCGTCGCCTCGGGATTGCGGTAATAGCCGGAGGTCGCCGAGGGTCCACGGAACTCGAGGTGCCCCTCGGTGCGCGCCGGAAGCTCGCGCCCGCCCTCGTCGACGACGCGAACCTCGTGGCCGGGAAGGGGACTGCCGTTCGACACGACCTCGAGCGCTTCCGCCGTTCCCTCGCGCACGAAAACCGCGACGCCATCGCGCGCCAGGGCCGTGGGATCGATGCGATCGATGCGCGGGCCGCGGCCGAGAGGGGGAAACGCCAGCCCGACCGCCGCTTCGGCGAGACCGTAGACCGGCGTCAACGCGCGGCGATCGAAGCGATAGGGCGCGAACCGCGTGGCAAAGCGCTCGAGCGTGGCCGCGCGCACCGGCTCGGCACCGTTGAAGGCCAGGCGCCAGGAGCCGAGATCGAGGCCGGCGAGTTCCTCGTCGGGAATGCGCGACGCCGCCATCTCGTAGGCGAAGTTGGGGCCGGCGGAGATCGTCGCCCGATGCCGGTGGATCGCCCATAGCCAGCGTGACGGATGCGCGAGAAAGCTGGTCGGCGGCATCACCACGAGCGGCACGGCGTGGAACATCGTGGCGAGCCACGCCCCGATCAGCCCCATGTCGTGATAAAGCGGCAGCCAGCTCACGAAGCGATCCGTCGACGTCGCGGCCGCGGCGTGTCCTATGACGCGAATGTTGGCGAGCAGGTTGTCGTGCGTGAGGATGACGCCCTTCGGGTCGCCGGTGCTCCCCGAGGTGTACTGCAGCATCGCGATGTCGCCGCCGGCCGCGCGCGAGCGCGGAGCGCTGCGTTTGCGCGCATGACGCAGGCGTTCGACGCTCGTCACGGCGCGCAGGTGCGGCAGTTCGGCGCGCACGAGACGCCCAAGGAACATCGCCTCCGGCACGGTGACGAGGACCCGCGCCACCGAGTTCGCGAGGATCGCGGCACGGCCGCGCACGTGCTCCTCGATCTCCGACCAGCGCACCGGCGGATATAGCGGCACCGGGATCGCGCCCAGCAGCATGGCCCCGAGGAACGCCTGGAAGAACGCGGCGCTGGTCGGCAGCATCAGCGCGACGGTGTCACCGCGCGCGACCCCTGCGTCCGCCAGTCCGGCCGCCACCTCGTTCGCCTCGCTCCACAGGCGTGCGTAGGAAAGCGACGCCTGCACGTCGTCCCCTTCGAGCAGCGTGACGTGCTCGCGCTCCGGATGCCGCTCGACGTGCCACAGGAAGGCGTCGACGATCGTGCGCGCATCGACGGGCATTCCGCGTACCGCCGCGGGCAGCGATGCGCGCGCAGGCGGCGACGAGGGCGCTTCGCGCGGCTTCGCCTTGGCGATCGCATCCAGCAGCTGGCGCAGCGTCCTGGCCGACGTCGCGAGCCGGTCCGGCAGCCGCACGGCGAACGCCTGCTCGACGCGCGTGGCGAGCTCGACGCGCGAGAGGCTGTCGAGCCCGAGATCGCGCTCGATCTCGGCGTCGAGCGTGATGCGCCGCGCGGGCGCGTTGGGCCGCAGCTCGCCGAGCATCGCGGCGACGATCGCGATCAGGCGCTCGGCGTGCGGCGATTCGGTCGCGGCTAGCGGCTTGTCATTGGGGGCCACGATGCGTGCGAGGCGGATGTCGGGCGCGGCGTCCGGCGCGTCGACCAGGCCACGCGCGCGCCGCTTCGGTCGCTCATGTGCTCGCGTCGATTTCGGCTGCGAGCGCGTGCAATGTGGGCGACACGTCGACCGGATACGGTGCGGCATCGTCGAGCGCGCGCAGGCGCGTCGGCAGCGCGGCGAGTTGTCGCGCCAGAAGGACGCGCGAGGCGTCGAGCATGGGCAGCGGTGCGACGCATTCGCCGCTCCGCATGACCGGCACGAGGAGCGGCGTGCCGGTCGCCTCTTCGCCGTCGATCGCGAGAACGTCGCGCGCGAAGGTGCCGTCGCTCGCCGTGACGCGATGCACCTGCTTGCACCCGGGCCACGTTGCCTTGCCTTCCGACCGCTTGCGCCGCGGGCGTCCCTCGTATTCCTGCAGCTTGTACGCGCAATCGAGGTACGGCGCGTCGGCCGAGGTATTCATCCGCGTGCCGACGCCGAAACCGTCGATCGGCGCGCCCTGCGCGAGAAGGTCGCGCAGGCGGTATTCGTCCAGGTTGCCGCTCGCGAAGATCGTGATGTCGCGGAAGCCGCCGGCATCCAGAATCGCGCGCACGCGCCGCGCATGCGCGGCGAGGTCGCCGCTATCGATGCGCACGCCCTTGACGGACACGCCGCGCGTCGCGGCTTCGCGCGCGAGCTCGACGACGACGTGCGCCGCCCGCTCGGTGTCGTAGGTGTCGATGAGGAGCACGCCATTCTCGGGCTGCGAGCGCAGGAAGGCCGCGAACGCCTGCCTTTCGTCGTCGTGCGCCTGCACGTACGAGTGTGCCATCGTGCCGTACACCGGGATGCCGAACTGCCGCCCGGCTTCGACCGTCGCGGTCCCCGAGAAGCCGGCCAGGAAGCTCGCGCGCGCGGACAGCAGCGCCGCCTCGCTGCCGTGCGCGCGCCGCAGGCCGAAGTCGACGATGAGGTGCGACGGCGCCGCGAGGGCGCAGCGCGCGGCCTTGCTCGCGACGAGCGTCTCGTAATGGACGAGGTTCATGAGGCGGCTCTCGACGAGCTGCGCCTCGCGCAACGGCGCGGCGACGCGCAGCAGCGGCTCGTCGGGGAAGAACACCGTTCCCTCCGGCATTGCATCGACGTCGCCGGTGAAGCGCAGGCCGGCGAGCGAATCGACGAACGGGCGCGTGAAGCGCCCCGTCTCGCGCAGCCACGCGAGCTCCTCGGGCGTAAAGCGGAGGCCGGTAAGGTAATCGACCGCCTGCGCAAGCCCGGCCGCAACGAGGAAGTTGCGCCCCGGCGGCAACTTGCGCACGAAGAGTTCGAACACGGCCCGGCCATCCAACCGCTCCTCGAAATACGCCTGGAGCATCGTAAGCTCGTAGAGATCGGTGAGGAGCACGGAGCGGGTCATGGTCGAAGATATTCAGCCGATCGTTGACACTCGTCAAATTCGTACGGCGCTTCCCGCTTGATGGGCACTGCGCAGCGGGCTATCTTCGAGTCGCCCGAGTGCAAGACTAAACGCCAGCCGGAGCGAATGGTCACGGCGCCGACGAAATGTGCGCCGGTCCAGGTCGAACCTCCTCAGTGCGTCGTTGTCTGCCTTATCGGGCGCTCGCGACGGCGAGACCACGACGGTGGACAGAAGGCCCCGATGCCACGGCTCCCGGGGCCTTCTTGTTTTTGGCACACGGGATCGGTACCGGCTTTGCGCGCGGTCAATGCCGCGGCGTCGCAGGGGCGGGTAAGTTAGGAGCGCAATCACGAAATGGAGGCCAGCCAATGGCAGCATCGACCCCCCACCCGAAAAAGGCACGTCGTCCATCCCGACCCAGGGAACCGAGGCATCCGCATAGCGTGCCGATCCTCCGGGGCGAGGACGAAGCGGGCGCGATGCCCGATCAGCCCTTCGTCGAAGGCGCGTACGACGTCGTCGATCCGGACCTTCGTCATCGAATGATCAGCGAAACGGCCTACCAGCGGTACGTCGAGCGCGGCTATGCCGACGGCTACGATCTCGACGACTGGCTTGCCGCGGAGACCGAGGTCGAGCACGTGCTGGTGAATCGTGGCGCGCAGGCGCAGGCGACCGAGCCGGAGTCCGGGGAGGTCCGGGAAACGGGCGGACAAGAGGGCCGGCCGCGCGGCATCGTGCACGACGAGGCGATGAAGCGGATCATCCGCCAGCACCCCCAACGCAACATCCCGCGCGTGGAAAGCATCGAGCCGTACGAGGCACCGCCGAAGGAATAGACCGCGCGGCTCGGTACGCCGGGAACGCCGCGGCATGCGCCGCGTCCCGGCGGAGGCGGCGGGGCGCTACTTCGGGGGCATGTCGCCGCGGCGGACCCATACGCCGCCTTCCTCGCAGCGCAGGAGCTCGCTGCCGCTTCGCACGTATTGGCCGACCGGATAGGCGACGTCGTTGAAGTAGCACGCTGCCGTCTCCTGCTCGAAATCGAGGGACCGGTCCTCGTCCTCGTCGTAGATCGGCGAGGTCTTGAGCTCGGCGTCGGGTGCGCCGACCTCCGGCACTTGATCGCTCATCGGAATGCCCTCCGCGCTTCGCGCTTCGGGGCTGACTCGCACCGGGGACGCTCCTGCGTGCTCATGCTTGCTCCTTGAAGACTTTCGGGATGGCAGCGAGTGCCTGCGTGAATGATACGGCCTCGCTATCCCGGTGCCGTTTTCTCATGCCGCCGGATAGCCGGCGGATCGAGCGAGCGCGATGCCTTCGTGCAGCGCCTCCGGTAATGACGAGGCCAAGAAGCGTGACCGACAAATCGTGGCCGTCCTACGCGTGTTCCACGGGCACGGCAGGCGTGCGCGGCGCCTTGCGCATCAGGGCGAAAAGCTCGCGCAGCGGACGCGTGTTCACCACGTCGTCGCGCGTGAGCCAGCCGCGGCGTGCCTGTCCGATGCCGTATCGCAGATGCGTGAACTCCGGGATGGCATGCGCGTCGGAATCGATCGCCACGCGGACCCCCTCGTCCTTGCACATCCGGCAATACGTATCGACGAGATCGAGGCGCTCGGGATGCGCGTTCACCTCGAGGTGGACGCCGTGCGCCTTGGCCGCGCGCACGATCTGCAGCATGTCGACGTCGTACGGGTCGCGCTCGCCGATCAGGCGGCCCGTCGGATGGGCGAGGAGCGCGACATTGGGGTTCTCGAGCGCGCGCAGGATGCGCGCCGTCTGGCGCGCACGGCTCAGGTTGAACTGGCCGTGCACGGCGGCGACGACGAGGTCGAGCTTGGCGAGCGCGTCGTCGGGCAGGTCGAGGCTGCCATCCTCGAGGATGTCGACCTCGATGCCGCGCAGGACGCGTATGCCGCGGAGCGCCTCGTTCATGCGCTCGATCTCGCGCGCCTGTCGGGCGAGCCGTGCGGCGTCGAGCCCGTGGGACATGGCCTGCCGGCGCGAATGCTCGGTGATGGCGAGATATTCGAAGCCGCGCGCGCGCGCCGCCTCCACCATTTCCGCGAGGGAATTGCGGCCATCGGTGGCGTCGGTGTGCACGTGCAGGTCGCCGCGCAAATCCGCGAGCGTGACGAGTTCCGGCAAGCGGCCCTCCCGCGCGGCCTGGAATTCGCCGCGGTCTTCACGCAGCTCCGGGGGAATCGGCGGCAGGTCGACGGCCGCGTACACCGACGCTTCGGTCTCGCCGGCGATACGCCGCGAGCCCCTGTACACGCCGTACTCGTTGATCTTGAGCCCGCTTGATACGCCCATGCGGCGCAGCGCGATGTTGTGCGCCTTCGATCCGGTGAAGTACGCGAGCGCCGCGCCGAAGCTCGCGGCGGGCACGACGCGCAGGTCGACCGAAAGTCCGCCGCGCAGGCGCACGCTCGCGCGCGTCGGGCCGTGCGAGGTCACCTGCTCGACATCGGGATACGCCACGAAGCGGTCGATGATCGCGCGTCCGGCATGGCCGCACGCGAGCACGTCGAGGTCGCCCACGGTCTCGCGCATCCGGCGGTAGCTGCCGGCCACCTCGATCGAGCCGATGCCCGGCGCGCCGCGAAGGTGCGCGACGAGCGCGTCGACGTATTGCGCGGCATCCGCGAGCTTCCATCGCCGCTCCTTGGAAAGGTGCGCCGCGACCGCCGACTCGATGCTGCGCTCGGTCTTCTCGCCGAAGCCGTGCAGGTCGCGAATGCGGCCGTCACGCGCCGCGCGCAGCACCTGCTCGGGCGTCTGCACGTCGAGGTCGTGCCATAGCGCCTTCACGCGCTTCGGCCCGAGTCCGGGAATCTGCAACAGCTCGGTGACGGCGCTCGGCATCTCGCGCCGCAGCCGCGCCAGCGCCTCGCACGTGCCGGTCTGCGCGATCTCCTTGATCTTGCCGGCGAGGTCGGCGCCGATGCCGGGCAACCCGGCCACCGTGCCGCCGCGCGCGACGATCTCCTTCACGTCGTCCTGGTACTCGCCGATCGTGCGCGCCGCGGTGCGATAGGCGCGCACGCGGAAGGGATTGGCATCCTGGATCTCGAGGCGATCGGCGATCTCCTCGAGAGCGCGCGCGATCAGGAGGTTCTGGACCGGCATCAGCGCTTCGAGCGGAGATACGACACGAGATCGTCGAGCGTCACGAGCCGCTCATAGTCGGATTCGGGGATGTCGACGCCGAGCTTGCGATGCAGCGCGATCAGGAAGTTGAGCCAGTCCATCGAGTCGAGGTCGACCTGGTCGCGCAACGGCACGTCCTGCTTCAGCGACTGCGCCGCCACCTCCGGTGCGATACGCCGCAGTGTTTCCAGGACGGTGGCGCGCAACGCGGTGTCGTCCTCCGGCATCGTGGTCATGACTCAGGCCTCGTCCAGATGCTCCGGCTGCTGCAGACGCTCGCCCACCTCGTTCAGGAACAGCGCGCCGCGGTGACCGTCGCTCGCGCGATGGTCCGCGGCGAGGCTCGCCGTCACGATCGGCAGCGCGACCACCTTGCCGTCCTGCACCCACGGCCGCTCCGCCGGGCGGCCGAAGCCGGCGATGGCCACCTGCGGCGCGTAGATCACCGGCTGCACGACGTCGACCCCCTGATCGCCCAGGTTCGTGACGGTGATCGTCGCGTCCGACATTTCGGAGCTTCGCAGCGTGAGTGCGCGCGCGCGGCCGACGAGGTCGGTGAGGCGCTGCATCAGGACGTCCAGCGACAGCGTGTCGGTGTCGCGCAGCGCCGGCGCGATCAGCCCGCCCTGGCGCAGCGAAATCGCGACGCCGACGTGGATCCCCGCACCGGGCACGAACGCGCCGTCGCGGTAATGCCCGTTGAATTCGGGATAGCGCCGCAACGCGAGCGCGACGGCCTTTACGAGCAGGGCCGCCATCAGCACGCGCTCGGTGATCGGCCTGCCATCGTTACGCGCGGCGAGCCAGCGTGTCGCGCGCTCGAGCGGAACGTCCGTCGCGAGGTAGTAGTGCGGAATCTCGCGCTTGGCGCGCGCCATGACCGCGCCGATCGCGGCGCGCATCGCAAGTGCGCGATCGGCCGGCGTGGCGGCGGCTGCGGCCGTGGGTCGTGCGGCCTGCGCCGCATTTTCGACGTCTTCGAGCGTCACGGCCCCCTGCGGCCCGGTGCCGGGCACGCGCGCGAGATCGAGGCCGAGCGCCTCGGCGCGCATCCGCGCAGCGGGCGACACGCGCCGGCGTTCGACCGCGGCGATCGGAGCGGCGGCGGCCGGCGCGGCGCCCACCGGCGCGACGGGCGCGCGCACCCCCGACACCGGCGGCGCACGTGCGGCTTCGCTCGCGAGCCGGCGCTTCTCTTCCTCGGCATGTTCGGGCGTTTCGCCCGGCTCGAGGAGGCGAGCGATCACCGTTCCCACCGGTACCTTGTCGTGGATGGCGTGCATGAGCTCGAAGACGGTGCCCTCCTGCCAGATCTCGACGTCGATCGCCGACTTGCTCGTGTCGACCACCGCGACGACGTCGCCTTTGCGCACGGTGTCGCCGGGCTTCACCTTCCACTCGAGGAGCGTGCCTTCGTCCATTTCGGCGCCGAGCGATGGCAGCTTGAACTCGATCATCCGCGCCTCACTGGACCATTCTCCGCGATTCGGGCCTCGGTCGGCTTTGCGTGCTCATGCCTTGCCGAGCATCCTGCGCACCGCCGCCTCGATCTTCGAAGGCTGCGGCAGCGCCGCGTCCTCGAGGTGCTTCGCGTAAGGAATCGGCACTTCCTCCGTGCATACGCGCGCGACCGGTGCATCGAGGTCGAAAAGCGCCTGCTCCATGATCCGCGCCATGATTTCGCCCGCGAGGCTTCCGGTACGCCAGCTCTCGTCGACGATGACGGCGCGGTGCGTGCGGCGGATCGATGCCATCAGCGTGGCGTCGTCGAGCGGCCGCAGCACGCGCAGGTCGATCACCTCGGCTTCGATGTCGTCGGCGGCGAGGGCATCGGCCGCGGCGAGCGCCTTGCCGAGCGTTCCGCCCCACGCGACGATCGTCACGTCGCGCCCTTCGCGCATGCGCCTCGCCGAATGCAGGTCGCAGATGCGCCACGCGTCGGTCAGCTCGCCCTCCATGTTGTAGAGCAGGGCGTGCTCGAAGATCACGACGGGATCTTCCATCGTCAGCGCGATGCCAAGCATCCCGCGCGCGTCGTCGATCGTGGCCGGCGCGAGCACGGTCAATCCCGGCACGTGCGCATACCAGTTCTCGAGGCTGTGCGAGTGCTGCGCGGCGAGTTGGCGCCCGGCGCCGGTCGCCATGCGGATGACGATCGGCACGTGGAACTGCCCGGCCGACATGTGGCGATAGAGTGCCGCGGTATTGACGATCGGGTCGAGCGCGAGGAGGCTGAAGTTCACCGTCATCACCTCGACGATGGGGCGCATGCCGCCGAGCGCCGCACCAATGCCGGCGCCGACGAACGCAAGCTCCGACAGGGGGGTGTCGCGAATCCGCTCGGGCCCGAACTCGTCGAAGAAGCCCTTCGACACCGCGTAGGCGCCGCCGTACTTGCCGACGTCCTCGCCCATGAGGAACACGCGCGGGTCCGCGGCGAGCGCATCGTGCAGCGCGGCGCGCGTCGCCTCGCGATAAGTCATCTTCACGCGAGCGTCTCCGTGGAAAGATCGCGCGCAAGGTCCTCCACGGGCTCCCACGTGCCGGCTTCGGCGAAGGCGACCGCGCGCTCGACCTCGGCGGCGGCCGTCACGTCGATCGCGAGGAAGTCGTCCTCGGTCAGCGCGCCTCTCGCCTTCATCGCGTTGGTGAGCGTGTGGATCGGCCCGCGCTTCTTCCATCCCTCGATCTCGCGCTTTTCGCGGTAGAGATCGGGGTCGAACATGGAATGCGCGCGGTACCGGTACGTCTGGAATTCGACGAAAAACGGCCCCCCGCGGTTACGCACGTAGTCGACCGCCGCGCGCGCGGCGCGATGCACCGCGAGGACGTCCATGCCGTCGATCTTGGCCGTCGGCATGCCGAACGCCGCCGCCTTGACGCACAGGTCCACCTGGGACTCCGAGCGCGCGAGGGCCGTTCCCATCGCGTAGTAGTTGTTCTCGCAGAAAAAGGCGACGGGCAGGCGCCACAGCGCCGCCAGATTCATCGATTCGTGGAACGCGCCCTCGGCAACGGCGCCCTCGCCGAAGAACACGGCGGTGACGCGCCCACGGTCCTGCATGCGGTCCGCCAGGGCGAGGCCCACGCCGAGCGGTAGTCCGCCGCCGACGATCGCGTTGCCACCGTAGAAGCGCGTCGCCGCGTCGAAAAGGTGCATCGAGCCGCCGCGCCCGCGACACAGCCCTTCGCGCTTGCCGTACATCTCGGCCATGATTCGATCCGCCGCGATGCCGCGCGCGAGCGCGTGGCCATGCTCGCGGTAGGTCGCGACGACGTTGTCGTCGGGAGCGAGCGCGTGCATCGCGCCGACCGCAACGGCTTCCTCGCCGATGTAGAGGTGCAGGAAGCCGCGGATCTTGAGCTCGCCGTAGAGCTCCGCGCAGCGCTCCTCGAAGCGGCGGATGCGGACCATGTCGCGCAACAGCGCGCGCTCGAGCGCGGGCGACGTCGTCGCATCCGTCGCGATCTCGTTCATCGTGCCGCCGCTCGCGTGGTGCGCCCGACGCGGGTGCGCGAGGCGGCGAGGCGTCGCGCGACGCGATTGCCGCCGCGCGAGTGCTCGACGACCAGCGTTTTGCTCACTGCCGACCCCTGCAAAGGCCGGTCATGCGCCCGCCTCGAGCGTCGACGTATCGCCTTCGGGCAGTCCGAGCTCGCGCGCCTTCAACAGGCGCCGCATGATCTTGCCGCTGCGCGTGCGCGGCAGCGTCGGCAGGAATGCGATCTCCTTCGGCGCGACCGCCGCGCCGAGGCGCGTGCGCGCGTGGCCGAGGAGTTCGAGCGCGAGGTCGTCGCCGGGCTCGTACCCCCCCTTGAGCGATACGAACGCCTTCACCGTTTCGCCCACGACCGGGTCGGGCTTGCCGATGACGCCCGCCTCGGCGACCGCCGGATGCTCCATCAGCGCGCTCTCGACCTCGAAGGGGCCGATCAGGTGGCCCGCGGACTTGATCACGTCGTCGGCGCGGCCGACGAACCAGAAATAGCCGTCGGCGTCGCGCCTGGCGAGATCGCCGGTCAGGTAGAACTCACCGCAGAAGCACTTGCGGTAGCGCTCGTCCTGATGCAGATAGCCGCGAAACATCGACGGCCATCCGCGTCGCAAGGCAAGCTCGCCTTCGACGTCCGGCGTGCGGATCTCCTCGCACGTGCCGTCGTCGTGGCGCCGCACGATGGCGGCATCGACGCCGGGGAGCGGCTTGCCCATCGACCCCGGCTTGATGTCCATCGCGGGCGTGTTGGCGATCATGATGCCGCCCGTCTCGGTCTGCCACCAGTTGTCGTGAATCGGCAGCCCGAAGGCCTCCTCGCCCCACCACACCGCCTCGGGATTGAGCGGCTCGCCGACGCTCGCGACGAAGCGCAGCGACGGGAACGCGAAGCGCTTCGCCATCCCGACGCCGGCCTTCATCAGCATGCGGACGGCGGTCGGCGCGGTGTACCAGACGCTGACCTTCTCCTGTTGCAGCAGGCGATACCAGCGCTCGGCGTCGAATTCGGCCTGGTCGACGACGCTGGTCACGCCGTGCAGGAGCGGGGCGATGATTCCGTACGACGTGCCCGTGACCCAGCCCGGATCGGCGGTGCACCAGAAGATGTCGTCGGGGTGCAAATCGAGCGCGTACTTGCCCGTTGCGTAATGCGTGAGCACCGCCCCATGGACGTGGATCGCGCCCTTCGGCGTTCCCGTCGTACCGCTGGTGAAATGCAGCAGCGCCGGATCCTCCGCGGTCGTGCGCACGACGTCGAACGTATCGCTCGCATGCGCCATCAGCGTGTTCAGGTCGTGCGTCCCGGCGACGTGCGTCGGCTCGCTGCCTTCGCCGATCAGCAGGACGTGTTTCAGGTGCGGGAGATCGGCGACGATCCCCGCGACCTTGCGCTTGTAGAGCGTCTCCGTCGTCACGAGCACCTTTGCCTCGCCGAGCGTCATGCGCGTCCTGATCGGCTCGGGGCCAAAGGCGGAGAAGAGCGGCGTGACGACGGTGCCGTTCTTGAGCGCGCCCAGCGCGACGACGTAGAGCTCGGGATTGCGTCCGGTCAGGAGGAAGAGCCGATCGCCCTTCGTCACGCCGAGCTGGCGCAGCACGTTCGCGAAGCGGTTGGTGAGCCGTGCCAGTTCCGCGTAGGTGACCGCGCGCCGATGGTCGTCGCGGCCGATGAAGCGGAAGGCCACGTGGTGGCGGGCCGGCGTGGCGAGGTGCCGTTCGACCGCGCAATGCGCGAGGTTGACGAAGCCGTCGGCTGCGAGGCCGAGCTCGGCGCGCACGGCATCCCACGAGAACCGCCGGCGCGCGTCGTCGTAGTCGACGAGGTTGGGTGGCGGGTCGTGTACGGGTGTCTTGCGGATCAGGGCGGCGCGCATGCTTCGACGCGGGTTTTCCCGGCGTTGCCAGTCTAGGTTCTACCTCCCGCGCGGGTATTGACCTTCATCAACGCGGCGGGTAGGCGTCCGCGTGAAGCGAATCGCCCGCTATTCGACGTTGGGCGGCGAACCCTCGTCGAGCCCGAGATAAACCGCCTGCACGCGTGGATCGCGGCGGATCGCCTCGGGCGGTCCGCTCGCGATGATCGCGCCCTCGTCGAGGACGATCACGCGGGTCGCGAACGCGAACACGACGTCGACGTCGTGCTCGGTAAACAGCACCGCGACGTCCTCGCCATGCGCGAGATCGGCGACGAGGCGCATCAGGTCATGGCGCGAGCGCTGCGTCATGCCCGCCGTCGGCTCGTCCATCATGAGCAGGCGCGGCTCGCCGGCGAGCGCCAGCGCGAGCTCCAGCCGCTTGGCGTCGCCGTAGGCGAGCGTCGCGCAATGGACATCGGCGAGGTCGTCGATGCGCAGGCGGGCGAGGACCCGGTCGACGCCCGGCGCCCGCGCGGCGAGGAACGGGGCGAGGACCCGATGATCCCGGCGGTCGTGCGCCGCGAGCGCGAGCGCAACGCTCTCGCGCACCGTCATCGACGGGAAGGTGGCGGCGACCTGGAACGTGCGGCCGATGCCGCGACGCGCGAGCGCGTGCGTGGCCATGCCGAGGATCGACGCCCCGTCGAACGTCACGGCGCCGCGATCGGGTGCGAGCTCGCCGTGGATCAGATTGAAGCACGTCGTCTTGCCGGCGCCGTTCGGCCCGATCATCGCCACCATTTCGCCGCGCGCGACGTCGAACGAGACGTCGCGCACGGCGGCCACCTGGCCGAACGATCTCGAAAGCGAGCGCACGCGAAGAAGTGGCGTGCGCCCGGATGCGACCTCGGGCGGCGAAGTGGCTTCGAGCGTCGCGCCCGCGCTCGGCATTCCGAATGCGCTCGCCGTCATGGCCGTCGGCGCACGCGCATGGCCGCGCCGCCGATGCCATACGGGAAGAGCGTCACGATGACGAGAATGACCATGCCGACCGCTGCGCGCCAGTATTCGGTCGCGCGCGCGAGCACGTCCTGCAACCAGCCGAAGGCCGTGGCGCCGAGCAACGGACCGAGGAGCGCGTTCTGTCCGCCGAGCAGCATCATGACGAGGGCATCGACCGAGCGGGGGATCGACAAGGCGTCGGGGGCGACGCCGCCTTTGGAGTACGCGAACAATCCGCCCGCGATGCCGGCGAAGGCGCCGGAAAGCGCAAGCGCCTTCGTGCGCCGGGCGCGCACGTCGATGCCGAGCGCCGCGGCGCGAAGCGGCGAGTCCCGCGTGGCGCGAAGCGCGTAGCCGAAGGGCGTGAACGCGGCAGCGGCGAGCGCGGCCATCGAGACGGCGACGACCACCAGGACGAGCCAGTAGTAACGGGCGCGATCGGCGAATGCCTCCGGCGGCCACACGCCGGTGATGCCGTTCGAGCCCCCCGTCACCGTATCCCATTGCACGGCGATCGACCACAGGATCTGCGCGAACGCGAGCGTGAGCATCGCGAGGTAGATGCCGGAAAGCCGGGTGCAAAGCGCGCCGAAGGCGAGTGCGGCGATGCATGCGGCCACCGGTGCGAGCAGGAGCGCGGCAACGAACGGAAACCCGTGCGTCGCGGCCAGCGCGCTCGCGTACGCGCCAACGCCGAAAAACGCCGCATGGCCGAACGACACGATGCCTCCGCGCGCGACAACGAGCTGCAGGCTGGACGTGAAGAGCGCCGCGATCAGGAGGTCGGTGGCAAGCACGACCGCGTACGGATCGCCCGAGAGCGGCAGCAGCGCGCCGCACACGGCCAGGGCGAGCGCGACCACGGCGGCGCGCCGCGTGGGGCGCTTCACGAGCGCACGCTCTTCGGCGACCGCGGTCGTCGGCGTCGTCACGGCCGGGACGCCGAGCAACCCCGACGGACGCACGAGCAACACACCGGCCATCAGAACGAACTCGATGACGAGCGTGAGCTTCGGCATCGCGATCGCGAGGCCTCCCACGTCGATCGTGCCGGCGGCGATGCACAGCCCCTTCGTCACGCCGATGATCACCGCCGCGAGAAACGCCCCCGGAATCGAGCCGAGGCCGCCCAGCACGGTGACGACGAAGGCGTCTGCGATGACTCCGAGATCCATGCCGAGATTCGCCGGCTCGCGCGGCAGCGTGAGCGCACCCGCGAGTCCCGCGAGGAAGGCGCCGAGCGCGAAGACGGACGTGAAGAGCGCACGCTGGTCGATGCCGAGCGCACCGGCGAGGATGCGATTCTCGGACGCGGCGCGTACCAGCACGCCGAAGCGCGTGCGCTTCACGAGCAGCGTCAGGCCGATCAGCACGAGCGGTGCGACGCCCAGCAGGAACAGGTCGTACTGCGGGATCGCGCGACCGAGCCACGTGACGGTACCGTCGAGCCCGGCAACCCGCGGACCGAGCCGGTCCTCGGCGCCCCACAGCGCGAGCGCGGCGTCGCGCACGATCAGCACGACGCCGAACGTCGCCGTGAGCTGGAGGAGCTCGGGAGCGGCGTAGAGACGCTTGAGGAGCAGGACCTCGACGAGTGCGCCCAGCACCGCGACGAAGGTTGCGGCCGCGACCACGCCGCCCCAGAAGCCGAGCGGCGCGCCGGCGTACGCACCGAGCGCGGTGCCTGCGGAATAGGCGACGTACGCGCCGAGCATGAAGAACGAGCCGTGGGCGAAATTGACGATGCGCGTCACGCCGAAGATCAGCGTGAGGCCGGCAGCGATCAGGAACAGCGACGACGCGGACGCGAGGCCGTTCAGGAGCTGGACGGCAAGCGACGCGAGGGGCACGCGCTAGGGTGCCGCGCTTGGTTGCGGCCCGTTCACGCGAGGTCCGCCAACGCGACCGCGCCCTAGTCGGCGGGCCGCAGCCGGCGCACGACGTCGTCGGGCGGCAGGTAGTCCTTGCCGTCCGCATAGCGCCAGTCGACCATGACGCCCTTGCCGTCGCGCACTGCGGTGCGACCGACGTACGCGCCCATCGTCGACTGGTGGTCGATCGCCCGATAACGGATCGGCCCGAACGGCGTGTCGACCGGGAGATCGCGCATCGCGGCGACCAGCTTCTCCGTGTCGGTCGAGCCGGCGCGCGCGAGCGCCGCCGCCGCCGATTTCACCGCGCTGTAACCGACGACCGAGCCGAGGCGCGGATAGTCGCCGAACTTCGCCTGGTACGCGTCCAGGAAGCGCTTGTGCTCCGGCGTGTCGATCGCGTACCACGGATAGCCCGTGACGAACCAGCCGACCGGAGCCTCGTCCTTCAGCGGATCGAGGTATTCGGGCTCGCCGCCCAGCAGGTTCACGACGGGACGATCGTTGAAGAGGCCGCGCAAGCGTCCCTCGCGCACGAAGCGCGCGAGATCGGGCCCGAAGAGCGACGAGAAGATCGCGTCCGGACGCGCGTCGATCAATGCCTGCACGACCGCGCCCGGCTCGATCTTGCCCAGCGGCACGGCCTGCTCGACGAACTCCACGCCGGCCTGGCGCGCCGCGAGCTGCTGCTTGAAGGTCGCGGTCGCCGCCTGACCATACTCGTAATTGGGGTAAACGATCGCCCAGCGCTTCTTGCCGAGCCGCGCCGCCTCCGGGACCAGCATCGCCGTCTGCATGTACGTCGACGCACGCAGCCGGAACGTGTACTTGTTGCCGTCCTCCCACACGATCTTGTCGGTCAGCGGCTCGGCGGCGATGAACAGCACGTGCCGGCGGTTCGCGAGATCGGCGACGGCGAGGCCGACGTTGGACGCGAAGGTGCCCATCAGGAGCGCGACGCGCTCGCGCGTCAGGAGCTCCTCGGCGGCACGGACCGCATCCCCCGGTACCCCGTTGTCGTCGCGCGAGACGACTTCGATCTTGCGCCCGAGCACGCCGCCCGCGGCATTGATTTCCTCGGTCGCAAGCTCCATACCCTTACGGTACGGCTCGAGGAACGCGGGAAACTGCTTGTACTCGTTGATTTCACCGAGCTTGATCGTCTGGGCGAGCGCATTGCGCACGCCGACGACCCCCAGCAGGGTGACGAGCAGGAACAGGATGACGACACGGCGTGGCATGCGCATTCCCTCGATCGCGGCGCGGGTAACCGGGCATCCGGCGACGCCGCGACGGTGGGGCGGATGGTAGCAAATGGCCGACGCCCGCCCGCTTGACGCGGGTCAACGCGCGTTCGCGCACAACGCGATAAGCATATGACGACGCGCCCCTGTCGGCGCGTGCCCCGACAACGATAAAATCGACGATTTGCCTCGCGCCGGCCGTTTCCCGCGCGATGCCGGACCTTGATGCTTCGACTTGCCCACGGCCTCGCCTTCGGCGACCTCTATTCGGTCGAAGGGGCCGCAACGATCGACGAGCGCTTCGTCGCGCATGTCGCGCGCGCCGACGGCGCGCTTGCCGTGCGCCTGCGCGGCGCGCGTGCCGACCCGGCCGCGCTCGCCCCGAAGGAGGAGTCGGCCCTGCTGATCGACGTCGCGCCGCATCTCGAGGATTTCCTGGCCGAGCTGTTCGGCATCGAGGAGGCGGTGCGGGCACTGGAGGCGCGGCACCACGAGCTTGCGCCGCTCTACGCCGTGAAGCGGCAGTTCGTGCAACGCAAGGCGATGAACGCGATCAAGGCCGACGTCGCTGCGACGCTCGACGGCCCGCGTCTGCGGGCCGATCTCGAGGCCGTCATCGGGAAGCACGACGACGTGCAGGCGTTCGAGCTCGCGTTCGCACGCGCCGTGACCGCGTGGCAGCAGGACGAGGCTTCGCACGAAGCCGCGCTCGATCTCGCATTGCGCTACGCCGCGTGGGCGAGCCAGACGCCCGAGGGCAGATCGGCGCACCGCCGCGGCGTCGTGTTTCGCGCGCCGCGCAAGCTCGACGTGATGCGGCTCGTTCCCGTCGAAACCGTTGTCGTGAACGGCGTTGCCGCCCTCCAGCGGCCGGGCGACGAAGGCCTGCGCCGCCGTGACGGCTTCGCCCTGACCGATGCCGGCACCGATCTCGTCGGCAGCCTCGACCAGGCGCACTACTGCATCTGGTGCCACGAGCAGGGCAAGGATTCGTGCGCGCACGGCTTGGTGGAAAAGCGGTCCGCATCCGGACCCGACGCTCCCGCGCAACCTGCCGGCAACGATCCGTTCAAGAAGTCCTTCTTCGGCGTGACGCTCGCCGGATGCCCGCTCGAGGAGCGCATCTCCGAATTCCACAAGCTGCGCGCGGAGGGATACGCCGTCGGCGCACTGGCGATGATCTGCATCGACAACCCGATGGCCGCCGCCACCGGGCACCGGATCTGCAACGACTGCATGAAGGCGTGCATCTACCAGAAGCAGGATCCGGTCGACATTCCCCAGTCGGAGACGCGCGTGCTGAAGGACGTGCTCGCGTTGCCGTTCGGCTTCGAGATCTATTCGCTTCTGACGCGCTGGAACCCGCTCGATCTGCGCCGCCCGAGGCCGTTGCCGCCGACCGGCCGGCGGGTGCTCGTAGTGGGCCAGGGACCTGCGGGCTTCACGCTCGCGCATCACCTGCTGAACGACGGCCACACGGTCGTCGCCATCGACGGCCTGAAGATCGAGCCGCTCGACCCCGCGCTCTCGGGCGTGACCGTGACCGGCGAGCGCGTGCCGTTCGTGCCGATCGAGGACTTCGCCTCGCTCACCGAGCCCCTCGACGACCGCGTCATGGCCGGCTTCGGCGGCGTCGCCGAATACGGCATCACGGTGCGCTGGGACAAGAACTTCCTCAAGGTGATCCGGCTCCTGCTCGAGCGGCGCGAGCGCTACGCGCTCTACGGCGGCGTGCGCTTCGGCGGCACGCTCGACGCCGAGGACGCGTTCGCGCTGGGCTTCGATCACGTGGCGCTGGCGCTCGGCGCGGGGCGCCCCACGGTGCTCGAATTGCCGAACGGGCTCGCCAACGGCGTTCGCACGGCGTCGGATTTCCTGATGGCGCTGCAGCTCACCGGCGCGGCGAAGGAGGATTCGCTCGCGAACATGCAGGTCCGCCTGCCGGTCGTCGTCATCGGCGGTGGCTTGACCGCGATCGACACGGCGACCGAGGCGCTCGCCTACTATCCGGTGCAGGTCGAGAAGTTTCTCGCGCGCTACGAGGCGCTGGTGCAGGCCCACGGCCGCGCCTTCGTCGAGGACGCGTGGAGCGACCACGAATTCCTGATCGCCGAGGAGTTCCTCTCGCACGCACGCGCGCTTCGCACCGAACGCGCGCAGGCGAAGACGGAGGGCCGGCCTCCGGCGCTCGCCGAGCTGCTGCGCAGCTGGGGTGGCGCGACGATCGTCTATCGCAAGCGGCTCGTCGACAGCCCGTCGTACACGCTGAACCACGAGGAAGTCGAGAAGGCGCTGGAGGAGGGCATTCGCTTCGCCGAAGGACTGACGCCGCTCTCGATCGAGGTCGACGAGGCGGGTCATGCGGTCGGACTGACCGTATCCGCCCAGGCGCGCGACGACGCGGGCCAATGGCGCGAGCGCGCGCGTACGCTCCTTCCGGCGCGCACGATCCTCGTTGCCGCCGGGACGCAGCCCAATACGGTGCTTGCGCGCGAGGATCCGGCGCATTTCGCCGTCGACGGGCGTTACTTCGAGCTGCGCGACGAGGACGGCGCGCGCGTGACGCCGCTGCGCGGCCTCGCGAAGCCAACAAAGCCCGCGGTGCTCACACGCATCCGCGACGATGGTCGCGCGACGAGCTTCTTCGGCGACCTCCACCCGTCGTACTTCGGCAACGTCGTCAAGGCGATGGCGAGCGCGAAGCAGGGCTATCCGATCGTGTCCCGGATGCTCTCGCGGGTGGCGATCGGCGCGCGCGAGAGCGACGAAGCGCTGTTCGGCCGGCTCGACGACATGCTGCGCGCGCGCGTCGAGCGCGTCGTGCGGCTCACGCCGACGATCGTCGAGGTCGTCGTGCACGCGCCCGCGGCTGCACGGCGCTTCAGGCCCGGCCAGTTCTATCGCCTGCAGAATTACGAGTCGCTCGCGCCGACGGTGCACGGCACCCGGCTCGCGATGGAGGGGCTCGCGCTGACCGGCGCGTGGGTCGATCGCGAGCGCGGACTCGTGTCGGTGATCGTGCTCGAAATGGGCGGCTCGTCGAACCTCTGCGCCACGCTCGAGCCCGGCGAGCCGGTCGTGCTGATGGGCCCGACCGGCACGCCGACCGAGATCGAGCGCGACAAGACGGTCGCGCTGGTCGGCGGCGGACTCGGCAACGCCGTGCTGCTGTCGATCGGCCGCGCGTACCGCGAGGCGGGCTCGAGGGTGTTGTATTTTGCCGGCTATCGGCGCATGGGTGATCGCTACAAGGTGACGGACATCGAGGCGGCTGCCGATGCCGTCGTGTGGTGCTGCGACGAAGGGCCCGGTTTCGCCCCGACACGCCCGCAGGACCGCGCGTTCGTCGGCAACATCGTCGAGGCGATGCGCGCGTACGCGAGCGGACGCCTGGGCGAGCAGACGGTGCCGTTGCACGAGTGCGACCGCATCGTCGCGATCGGTTCGGACAAGATGATGGCCGCCGTCGCCTCGGCGCGGCACAGGGTGCTGGCGCCGTACCTGTCGCCCGGACATCGCGCGATCGGCTCGATCAACTCGCCGATGCAGTGCATGATGAAGGAGATCTGCGCGCAATGCCTGCAGCCGCATCGCGATCCGGTGACCGGGAAGACGAGCTACGTGTTCTCCTGCTTCAACCAGGATCAGCCGCTCGACGAGGTCGATTTTCCCGGGCTCGACGCGCGTCTGCGCCAGAACGCCGTGCAGGAGAAGCTGACGGCGCGCTGGGTGAACGAGGTCGCGCGTCCGCCGAGCGCCGATTGAGCGCCTGCGCCGGCCCGGTCCCTGAGTCCCCGCGGCAGGAGGAGTCTGCGTGACCCCCATCGCCATCGCCGTCGTCGTCTTCGCCTGCGTCTTCGCCGGCGCGCTGCTCGGCATGGGCCTGCGCGCCCGGCTGCCCGCCGATCATCTGAGCGACAGCGCGAAGGACGTG